>CALCNV010000101.1 GCA_937897645.1 uncultured Lysobacteraceae bacterium
AAAATCCTTTCCAGCTTGCGCGATGCGAAATCTGTTCGGACGGTCGGGCCTGCGGACTGCAGGCCTGCGGTTCGAGGGCGTGGTAGGCTTTCAGTGCCGGGCGCTACGTCGTCAGGGGTGACGGCTGGACTAGAAGAAATTCCCGTGCAGTTATTGCTTGACGGAAAGGCATTGCCGCAGCCTGCGTCAATGATCTCGGTAGAGCATCCTCATCCATGTGCAGGGTCACGCTCTTTGAATTTGCAAGCTGCATTGCAAGCTGCAGGTCTGCGCCTAGGCGCTCGGCTACCTGCGCCTGGCTTGCATTGGCCTGAGGCATTCGACGTTCCTTGCGCCCCACGAACCGCCAGCGGTTGTATTCGGCCCACCCGACCAGTAGCAAGGCGCATGCCACGGCAAGCAGCGGCAGCACGAGCAACAGGAATGGCTCGATGGCATGTTCGCGTTGATACAGCTCGAAATAGGCGGTGCGAATGCCAAGAAACCAGAGCACGACGGTCAGCAAGGGCGCTAGCAGGTATACAAAGAACAACCAGCATGCTGCAGTCACCATCCCCCACAAGGTCCGGTGCAATGGTGGCACTGCGTGTGGCTTGACGATGATTCTCGAGTCGTACTTCATCTGATCCCCCTGTCTGGACTTACCCAGGTTGCACGAGTACGGCGTTTGGAAAGCGTCTTTGGTACGGCGACGATGGTGGTGAACATACTGAGCATCCAGTACACCATCGGGTACCACACCACCCAGAAGTAGTTACGCCCAATCCCGGTTTCATGGCGGCGGTCGATGACCATGCTGCTGGCGAACTGCAGCATGCAGACCACGCCCAGGATCACGCCGTGCCAGGAAGGAAGCAGCGAAAGCACGGTCAACTGCTCGGGCATTTGGATGAATTTCCCTAATGCCCACAACACGATGATGAAGAGCATCGCGTAGGCCCACGCCACGCTCAACATGTATTCCAGCAATACGCCCCACATGCGGCGTTTGCGCCAGGAGACTAGGGAATTGCCATGGTGGTGCAGAACTTCGACACCTCCTTGTGCCCACCGCAATCGCTGCCGCCATAACCCCTTGAGTGTTTCGGGCATGAGGATGAAGCACAACGCATTTGGCTCGTAGCGGATGTCCCAATGGTCCATTTGCAGGCGCCAGCTGATGTCGATGTCCTCGGTTACCATGTTCTCGGCCCAGTAGCCGACGCGGTGCAGCGCAGTGCGCCTGAATGCACAGATGACGCCCGAGACGGTGAAAATACGGCCATACACGCGCTGGGCGCGCTTGATCATGCCGATGATGGAGGAAAACTCCGCGACCTGAAGCCTGCCCAGCAGGGTGGAACGATTGCGGATGCGCGGGTTGCCGGTCACTGCGCCAACCCTTGGCCCGGAGACAAGGTGCCAGAGCATCCAGTGCATGGCGTATTTGTCGAGCATGGCATCGCCATCTATGCACACCAGGTACTCCGAACCCGCTGCCAGTGCACCCATGCGCATGGCATTGGCCTTGCCCAGGTTGCGATCCAGGTGGATGACACGCAGGCGTGGGTGCAGTGCAGCCAGCCGATCCAGCTTGGCTGCAGTGTCGTCGCTGCTGCCATCGTTGATGGCGATGACTTCAAATTCAGGATACCGCTGGGCCAGCGCGGCGGCGATGGTTTCATCCACGTTGTCGGATTCGTTATGGCACGGCACCAGTAGTGAAGCGAACGGATAATCCGGCATTGGAGGCGGGTCGGTACGCATGCGGGACTTGCGTTCACGACGAACGTAGTAATACAGGCCGCCCGACATCCAGAAAAACGACATGACGATCGGATAGAAGAACGCGAATTGGAAAAGCAGTGCAATCAGCGGATGCATGCCTTCCTCACTTCGGCTCGTACGGGAAGCCGCCGGCCGACATGGCTGCGCGCGCATCCTGCAACTGTGGACGGTTGGCGATGAAGTCATCCGGGTACCAGGCCAGGTGGCGGACGCCGAGTGATTGCAGTTGGCGTAATTGTGACTGCAGCTTATCGCCGGAAATCCGGACGCGCGTATTCCAATCCAGCGTCTGCAGTTCGAACAGGGTCTGTGAAAGCGCAGGGTCGTGCGCTCGCGCCGCCTGCACCAAAGTGCCGAGCCATGCCGCCGGATCATGGCTTACCTCCATCCAGGGCATTGCCATCAAGGCGGTGTAATCGTAGGAATTGTTGAATAGATCCAGCCGCTGGGCGAACCAGGACTCGCTGCTTGGATCGAGCAGCGGGCGCGCATACAGATTGCGTGCAGTCTTCAGTTTTGGCCGCCAGCGCTGCGCCGCATCCCGCAGGTCCAAGGTGAAAGCGATGAGCGCACGGGTGCGTGCGGAATCATCCAGCGTATCCGTGAGGCCGGTGAGTTCAGTGTCGCGCAGGTAGGCATCGTCGTGGAACAGCAGGCCGCCAAACCAGGAATTGACCGCCAAGTCCTCATAGATGCCGGTAACAACGGCATGTACTTCGGGGCGACTGAAATCCAGGCGGTAGATGCCATCCGCCTCCGGGCTCCGGATTGAAAGCGCTTCGCGCATGCGGTTGTCCGGTAGTTCGTAACCGAGCACGGGTAACCAGGCATAGACGCCCACGCCAGCTCGTGTTTTGAGTTGCCACGCTGCCCGGCCGAACAAGTCGGCACGCATCGGCATGTAGCGGTTCGGGAAGTAGAGTGCGTCCGCGGAACCATTGCCATCCGGATCCGCAAAGGCCTGCAGGAATACATGGCTTGGCGCGATGCGCTTGACCCGTTCGACCAACAGGTCAAGGTTTCGCTCCTGCTGGGCAGGATCAGTGTCGTACACCGAGTCCAGGTCCACCTGCAGGGCACGCAAGGGAGCATCGTCTTCGGGGTGGCGAAGCTCATAAGCCAGCTGGTTGCTTCCCGGGTTCCCGGTCACGAGCAAGCGTGCAAGCCCATGCAGGTCAGGTGAAACGGGCGTGCTGCGGCCCTCCAGGTCGAATGAAATATTCATGCCAAGCGAGTCGGCGATTTGGTTCGCGGCATCGTTGTAAGCGGCGTATGGCCATACGACCGCGCGTGGTGCATGGCCCGTGTGCTTGCGGATCAGGGCGACGCTTTGGGCCAGGTCGGAGCGGATGCGGGCGCGATACGTGGCTTCGTCCTCGTGCGATCCTGCGGCAGGGTCGTAGATCCGCGTCGTCGCTGCAGGAGTCGTGTTCCCCTGTGGATTGCTGCGCACGCCCCGGTGCAGGTCGTGGGTGTGGCTGGCAACTTCAACCAGTCCGCTGTTGCTCATCTCGCGAAGCTGTTCCCAGGTCAGGAACTCATCGCGCGTGAAAGGACGTGCCGCGTAGTCGATCTGCGTGCCATCAGGCAAGTCCATCCAGCCGCTGACGACGGCGATCAGCGCCGGATAGCCATAGGCGCGCAGCAACGGGTACGCATGGGTATATGTGCTGCGCAGGCCGTCGTCGAAGGTCAGCAGTACTGGTTTCTTCGGTAATGGCCTGCCACTCCGGCTCGCTTCGATGACTTGGGAGAGCGAGACTGGGTTGTAGCCATGGCCCGACAACCAGTCCAGGTGCGCGGCGAAATTCTGCTGGCTGACTGCATACGCATCCGGGTCGCCCTCGGCAGCAACATCGTCACGGATATCGTGGTAGCTGAGCACCAGCAAAGATTCGTTGGCGCTGCAGTGCGTCGCCCACGCCATGCCGAACAGAAAGACAAGCCCAGCCATCCAATCGAACCGGCATGTGTTCATTTCATTCTCCCCACCGGAGCTCTGCATCAAGCCCCAGGTGTTCCTCGCGCTGGCCGTCATAGACGGGACGCGACCAATTCACTCCATAGGAAAGTACCTTGCCCAGTGCGAATTGCCATTCGTGCTGGTAGCGAAGCGTGGGCACCCACGCTTGGCCATGGCCCTGCTGCCAGTAGCGCGCCAGCGAGGCATCGAGGCGATGGCGGAAATGCCGCTCGTAATCGCGCCACGCCAGATGGTCCATGCGCAGCCCGGCTTCCAACGAGGCATCACGGGAAGGATTGAAATAGGGCGCATCAAGTCGACTGCCGCGGCTGGAGTAAGCAAATCCAATCACGTTCAGCAGGAGATATGGCTGGCTGAGGACGCGTTGGTCGAACGATACGGACAGGCTGTCGCGACGGTTGCCATCACCGTAGCGGAAGCGGTGGAGCCCAAAGTCCATGGTTGTGCGTTCGCTGGGCGCATACTTCGTTGAAATTTCCAGGCTGTCAGCGGTGATGCCCGCAGCGCGAGCCTGCAACGAGGCATCCGGATCATGCCGGCGTGCGCCTATGCCAATGCCCCAGGTGTCGCTTGGCCTCCAGCTCGCACGCACGTCCAGTCCAGTCCCGCCCAAAGCGTCACGCGCATGGTTGATGCTTGCGGCAGCCTCCAGCCTGTCAAAGCTGTAAGCGATCCCGACGCCTAGGCGCTGGTCATGGATGCGGCGTTGTTGGAAGTCCGCCCATCGATGGTCCAGCATGCCGATGATGCGCCAGCGATCGGACAGTAGGGGGGAGCCAACTTCCAGGCCATAGTGGCCATCCCGGCTGCCCAGCGGGGAAACCGGGGAAGTGGCATCGTCACTCGCTTCACTACGCCCGCCGCTTGAATGCGCGCGCCATTGCCAGCCCTGGTGCGCGCGCCAGTCAGCATCCATGCGTGCCACGCCTGGAGATGATGGATACATGCGCAGCAATTCGTCGTGTAGTGGCCTCGCGAGGTGCTCGCGGTTGAGTGTCGTCAGAGCCTCTACTTGCCCGATGCGGGCTGCCACATTGCGCTTGTCCAAGGTGCCAGCCATTCGATAGCGTTCCAATGCGCGCTCCGGCCAGCCACGCATCTGGTAGACGCTTCCCAGTGATGCCTGCATCTCGGCATTGGCCGGCGCGATCGATACGAAATGTTCCATGGCGTCCTGGGCCGCCGGCAAGTCCTCGGTGTAAGCGGCCAGCATTGCAAGGGTCGTATCGGCCTGGTGGCGGGACCAGTTGGGATAGGGCTCGCGCGCGCCTTCGGCATATTTCCAATCGGGTTGGCGGTCACGGTATCCAGCGAGGTATTGGATGGCTGCGCCAGGTTGTTCGCTCTCAAGGCGTGCATAGGCAAGCTGCACTTGCAGCCCGGCGTTTTCAGGATCGGCGGCTGAAGCTGCCTGCAGGGCAATGATGGCGTCTTCAGGCCTGCGCAGGGTCAGTAACGAGTCTCCCACGGCGCCGAGCGCATAGTCAGGTACAGCTTGCCCCTGCTCCAGCAATTCCTGATATTCCTGCGCCACTTGCTCATGCCGGCCAAGGCGGTTGAGCAGGATCAGGTGGTCGACGCGCAGCCTCCGGGGGGCTTCTTTCCAAGCCAAGCGCCGGGCGTCGAGATATTTCACGATTTCTGATTCCGTCGCGATTGCTTCGGCAAGGCGGGTGTCTTCGTCTTCGCCGTAGGCTTGGCTCCAGCCAATCAGCCTGGCCAGTCGGTCCAATTCGATTTGCTCGCGCTCGCTGCCGGTGAAGATGTCTGGCTGCATGCGATAAAGCTGCCAGGCTTGGTGGCTGTTGCCTATGTTGCTCAACGTGAGCACGCGCATGCGCAGTGCTTCATGGTCACGTGGATCACGGGTCAGCAGGTCTTCGTAGACCTGTAACGCGTCAAGGTAGCGATGTGCGTCGCGCAGGCTTGTTGCGTTTGATAGGGAGTCTTCACGTTTGCCGGCAATCCCGCTGCTTTCAAGGCCCGACGCCGCTGCAACTTCTGCAATCGTTGCGGACAGCGTTGCGAGCAAGGCACATGAAAGAATTCTGGTCTTTCGCACGATCGATTCTGCGGCGCCAAACGATGGCGCCTTCATGGCGCATAACGGAAGCTCCATTACTGCCACCTGCATTCTGCAGAGACAGCATCAAATCTCAACTCACAATTGAGGGATCAACAGCACCAGGGTTCTGAAAAAAATAAATTTGATGTGAGAGCTGCGACGTTGCGTCAGTTTTGAAATCCAAGTAAACGAGCGTGCATTCGCAAAATCGTTTCGCATGCAGAGCTCTTCTGCATTCTCAAGCAGGAGATTGAAATGAGAGACGAGGCACCCTTCGCGCAGGCGTGGACATGCGCAGGCGGGTTCTATTCATTCCAAGCGCATGACCGGCCGGGTCAGGTGCAAGTGGTTTTGCGCAGAACGGTAGCACCCACCAAGAGCCGCGCATGAAAAAACCGGCACAAGGCCGGTTTCGGGAAAGAACCATTGAACTGGTCGGGGAGACAGGATTCGAACCTGCGACCTCTACGTCCCGAACGTAGCGCTCTACCAGACTGAGCTACACCCCGATTAAGCCGCGTATTGTATTCAGTCGGCCCCATGTGGGGCAAGGGGTAGGCGCTTTCCGGGCGGAACAGGCCATTCACCCGCTAAAATGACCACCAGCCGCATTTGGGCCCACACAGGCCACTATTCTGGGAGTTTTCCGCTTGATCAAGCCGCGCACGCCGCCAGGGGTCATGGAGCTGTTGCCCCGTGACCAGATCGCCTTCCAGCGCATGCTGGACACGATTCGCCGCAATTACGAGCGTTTCGGGTTCCTGCCGGTGGAAACCC
Organism: uncultured Lysobacteraceae bacterium; assembly: GCA_937897645.1. Classification (GTDB taxonomy): domain Bacteria; phylum Pseudomonadota; class Gammaproteobacteria; order Xanthomonadales; family Xanthomonadaceae; genus Pseudoxanthomonas_A. The sequence continues at coordinate 6,594 of CALCNV010000101.1, forward strand.
CGGTGTTCGAGCTGTCCGAGGTGCTGCTGACCAAATCCGGCGGGGAAACCGAGCGCCAGGTGTATTTCGCCCAGTCCACGGGCGCCCTTGAGAAAGAAAGCCAGGGCCTGCCAGAGCTCGCCCTACGCTTCGACCTGACCGTGCCGCTGGCCCGCTACGTGGCTGAACATGAGCACGAGCTGGCCTTCCCCTTCCGTCGCTACCAGATCCAGCGCGTGTACCGCGGCGAGCGTGCCCAGCGCGGCCGTTTCCGCGAGTTCTACCAGTGCGACATCGACGTGGTGGGCAAGGATGCGTTGAGTATCCGTTTTGATGCGGAAATCCTGGCCGTGATCCACGCGGTCTTTTCCGAACTTGGCATCGGCGACTTCACCGTGCAGTTGAACAACCGCAAGCTGATGCGCGGTTTCTTCGAGGGGCTTGGCGTCGCCGATGGCGGCCGACAGATGGACGTGCTGCGCGAAGTGGACAAGCTGGACAAGCGCGGTGCGGACTACGTGCGCGAGACGCTGACCGGCGAAGGCTTCGGTCTGGCGCAGGACACCGTGCAGAAGATCCTGGAATTCGTGGCCGTGCGTTCCCACAGCCATGTCGATGCACTCGAGCGACTGGACGCGCTGGGGCAGGGCAGCGACACGTTCAACCAGGGCATCGCCGAGCTGCGTGAAGTACTGGAGCTGGTGCATGCGCTGGGGGTTCCAGAAAGCGATTACTGCCTGAATCTTTCCATCGCACGGGGCCTGGATTACTACACCGGTACCGTGTACGAAACCATGCTGGATGGCTACCAGCAGATCGGTTCCATCTGCTCGGGCGGTCGCTACGAAGACCTGGCCAGCCACTACACCAAGTCGAAACTGCCGGGCGTGGGTATTTCCATCGGCCTGACCCGGCTGTTCTGGCAGCTGCGCGAAGCGGGTCTGGTTGCTGGCGTGGACGAAAGCTCGGTGCAGGCGATGGTGGCCTTGATGGAAGACAACCAGCTGACCGAGTCGCTGGACATCGCACGGCGCCTGCGGGCCGGCGGCATCAATACCGAAGTGCAGATGGAAGCGAAGAAACTGGCCAAGCAGTTCCAGTACGCCTCGCGTGCCGGCATCCGCTTCGTAGTGCTGGCGGGCGAAGACGAGCTGAAGCGTGGCGTGGTGACGGTGAAAGATCTCGCTCGCGAGCAGCAATTCGAGACCACCCGCGACCAACTCGCGTCCACCTTGCGCGTGGAGCTGGAACAGACCCGCGCACTGGCAGGCCGCTGATGAAACCTATCCTGCTGAATGGACAATCGCTGAGCCGCGACCAACTGGTCGAAATCGCCTATGGTGCAAGCGTCGGGCTGGCGCCCGAATCACTGAAAGCAGTCGCCCGCGCTGCTGAGTTCCTGGCGGAGCAGGTGCGGCGCGAGGAACCCATTTACGGCGTGTCCACGGGCTTCGGCAGCAACGCCGACAAGCTGCTGGGCGCACATCCCTTGCGCGATGAATTGCCGGGTGCAGTGAAGTCCGGTCGTTCATTGCACGAAGAGCTGCAGAACAATTTGATCATCACCCACGCCGTGTGCGTGGGCGAGCCGATGGCGCCGGAAGTAGTGCGCGCCATGATGGGGATCCGCATCAACACACTCTTGCGTGGGCACTCCGGTATCCGCGTGCAAACGCTGGAGTCGATGGCGGCCATGCTCAACGCCGGCATCGTGCCGGTCGTCCCGGAATTGGGTTCGGTCGGCGCTTCCGGCGACCTCGCATCGCTGTCGCACCTTGCGCTGGTACTGCTGGGTGGTGGTGAAGCGTTCTATCAGGATGAGCGCATGCCAGGTGCGCAGGCATTGCAGCGCGCAGGACTGACGCCGGTGAAGCTTTCCTACAAGGAAGGCCTGGCCCTGAATAACGGTACCGCGCAGATGCTGGCGATGGGCGTGCTGGCCGTGCACAAGCTGGATGCCTTGCTGGACACGGCTGATCTTGCGGCCGCGATGACCATCGATGCCTTCGCCGGGCGCCTGGGTGCGTTCGCCGAGGAAGTGCATGCCTTGCGTCCGCATCCGGGGCAGGTGCATGTCGCATCGCAACTGCGCCGCTTGTTGTCCGGGTCGACGCTGGCGGATATCCCGTACCACCTGGTGCCGAAATTCAGGCAGTGGCTGCCGCACAGCTGGGATACGGAAGCCTCGCGCGCGCTGCGCTTTGATATTGGCTGGGACTGGGTGCCCAGCGACCAGCGCCATGGCCGCGAGAAGTTCTACACCCGCTTCCGCCCGTTCCGTGGCGGCAAGAAGCACCAGCCGCAGGACAGCTATTCATTGCGCTGCATACCGCAGGTGCACGGCGCGGTGCGCGACGCGGTCGCGCAGGCCCGGCGCGTGCTCGAAATTGAACTGAATTCGGTCACCGACAATCCACTGGTATTCCCGGACAAGCTGGATGCGGCGCATGTGGAGGAGCAGGTGATCTCCGCGGGCCACTTCCACGGCATGCCTTTGGCGCTCGCAATGAGCTACGTGAAGGCGTCTATCCCGGTGCTGGCCTCCATCAGCGAGCGCAGGCTCAACAAGCTGGTCGATCCGGCCACGAATGACGGGTTGCCTGCGTTCCTCATCGGCAACGAGGATGGCACCGAGTCCGGCCACATGATCGTTCAGTACACCGCGGCCGCCATCGTCAACGACCTGGCCAGCCGCGCGCATCCGGCGTCGGTGTTTTCGATTCCCACCAGCGCCAACGCCGAAGACCATGTGTCGATGGGTGCCAACGAAGCACGCCAGGTGTTGGCGATGACGCGTGACCTGGCGAAAGTGTTGGGCTTGGAACTCTACAGCGCTGCACAGGCGCTGGACCTGCGTCGCGACATGATCAATGCGGCACGCGATCTTGCTTCGCGCGCCGGTACAGCGGCTTTCGCAGGCAAGGTGCAGGGCGGTGCATCGGGCGCGGACGCGGTGTTCCTGGAGGAAGTCGAGGGGCTGCGTGCGGAACTGGCGAGTTCGGACGAATTCCATCCCGGCCATGCCGTCGCAGCGGCGCATGCTGCGTTGCGTGCGGAAATTCCGTTCCTGGATCGGGATCGTGCGATGGATGCGGAAGTGGCTACCGCTGTGCAGCTGGTGGAGTCAGGCAGACTGCTTGATGCGGCCCGCGTCGCGCTGTCATCGTGAGTGATGGCAACATGGCAACGTAGGAGCTGCGTGAGCTGCGACTGCGCGTGAATCATGGCGTCCGTGGAGTATCCGCCTGACTGGATTCGGTCGCAGCTTACGCAGCTCCTACGCGCATGCGACGGGTCAATGTTTGGGCTGTTCGCTTCCCGCTTCCACTGCGGACCAGACCCGTAGCAGGTTGCCACCCAGGATCTTCTTCAAGTCATCGTCCTTGTAGCCGCGTGCCTGCAGGCTGGCGACCAGGTTGGGGTAGTCGGCGACGTTGCGCAGGCCTTCGGGCAGTTTGCCGTCGACACCATCGAAGTCCGAGCCGATACCCACGTGGTCGACGCCGATGAGTTTGACGGCATAGTCGATCTGGTCGACCACGGCGTCAATCGAGGTCGCGGGAGTGGGATGGGTGCGATTCCACTCCGCGTCGAACGCAGCCCTGTCTTCCAGCGGCTTGCCTGCTTTCGCGGCCGCCGCATTGCGCGCGTCGAAGGCGGCCCTGGCGGAAAACCTGGCTTGCAGGTCAGCGGCTGCCTGCGGATTCACGAAGCCTATTCCGAACACGACCTGCACCACGCCGCCCTTCGCGGCGATGGCCTTGGCCAGCTCGTCGCTGAGGTTGCGCTCGAAGCCGGGCGTGAAGTGGCGCAGGCCGGAATGGCTGGCAATCACCGGCACGCGGCTCAGGTTCACCGCTTGCAGCGTTGCTGCATCGGACAGGTGCGACACGTCAACCATGATGCCCAGGCGGTTCATCTCGGCCACCACGTCCTTGCCGAACGGGCTGAGGCCTTGCCATTGGCGGTTGGTGTCGTAGGACGAGTCACTGATGCGGTTGCTGGCGCTGTGGGCGAGGGTGATGTAACGCACGCCGCGCGCGTGGAAATTCGCAAGCTGTGCGAGGTCATCGACCAGCGGCGCGCCGTTTTCCATGCCCAGTGCCAGCAACACGCGCTTGCCTGCACGCAGGCGTTCCACATCACCGGGAGACGTGAGTACGGCAAATTTGTCGGGGTGGCGGCCCACCATGGCTTCCACTGAATCAATCTGGCTGTTTGCGACCTGGCGCGCGGTGCCCAGGCGATCCTCTTCGGGCGAGGTATAGATGGACATGAAGGCCACGTCCAGGCCGCCTTCGCGCGCGCGCGGGTAGTCGAATTCGCGGCTCGGGGTCAGTTGGCCCACGTCCTTCCATTCGGCCTGCAACTCGGAGGGCGCGTCGATGTGGGTATCCACGATGATCGCGTCCTGGGCCAGTTGTCGTGCGGATGCCGTGCTGCTGGCAGCGGACGCGTTTTGCATGGCCAGCAACAGCGCGAGGGTGGCGAGATGGCGAATGGGCATTTGGATTCCGGGGCGGTCTGGAAGCAGTGATGCTAGCGTCGTTTCTGGTTTGGTGACAGGGCGTGGATGCAGGGACTGGTGAACTGGTAGCTGGTAGTTGGGTTGTTGGTGCTTGGTTGTTGGTTTTTGGGAAAGATTAAAGTCAAAGGCAAAGGCACCCCTCCTCAATCCTCCCCTGCTTCGCAAGGGAGGAGGCCAAGGCAAGAACCAAGAACCAAGAACCATTTGCGACGTGGTGGTCGCCTCAAAGCGTCCGCACGCAATCCCGCCCTTCGGCCTTGGCGGCGTACAAGGCCTGGTCCGCCACCTGCATCGCGGATTCCACGCTGTCCTTGGCGGCGATATCCACGGAGTGCACGCCGATGCTGGCCGAAATGGGAATGATGCGGTCGCCGCTGCGGCAGGGCTTCCGGTGCAGGCTCTGCCTCAATTCCTCTGCCACCACGCTGGCTTGCGCCAGATCCATGCCGGGCAGGGCGGCGATGAATTCCTCGCCGCCGAAGCGTGCCAGCAGCGCGCCATGCGGTGCCAGTGCCTCGGCCATCGTATTGGAAGTCCAGCGCAGGCAGTCATCGCCGACAAGATGGCCGTATTCGTCGTTGATGCGCTTGAAGTGGTCCAGGTCGATCATCAGCAACGAAATGGGGCGGCGGCTGTTGCGTGCCTCGGACAGCAGGTGTTCGAACGCTTCGCGGAAATGGGTGCGGTTGTAGAGTTCGGTCAGGCCGTCGTGGCGGCTGGATTCGCTGAGGCGCTCATGTGCATTTTCCAGCTGCACCAACGCGCTGCGAAGCTCGGTGGTGCGCAGTTCGACCTTGTGCTCCAGCTGGTCGCGCGCTTCACGCACGATGCGCTCGTTCTCGTTGCGCAAGGCTGCATAGCGGTAGCCGAGCGCGACCGACAGCAGCAGCATTTCCAGCGCGGAACCAATCTGCACGCCGTATTCGGTGATGAAATTCTTCGGCAGCAGGTTGAAGGCGATGGCGGAAAACATGCCGGTTCCCAGCAGGAACAGGAACCAGGCCAGCAGGAACAGCCACGCCGGCTTGTAGCCGCGACGCAGCACCACGATGGTTTCCACCAGGATCCAGCAGATGCTGGGGAACACGGCGGCCGACGCCACCGGTACCACCATGTGGTATGGCAACAGCATCGCCGCGATGCCCAGCGCGATGAAGAAGGTGATGATGGCCAGTGCGACCTTGTCGCCCAGCGGCCAGCGCTGTCGCAGCTCCAGGAACACGCGCGCGAACTGCTGCATGCCTATCAGTGCCAGGCATATCGACAGTGGCACCGCATGGTCGGCCAGCCAGACCGAGTCGGGCCACAGGTATTCGAATCCAAGCCCGTTCAGCGTGAACAGCACCAGGCCGAAGGCGGTGATGTGGAACAGGTACCAGAAATAGCTGGCATCGCGCAGGGTCAGCCACATCACCAGGTTGTAGATGAACAAGGCCAGCAGGATGCCGTAGTACAGGCCGATGGCGAATTGCGAATCACGCGATTGTTCGATGAAAGCCAGTGGCGAATAGAGTTTCAGTGGCACCTGCATCGAGCTTTCGCTTTGCACGCGCACCAGCACGCTGACAGGCTCGCCTTGCGGCAGGTCCAGCCAGAAGTTGGGGTGGCGGTAGCGGATGTTGCGCTGGTCAAAGGGCAGGTGGTCGCCGCCGGCGTGGTGGACGACACGGCCATCCGAATAGATGGCATACACGTCGATGCGGTCACTGAGCGCATATTCCTGGACCAGCAACCATTTGTGGTCCGGGCTGGACGTGTTCAACAGGTCCACATGGAACCAGTAGGCGCCGTCCTGGAAACCGAACGAGGTATTGCCGTCCGGCAAGGCCTGGAACTTGCCGCTTGCCAGGCCTTGGCGCGCACTGGCGAGGTCGTCCTTGCCGGCAGGGTCGTGGTAGTAGCGGGTATGCGTCGCCAGGGTGTGTTCCGACGAGGCCGCCGTGAGCTGTAGAGGTGGCTGGGCACGGACAGGTGCAGTCGCCACGCACAGCATGGCCAGCAAGCAGTACAGGAACCCCAGTTCAAACCACTTCATCCCTTCCCCTTGGATGTGCGCCAGGAGCCGGCGGATCGCGCCGATGCCCATGGCCGAGTCTACGCTCGTGGGTGGCGCCGGCTGTTAGGCCGCCGTGATTTCCACCCGTGTCCATGCTGTAGCAAACGCAGGACCAGCGCGATACCAGCCACGCCATCCATGCGGGGGTTGACGGGGAGTGCCTTGTTTCGATAATGTATTAACGCACTAGTACATTGATACGACAGGTTTTCCCCATGAAGCGCCGCCCGGCCATCGATAAGCAATCCACTTCACTGTCGCTGCAGGCGCTTTCGCGCGCACTGGCGGCGTTGAGCCGGCCGGAGGACGTACGCGCCTTCCTGCAGGACCTGTGCACGCCGGCCGAGCTGGAGGCAATGTCCGATCGTTGGCGGGTCGTGCCGCTGCTGCTGAAGGGCGTCCCGTACCGTGAAATCCACGACCTGACCCAGGTCAGCGTGACCACCATCGGTCGCGTGGCGCGCACGCTGGAAAGTGGCGCAGGTGGGTACTCGGTGGCCATGCGTCGCCAGCCCGCGCGCTCCTCCGTTCCATCCCACTGAGTCCACCGAACATGAGCCCTGCAGTCGCACCCGCGACGCGCGACCGTTTGCGCATCGCCATCCAGAAAAGCGGACGCCTGGCCGAGCCTGCGCGTGCCTTGCTGTCCGCCTGTGGCCTGAGCTGGCGGGAAAGCCGCGACAAGCTGTTCTGCTACGGCGAATCGCTTCCGGTTGATCTGCTGCTGGTGCGCGACGACGACATTCCCGGGCTGATCGCCGACGGTGTCTGCGACTTCGGCGTGGTGGGTCGCAATGAGTTGAACGAACAGGCCGCTGCCCGTGCCCGCATCGGGCTGCCGCCGGCGTACCGGGAAATGCGCGCGCTAGGTTTCGGTGCATGCCGCCTGATGCTGGCCATTCCCGAGACATGGGAGTGGAGTGGGGCAGCGCAATTGCAGGGCACGCGCATCGCTACCAGCTATCCCGCCATCCTGGCCGAGTGGCTTGAAGCGCAGGGCGTCAGTGCCAGCGTGGTCGAATTGTCGGGTTCGGTCGAGATCGCCCCCAAGTTGGGCACCGCCGACCTGATCTGCGACCTGGTCTCCAGCGGCGCGACCCTGTTGGCCAACCAGTTGAAGCCTGTGGAGACCTTGCTGGAAAGCGAAGCGGTGCTGGCGGGCTCGGTACGCGAGTACGACGACCAGCGCACCGATCTTGCTGCCATGCTGCTGCGCAGGATGGACGGCGTGCTCAAGCTCAAGGACAGCAAGCTGCTCATGTTCCGTGCCGAACGATCCACGCTGCCTGCACTGCTGCACTTGCTGCCGGATGCCGATGCGCCGACGTATCTCACGGCAAACACCGAAGGCCCCGTGAGCTTGCAGGCCATGTGCCACGGCCTGGTGACCTGGCAGCGTCTGGAAGAGCTGGAGCGTGCCGGTGCACAGGGCTTGATGGTGCTCGCGGTGGAGAGGTCGCTGGCATGAACCGGTTGCACTGGTCTGTACTGGATGAAGGTCAGCGCCGCGCCGCCTTGCTGCGGCCTGTGCAGCAGGTGGCCGATGCCACCCGTGATGCGGTCGCGGCGTTGATTGACCAAGTGCGCGCGAACGGCGACGCGGCATTGCGCGACCTCACCTTGCGCTTCGACAAAGTGGCGCTTGATTCCTTCGAAGCGTCCGATCAGGAATTCGCAGCCGCGGAAGCAGCAGTCGCGCCTGGACTCAAATCCGCAATGCAGGACGCGGCACGACGCATCGAGGCGTTCCACCGTGCCGGCATGGCCCAGCCTTACGCCGTTGAAACCGCCCCCGGTGTCATCTGCGAACGAGTGGTTCGGCCCATACGACGGGTGGGCCTGTACGTGCCTGCCGGCAGCGCGCCGCTTCCGTCCACCGCACTGATGCTCGGCGTGCCTTCGAGCCTGGCCGGATGCAGGGAAGTAGTGCTGTGCACGCCGCCACGCACCGATGGCAGTGCTGATCCGGCGGTGCTGGTCGCGGCGCGACTCACCGGGGTGTCGCGTGTACTCAAGCTGGGCGGCGCGCAAGCCATTGCCGCCATGGCCCTCGGCACGGAATCCATCGGCAAGTGCGACAAGATCTTCGGGCCTGGCAACAGCTACGTGACCGAGGCCAAGCAGCAGGTCGCACGCAGTGGCGCAGTCGCCATCGACATGCCGGCCGGCCCCTCGGAAGTGCTGGTGATAGCCGATGCCGGCGCCAATCCCGCGTTCGTCGCGGCGGACCTGTTGTCACAGGCGGAGCATGGGCCGGATTCGCAGGTGTTGCTGATCTGCGATGACGCAGGTTTTCTGGAAGCGGTGGAAGCGCAGATTGAAGTGCAACTGGCTGCCTTGCCGCGTGCAGACATCGCCCGCTCCGCACTGTCCGCATCCCGCCTGATCCAGGTGGACTCGCTGGATCAGGCCTTCGCCATCAGCAACGACTATGCACCCGAGCACTTGATCCTTGCCTTGCGCGAGCCGCGCGACTGGTTGGACAAGGTGGAAGTGGCGGGTTCGGTGTTCCTGGGCGATTACACCCCTGAAGCCTTGGGCGATTATTGCAGTGGCACCAACCATGTGCTGCCCACCAGCGGTACCGCCGCCGCCTACAGTGGCGTCAGCGTGGCCAGTTTCCAGAATACCGTCAGCGTGCAGTCGGCAAACCGGCAAGGCATCGCTGCCATCGGTGATTGCGCCGTCACCTTGGCGCGCGCCGAAGGACTGGCTGCCCATGCGCATGCGGTCGTGCTGCGCATGCAGGCGGTGTCGGCATGAGCAGCGTGCTGGAACTGGTGCGCGAAGATCTGCGCGACTTCGGTGGCTACAAGTCCGCGCGTACCGAAGCCCTGCAAGGCGAGGTCTGGCTGAACGCCAACGAATCGGCATGGGCCAATCCTGCGGACAGCAAGGCCACCAGCCGTCGTTATCCGGATCCGCAGCCAGCGGCGCTGCGCAAGGCGTTGGCCGGGCTGTATTCCTGCGACGAGGATCAATTGTTGATCGGGCGCGGCAGCGACGAAGCCATCGATCTGCTGGTGCGTGCACTGTGCAATCCCGGCAAGGATGCCGTGGTCATTACGCCGCCGGTGTTCGGCATGTACGCCGTATGCGCACGCCTGCAGAACGCACCGGTCATCGAGGTGGCGTTGCAGGATGGCGTGGATGGGTTCGCTCCCGATCTGGGTGCTGTTGCCCGCACTGCGATAGAAGGCGACGCGAAGATCGTGTTCATTTGCTCGCCGTCAAACCCCTCGGGATCAGCTATTCCGTTGGACGCGATCGAGCAATTGGCAGCCAGGTTGCAGGGGCGATCACTGGTGGTGGTGGATGAAGCGTATGGCGAGTTCTCCGATACTCCTTCCGCGACAACCTTGCTGACAAGCCAGCCAAACATCGCGGTACTTCGCACGCTGTCGAAGGCGCACGCGCTGGCGGCCGCACGTATCGGCGTGGTGATCGCCGATCCCGCCTTGATCGAGATATTGCGGCGCTGCCAGGCCCCTTACCCGGTGCCGACGCCTTGTGCCGAGTTGGCGCTGGCTGGACTGTCGCCAGCGGCACGTACAGAAACTGAAAACCGCGTGGCGCTCGTCAAATCCGAGCGTACGCGCCTGCATGTTGCATTAGCCTCAATGCCACAGGTTCTGCGCGTATATGCATCCCAAGGCAATTACCTGCTGGTGCGATTCCGGGATGCAGAACGTGCATTCCGCGGATTGCTGGCTGCAGGCGTGGTCGTGCGCGACCAGCGTGCGGCGCCGCAGTTGGGTGATGCGTTGCGTATCACGGTTGGATCGCCTGAGCAGAATGATCGGGTGATTTCGGCGTTGCAGGGAAATGAGGTGGAGGCATGATGCTGATCGACATTACAAGCAAGAGCAAATCCCCCTCAATCCCCCTTTTGCAAAGGGGGAGGCAAGTCGAGGCCATTGATACGGGCACTTGCTTCCCTTCTCCTGAAAGCAATTTTCGGGCTGACTGGAAACAATCGACCAAAAGAATGGCCGGGCCGTTCCCCCCCTTTGAAAAAGGGGGGCAGGGGGGATTTGCTCTTTGCATCACGGGTGAATCGCCATGACCCCCATCCTCTTCATCGACCGTGACGGCACGCTCATCACAGAGCCGGCAGACTTCCAGATCGATGCCTACGAAAAGATCCGCTTCGTCAAGGACGTGGTGCCCGCGCTGTTGAAACTGCGCGATGCCGGCTACCAGTTTGTCATCGTCACCAACCAGGACGGGCTGGGCAGCGAAAGCTATCCGCGTGAATCCTTCGATGGTCCCAACAACCTGATGCTGCAGATCTTCGAAAGCCAGGGCATCGTGTTCCGCGACGTGTTGATCGATTGCAGCTGGCCGCAGGACAACGCGCCGACGCGCAAGCCGGGCATCGGCCTCATGTTGCCCTATCTGCAGGACCGGACTATCGATTGGATCCGTTCGGCCATGGTCGGGGATCGCATCACCGACATCACTTTCGCCGAGAACCTGCGCATCCGTGGTTTCCAGTTGCGCACCGAACAATTTGGTGGCGAGTGGGATTGGAATGGAATTGCCCACGAGCTTGCGGATGCGCCGCGTCGCGCCGTCGTGCAGAGGAATACCAAGGAAACCCGCATCCGGGTGGAAGTCGACCTGGACCGCATCGCCGAGCCGCGCATCGACACCGGGTTGCCATTCTTCGATCACATGCTGGAGCAGATCGGAAAGCATGGCGGTTTCTCCCTCGCCATCAAGACGCAGGGTGACCTGGACATCGACGAACACCACACCGTCGAAGACACCGGCCTCGCGCTGGGCCAGGCACTGAAGGAAGCGCTGGGCGACAAGCGCGGCATCGGCCGCTACGGGTTCACCTTGCCTATGGACGAAACCCTTGCAAGCGCTGCGCTGGATTTCAGCGGGCGACCGTACTTCGTGTTTTCCGGTGAATTCAAGCGCGAGCGTGTCGGTGACTTGCCGACGGAACTGGTACCTCATTTCTTCCGTTCGGTCTGCGATGCCTCCGGCTTGAACCTCAACCTGCAGGTGCAGGGTGAGAACGACCACCACAAGGTCGAGGCCTGCTTCAAGTCTTTTGCCCGCGCCTTGCGCCAGTCGATCAAGCGTGAAGGTGCGGAGCTTCCCAGTACCAAGGGTGCGCTCTGATGCGAGTAGCGCTGGTCGACGCAGGTGGGGCCAATATCGGCTCGGTGCGTTTTGCGCTTGAGCGGCTTGGCGTGCAGGCCACCTTGACCGGCGATGCACGTGTCATCCGCGAAGCGGAGCGCGTGATCCTGCCCGGCGTCAGCACTGCGGGCATGGTCATGGGTCGGTTGCGCGAACTGGGTCTTGTGGAAGCGCTGCGCACGCTGGAAGCGCCGCTTCTGGGTGTCTGCGTGGGCATGCAGTTGCTGTATGAAAGTTCGGAGGAGGGTGATGTGGAGTGTCTCGGCCTGCTGCCCGGTCGTGTGACCAAGCTCCCCTCTAGCCCCGGAATCCGTGTGCCGCACATGGGTTGGAACACCTTGCAGCCCCAGCGCCACACTTCGCTCACGCAGGACATTGAAGCGGGCGAGCATGCCTATTTCGTGCACAGCTATGCCGCACCGGTCACGGCGGATTGCGTGCTGTCCAGCGAGCATGGCGTGGAATTCTCAGCCGTCGTGCAGCGCGGTCGCGTGGCGGGTGCACAGTTCCACCCGGAGCGATCCGCGTCAGTAGGATCACGCCTGCTGCAGAATTTCCTCGAACAGGGCTTGCAATGAGCGCTTTCACCGTCTATCCGGCCATCGATGTGCGCGAAGGGCGCGTGGTGCGTCTGGCGCAGGGTGACTACGCGCGCGAGACGCGGTATCCGGCGGATCCGCTGTCCGCCGTGCAGGCCTATGCCGCGCAGGGTGCGGAGTGGCTGCACCTGGTGGATCTGGATGCAGCGCGTGAAGGTGGCTATACCTTGGCGCCGTTGTTGCGGAGCATTGGTGCAACGACCCGGTTGAAAGTGCAAACGGGTGGCGGCGTCCGCTCACGCGATGATGTCGCGAGAATCCTAGAAGCGGGAGCGGAGCGCGTGGTGATCGGTTCGCTGGCCGTGCGTGAAGCGGACAGCGTGATCGACTGGATTTCCGAGTTCGGTGCCGAGCGCATCACGGTGGCACTGGATGCACGCCAGGACGATGGCGGAACGTGGCGCCTGCCGGTACACGGATGGACGGAAACGGCTGCCGCCACGCTTGACCAGATGGCCGTGCGCTTTGCGGAAAACGGGCTCAAACACTTGCTGAGCACTGACATCGCGCGCGATGGCATGCTCTCCGGCCCGAACAGTGATCTGTACGCACACCTGCAGTCCATTGCACCGGCGTTGCAGGTGCAGGCGTCCGGCGGCGTGCGCGAGCTTGCCGACGTAGCCAATGCAAAGTCGCAGGGCTGTGCCGGCATCGTGCTGGGACGTGCGCTGCTGGAAGGTCGACTCGACCTCACCGAAGCCTTGGCATGTTGAGCCGGCGCATCATTCCCTGCCTGGACGTGCGCGATGGCCGCGTGGTCAAGGGCGTGCGTTTCCGCGACCACATCGACATGGGCGACATCGTCGATCTTGCCTTGCGTTATCGTGATGCGGGCGCTGACGAGCTGGTGTTCTACGACATCGGCGCCAGTCCGGAAGGGCGTTCGGTGGACCATGACTGGGTGCGTCGCGTGTCGTCGCTGCTGGATATTCCCTTTTGCGTCGCTGGCGGCATACGTGACGTGGAAACTGCGCGGTCCGTTCTGCACGCAGGGGCAGACAAGATTTCCATCAACAGCCCTGCGCTGGAGCGACCTGCGCTTATTTCCGAGCTAGCCGATGCGTTTGGCGTGCAGTGCGTGGTCGTCGGCGTGGATTCCGTGCGCGAGGCGGATGGGCAGTGGCGCGTGCGCAGCAACACCGGTGATCCCGCCAAGACCCGCTCCCTGGCGACGCGTGCCCTGGACTGGATCGTGGAAGCGCAACGACGCGGTGCAGGTGAAATCGTGTTGAACTGCATGGACAGCGATGGCGTGCGTCGTGGCTACGACCTGGAACAACTGCAGGCCGCACGCGTCCTGTGCAACGTGCCGCTGGTGGCCTCGGGTGGGGCGGGCGAGCCGGAGCATTTCGCCGAAGTGTTCCACAAGGCCGACGTGGATGGCGCACTGGCTGCCAGCGTATTCCACAGTGGCAAGATCGAAATATCTGCACTGAAGCGCTATTTGCGTGAACACTCCATCGAGGTGCGTGATGTCGGATGAACTGCAAGGCCTGGACTGGGCCAAGGGTGACGGCATGCTGCCGGTGATCGTGCAGGATGCCAGCAACCTGCGCGTTCTGATGCTCGGTTACATGAATAATGAAGCGCTCGTGGCCACGCGTGAAAGCGGCTTCGTGACCTTCTACAGCCGCAGCAAGCAGCGTTTGTGGAAAAAGGGCGAAAGCTCCGGGCATGTGTTGGAACTGGTGTCGATCCAGACCGACTGTGACAACGACACCTTGCTGGTACTCGCACGTCCATACGGTCCGACTTGCCACTTGCAGCGTGACAGCTGCTTTCCGGAAGCGCCGACCAGTTTCCTCGTCGACCTTGATGGTCTGGTGAAGCAGCGCGGATTGGATCGTCCAGCAGGCAGCTATACCACCAGGCTGTTCGACGAAGGCATCCGTCGCATTGCCCAGAAAGTGGGCGAAGAGGGTGTGGAAACCGCCCTGGCCGCCGTGGTGCAGGACGACAGTGCGCTGCTCGGGGAAAGCGCCGACCTGTTGTTCCACCTGACCGTGCTGCTGCGCGCGCGTGGACTGTCCTTGCAGGATGCCGTGGCGGTGTTGCAGCAGCGCCATCGGTGACCGTACACCGGTAGGAGCGCCCCATGGGCGCGAGCTCTCCAGGTGTTATGCAAGAAAATCAAAGGCTCGCGCCCATGGGGCGCTCCTACCGAAGCCGGGTGCGCGATAATCAGGGCTGGTTTTGATTTGGGCCTGCCATGCGCCTTGCCGTAGCTGCACTCGTACTGTCTTTGGGTAGCCTGCCTGCCATGGCCAGATCCGGTCCTTGCGAGCAGGGAGTGGTGTGGGAAGACGGCAATGGCAATGGGCAATTGGATGCAGGTGAAAAACCTTTGCCCGGCATCAAAGTATCGGATGGAGTGAAGCTTGCAGTCACGGATGCGGATGGTGCGTATCGCTTGCCTTACGTTGATGGCCGTACCATTTTTGTCATCAAGCCTGCCGGGTATGACCTGCCGCAACGCATGAACGGGCTGCCTGATTCCTGGCTCAATGTGCGCATCTCGCCGGGTCCTGTACTGAAATTCGGCGGCATCAAGACCAGTCCTGCGACCTGCCGGGATTTCGGCTTGCAGCGGCAGGCGTCTTCGGCCGCGGACGATGAAGCACTCGAAGTCCTGCTGTTCGCGGATACGCAGACCAAGAACATGACCGATGTCGGCTATTACCGCGACGACATCGTCACGCCATTGGCTGGCAAGCACGCTGCGCGTCTCGGGCTTACGCTGGGCGATGTGGTCAACGATGACCTGTCGCTGTATCCGGCCATGAACCAGGTCACGCGCGCCTTGCAGATTCCGTGGCTGCACGTGTCAGGCAACCACGATATCGATTTCGATGCAGCGAGTGACGAGGATTCACTGCTGACCTATCGCAACACCTTCGGTCCGGACACCTTTGCATGGGAAGAAGCACGCGCGGTCTTCGTCGGCCTGGATGACGTGATCTACCAGCCAGGACAGAAGCCTGCCTACATCGGCGGCTTCCGCGAGGATCAGTTTGCATTCCTCGAGGCCTACCTGCCGACCGTGCCCAGGGATCGCCTGCTGGTGCTGGCCGTGCATATTCCCCTGTTCGATACCAAGCCGGAGTCACCTACCTTCCGTCACGCGGATCGCGCACGCTTGTTCGCGCTGCTCAAGGATTTTCCGCATGTGCTGTTGCTCAGTGGGCACGACCACACGCAGCGCCATGTGCGTCATGGCGTCGAAAACGACTGGCATGGCGCTACGCCCTTGCACGAATACAACGTGGGTGCCGCTTGCGGCGCTTACTGGTCGGGCGTGAAGGACGCGCAAGGCATCCCCGACGCCACCATGGGCGATGGCACGCCCAACGGTTACGCCAGCCTGTCGGTGCGCGCCGGAGGCGGCTATGCACTGGCCTGGCATCCTGCGCGTGACGCCGACACCGCGCTCGCGGTGCATGCACCGCGCGTGCTGCGGCAGGGGGCTTATCCTGGCTGGGGCGTGTTCGCGAATGTCTTCATGGGCGAAGCCGACACACGCGTGGAATACCGCGTGGACGGTGGTGAATGGAAGCCGATGAAGTTCGTGATCCAACCTGATCCACGCCTGCTGGTGGAGAACGTCGCCGATGACCTCGCCGATGCGTTGCGCGGTTTCGATCGTTCACCCGAAGCGACCCCGTCACTGCATTTGTGGCGTGGCGCCTTGCCTACCGACCTCGCGGTGGGTGAGCACGCGATCGACGTGCGTACACAGGATCGCTGGCATGGGGAGCAGACGGCACGCACGCAGTACCGTCTGGAAGCCGTGAAGGAATAAGCATGCCTGTGCCTGATGATCTGCCCATTGAGCATTTCCTTGATGAGAAGGAATGGGAGCAGTGGCTGTCGGAACATTCCGCAAGCAAGGGCCTGTGGTTGAAGATCGCGAAAAAGGATTCCGGCATTCCATCGGTCAACTACGCGCAGGCGCTGGACGTGGCCCTGTGCCATGGCTGGATCGATGGGCAGAAGAAGGGATTCGATGCGCAATTCTTCCTGCAACGCTTCACTCCGCGACGTCCGCGCAGCCTGTGGTCGAAGATCAATATCGGCCATGTCGAGCGCTTGACGGTGGCCGGACGCATGGCAACCGCAGGCCTGCGCGAGGTAGGGGCTGCGAAAGCGGATGGGCGCTGGGACGCGGCTTACCACGGCTCCGGCAGCATGGAGGTTCCCATGGAGCTGGCAGCGGCGCTGGCGAAGAACCGCAAGGCCAAGGCGTTCTTCGACACCTTGGACAAAACCAACCGTTATTCATTCTGCTGGCGCGTGCAGACCGCGAAAAAACCGGAAACGCGCATCGCGCGCGCGGAGAAATTCGTGGCAATGCTGGCGAAAGGCGAGAAAATCCACGCCTGATGTGATCGTGACAGCGTGGATCACCCAGCGGTCTTGGGCGCCCTGACGCTCAGCCATGCGCCCAGCAGGAGCAGGGCAATCGCCACGGCCTGCGACGCATGTGGTTCCGCACGCCCTGCCACTACCAGCAGCAGCGTGGACAACAGTGGTGCCAGGTAGGACAGGCTGCCGAGCAGGGCGATGTCGCCGTGCTTGGTGCCGTGGTCCCATAGCAGGAACGCCGCGCCTACCGGGCCTAGTCCCATCAGCACCAATACTGTCCATTGGGTCGCGCTCGGCATCACGCTTTGTTCGAACGCAACGTGCGTGAGTGCGCCAAGCAAGGCGACCAGCGCACAGGCCACGGTAATGGCGGCGCTGGGAACTGAGGCATGCCGCCGGTTGAGCACCGAGTACGTGGCCCAGATCACGGCCGCGCACAACGCCGCAAGATAGCCGGCCATGTACTCGCGCTTGATCTCGATGCCCGTGCCGTGGGTGACCAGGATTACGGCGGCTACCAGCCCGAGCAAGGTGCCGATCCATTGGCCACGATGCACGCGCACGCCGGGCAGGAAACCTGCAAACAGCACAATCAGCAAAGGCCACAGGTAGTTGAGCAGGTTGGCTTCCACGGCCGGCGCGCGCTTGAGCGCAATGAAGTACAGCGCGTGGTAGCCAAACAGTGCGGTGGCGGTGAGTACCAGTGCCGACGCAGGCTGGCGCAATTCCTTCCAGCCCGCGTTGCCTCGCAGTGCCGTGCGGATGAAGCCGAACGCGGCAGCGAAGCCGAAGCCAAGGGCCAGTACCTGGAAGGGCGGCAGGCCATCCGTGGCCGTGGTCAGCAGGGCCAATGAGGACCACAGCAGGATCGCCAGCAGGCCGCTCAGCGTCGCCGATCGCGCAGGGGTCATGCGGCTGCTATCCGATCAGTCAGCCAAGATGACATCAGCAAAGCTGGTCACGCGCATATGGCCATGTGCGGCATCGCCTTCGCGCGGCTGCGGATAATCTTCCAGTCGATCCACCAGCACCGTCTGCAGGCCCGTATCGCGTGCGGCATCCAGTTCTTCCACTACATCGGACAGGAACACCAGGTCGGCAGGCGGCAGGCCGATGTCCGCGGCAATGCGCGCATAGCTCGCCGCTTCGCGCTTGCCGCCGACTTCAGTGTCGAACCAGCCCGAGATCAGCGGCGTCAGGTCGCCGGCATCGCTGTGGCCAAAGAACAACTTCTGCGCTGGCACTGATCCGGACGAGTACACGTACAGCGGAAAACCGGAGGCATGCCACTCGCGCAATGCAGGCGCGGCATCCGGGTAGATATGTGCGGTGAAATCCGCATCTTCATAGCCGGCCTGCCAGATCATTCCCTGCAAGGCTTTCAGTGCGGTGTGCTTGCGATCCTGGTCGATCCAGCCCTGCAGCGTTTCCACGATGACCGCGTCGTCGCAGATGCTGCCGTGTTCGGTGGCCACCACGTCCAGCCAGCGACGTACGTCGGGGTTGTCGTGGTGTTCGGCGACGAAGCCGGGCAGGGCGCGCCGCGCATACGGGAACAACACGTCCTTGACGAAGGAAATGCTGCTGGTGGTGCCTTCGATGTCGGTCAGGATGGCGCGCGGCATGGTCAGTGTTTCTTTTCCGGTAAGTAGCGCGGGAATTTCGCTGCGATCTGCTCGCCGGTGAAATGGCCGACCCAGCCATCCGGTTCGGTGAAGAAGCGGATGGCGATGAAGCTGGGTTCGTCACCCATGTCGAACCAGTGCAGGGTGCTGTCCGGCACGGCGATCAGGTCATCCTGCACGCATTCGATCTCGTACACCTTGTTGCCGACGTGCAGGGTGAACAGGCCGGAGCCGGCGACGAAGAAACGGACTTCATCTTCCTTGTGGTAGTGCTCGTCCAGGAACTTGGCACGCATCGCTTCGCGCTGCGGGTGGTCGGGCGCAATGCTGACTACATCCACGGTCTTGAAGCCGCGCTCGTTTACCAGCCGGTCGATGTCGGTCTTGTAAGCCGCCATCACCTGCTCAGGCGAGGCGCCGGGCGCAAGCGGATGGGAGGCCTTCCAGCGCTCGAACGTCACGCCGATCTTGTGCAGTTCGGTGGCGATGAAATCCGGATCGAAGCTGGCGAATTCCGGGGTGACCGGATCATTCTCGTTGAAGATGCGCAGGCGGCTCATGGCGGGGGCTCGGTAGCGGTGGGCAGTTGATGTAGGAGCGGCCCATGGCCGCGAGCTCTCGCTTTATGCCTTCGACGAAAAAAAGCTCGCGGCCATGGGCCGCTCCTACCTATCTAGTGGCAGCCTAGCTTGCGTAATTCAAGCTGGCAATTGAACAGGAACTCGAAGGCTTCCAGGTGGCGGCGCGCTTCGGCCATGTCGCGGCCCCAGGCGTACAGGCCGTGGCCGTCGATCAGGTAACCCCACAAGGTCTGTTGGTCGAGCAGGGCATCCACCTGCGCGGCCAGGATGTTCATGTCCTGCGTATTGGCGAACACGGGCACGTCGATGGCGGCTTCATGCGTGCTGTTGCCGTGGAAGGCTTTCAGCAGTTCGTAACCTTCCAGGCGGATGTGCCCGGCACCGGCATACAGGCGCGAGGCGATGGTCTGCACGGGCGAATGGGTGTGCAGTACGCAGCCGACATCGGGAAAGCGGCGGTAGAGCTGGGTGTGCAGCAGGGTTTCGGCAGACGGGCGATGCTGGGTAGCGACGCCGTGGCCATCGAAATCGACCACCATGATGTCGTCGGTGGTGAGCTTGCCTTTATCGCGTCCGGAGACGGTGATGGCGGCGTGGCGTTCATCCAGCCGGCACGAGAAGTTGCTGCTGGTCGCCGGTGTCCAGCCCGCCTGCGACAGCTCGCGCACGTTGCTGATGATGGTGTGCGCCAGTTCATCCAGGCGATTGGGGTTGTAGGGCAGTGCGCTCATGCGGCGAGTTTACGGAATCCGGGTGAAGAATGGGTAGGCGGGAGGAGTGAGAAGAGAGAAGTAAAGGTGCTTGGTTTTGCCTCCTCCCTTGCGCAGCAGGGGAGGATTGAGGAGGGGTGCTTTTGATCTTGATCTTGACCAAGAACCAAGAACCGGGGCCGTACTGATTCCCGCTTCCCGTCCCCAAAAAAAACGGCGCGGATTTCCGCGCCGTTTTCCAGTTCATGCAGCCAACAGGCCTCAGGCTTGCGGACCTTCGTGGAACGAGGGTTCCGCTTCCAGCTTGGCGTCGGCCGCAGCCTTGTGCGCGACGCTGCCTGGAGCCAGCTCGCTCTTGCGATAGCCGTACAACGCGTAGACCAGGAAGCCGATGAAGGCCCAACCGAAGAACAGGCCGATCGTGTACATCGACAGGTTCAGGAACAGCAGGATGCAGCCCGCAATCGCCAGCGGGCAAACGAGCCATACCATCGGGGTGCGGAACGGGCGATGTCGATCAGGCTGGGTCTTGCGCAAGACCAGTACGCCGATAGCCACCATCATGAAGGCGAACAAGGTGCCCGAATTGGAGATGTCGGCCAGCACGCCCACCGGGAACAGCGCTGCGAACGCGGCCACGAAGACGCCGGTGATCAGGGTGATCACGTGCGGGGTGTGGAAGCGCGGATGCACTTTCGACAGGGCTTCCGGCAACAGGCCGTCACGCGACATGGTGAAGAAGATGCGGGTCTGGCCGTAGATCATCATCAGGATGACCGATGGCAGGGCGATGGCGGCGGCCAGACCAATCAGGTTGCCCATGTGCTCGAAGCCCATCAGGCGCAGCACATGCGCCAGCGGTTCCTTGCTGCAGACCAGTGCCTCGTTGCCCTTGCAGGCAGCCGCCAGTTCCGCGCTGCCGGGATGCAGCGCGAGGCCGTCGGCGCCGAGGACCGGCTGTGAACCCACTGATCCCACCGCGCCGTAGCCCACCAGCAGGTAGAAGATCGTGCACACCGCCAGCGAGGCGATCAGGCCAATCGGGATGTTGCGGTTGGGGTTCTTGGTTTCTTCCGCTGCCGTGGAGACCGCATCGAAGCCCACGTACGCGAAGAAGATGGAGGCCGCGGCGCCCAGCACGCCTACGCCACCCAGCGGGCTACCCCAGCCGGTGGGGAAGAACGGGGTGAAGTTCTCGCTCTGCGCGCCCGGCAGTGCGACCACGATGAAGGCTGTGAGTGCCGCCACCTTGACCATCACCAGCACGGCATTGACCTTGGCCGACTTGGAGGTGCCCAGTACCAGCAGCACGGTCACCAGCAAGGCGATCAGGAAGGCAAGCAGGTTGAAGCTGCCGCCATCCATCGGGCCGGTGCGGAGTGCTTCGGGAAGCGCGAGTGCGCCAGGCTGCAACAGCCCGAACAGATCACTGTTCTTGAGCAGGCCATTCATGTAGCCAGACCAGCCCACGGAGACTGCACCTGCGGCCACGGCATATTCCAGCACCAGCGCCCAGCCCACGGTCCAGGCCAGCGCTTCGCCCATCACCGCGTAGGTGTAGGTATAGGCGGAACCGGAGACCGGCACCATCGCGGCCAGTTCGGAATAGGCCAGCGCGGCCAGGCCGCAGACCACGGCGGCGATGACGAAGGCCACCATCATCGCGGGACCGGCTTTCTGCCCGGCTTCTGCGGTGAGTACGAAGATACCGGTGCCGATGATGGCGCCGATGCCTAGCATGGTGAGCTGGAAGGCACCGAGCTGTCGCTTCAGCGACTTCTTCTCGGCGGTGGCAAGGATTTGATCGAGCGGTTTGACACGCCAAGATGACATTCAGTGTTCCCCAGAACCGTGATTTTCGGGCCGTATCCGGCCAGCAAGGGCCAAAACGGGTTTGCCGAACCTTACCCGTCACACTTTGGTCGCACAAGCGCCGCGAACCTCCACCAAGCGATAATGTGAGCCTGAACAGGCAACCAGACGCAGTGCAGCATGTCGCAACCGATACCGCCCGTCCCTTCGCTTGCCGCGCAATTACAGGAGTACGAGCGCCGCTGGCCACAGGAGGCGGCGACCGTGCAGGCTTTCGCAGAACTGCTGCAAGACCGGCAGGACCCGTTCCTGCGCGAACGCCTGGACGGCCATTTCACAGCGGGTGTCTGGCTGGTCAGCGCCGACGGCCAGCGCATCCTGATGACCCACCACCGCAAACTGGGGCGTTGGCTGCAGCTGGGCGGGCATGCCGATGGCGACCGCGACATGGCGAACGTGGCGTTGAAGGAAGCACAGGAAGAATCCGGATTACCGGACCTCAACGTCGAAGGTGACTCCATCTTCGACCTGGACCGGCACTGGATTCCCCAGCGGAAGGACGTGCCGGGCCACTGGCATTACGACGTGCGCTACGTGGTGCGTTCGGGTCCGGACGAAAACTACGTGGTCAGCGAGGAATCGCATGATCTCGCATGGCGCCTGATCAGCGACGTGGCGCAGGATGCCGATGAATCCATGAGCCGCATGGCCCGCAAATGGTTGGCGAAACGGTAGGAGCGCCCCATGGGCGCGAGCTCTTCGCTGTTTCGGCGATCATGCATGAAAAGCTCGCGCCCATGGGGCGCTCCTACAACTATCCGATCAATACAGGACGCGGGTGCGCAGGGTGCCGGGGATCGCCATCAGCGCTTCCTTCAGGTCCACCGCCTGCAGGTCCGTGGCCGACACGTCGATCACCACATAGCCGACCTTGGCGTCCGTGCGCAGGAACTGGCCGTCGATGTTGATGCCGTGCTTGCCGAAGATCTCGTTGATCTGCGACAGCACGCCGGGCACGTTGCGGTGGATATGCAGCAGGCGATGGCTGGCGGCATGTTCCGGCAAGGTGACTTCCGGGAAATTGACCGCCGACAGCGTGGACCCGTTATCGCTGTAGCGCACCAGCTTGGCCGCCACTTCGATGCCGATGTTGTCCTGCGCTTCCAGCGTGCTGCCGCCCACGTGCGGGGTCAGGATCACGTTGTCCTTGCCCGCCAGCGGCGAGACGAAGGCATCGTCGTTGCCCTTGGGCTCGATGGGGAACACGTCCACCGCCGCGCCACCGACCTGGCCTGATTCCAGCGCCGCGCTCAATGCATCGATGTCGACTACGGTGCCGCGCGAGGCATTGATCAGGTGTGCGCCGCGCTTCATCTTCGCGATCTGCGCCGCGCCGAACATGTCCTTGGTCGCCGCCGTCTCTGGCACGTGCAGGGTCACCACGTCCGAGCGTTCCAGCAGGTCGTCCAGGCTCAGCGATGCGCGGGCGTTGCCTAGGGATAGCTTGGTTTCGATGTCGTGGAAGACCACGTGCATGCCAATCGCTTCAGCCAGCACGCCCACCTGGGTGCCGATGTGGCCGTAGCCGATGATGCCCAGCGTCTTGCCGCGCGCTTCGTGGCTGCCAGCCGCCGATTTCGACCAGCCGCCGCGGTGGCATTCGGCGCTCTTCTGCGGAATGCCGCGCATCAGCATGATGGCTTCGGCGATGACCAGTTCGGCCACGCTGCGGGTATTGGAATAGGGTGCGTTGAACACCGGGATGCCGGCCAGTTCCGCCGCGTCCACGTCCACCTGGTTGGTGCCAATGCAGAAGCAGCCGATGGCCATCAGCCGGCGCGCATGGCTGAGCACCTCATCCGTCAACTGCGTGCGCGAACGAATGCCCACGATATGGGCGTCGGCGATGCGCAGTTTCAGCTCGTCTTCGGGCAACGATTTCGCATGCACCTCGATCTGCGAATAACCCGCGGCTTTGAAGGTATCGATGGCGGTCTGGCTGACGCCTTCCAGCAACAGGATGCGGATGTCCTGCTTGGGGTACGAGGTCTTTTTCTTCGACATGCGGGCAGGCGCGGCGTCCAGTGGCGGGGCGGCCACTATGCCAGATGGGACGGGGGTTTGCTGCGCTGCAGGAAGGTGGAAATTCCCGTTGGCTAGTTGCCTTTGAAACTGTCGAAACCATCGTTGGTCAGCATGTGGGAGGGGCTTCAGCCCCGACGCTCCGGTCACCTGTGCGTCGGGGCTGAAGCCCCTTCCACATGTAACCAAGCCAGCTGGACGCGCTGCAGCATCGCTGGCACCCTGACAGCCCCCCACGTCCCGGCTTCCCATGAGCGATTCGCGCCTCACTGACCTGCTTCACGCCGTGCCGGACTTGCGCCTGAAGACCAACCCCGCCGATCTGGAGCATTACGGTCGCGACTGGACCCGGCGCTGGACGCCGGCACCGTTGGCGATTGCCTTGCCGGGATCCGTGGAAGAAGTGCAGGCGGTCGTGCGCTGGGCGCATGCAAACAACGTGGCTGTAGTCCCCTCCGGTGGCCGCACCGGCTTGTCTGGCGGCGCGGTAGCCGCCAACGGCGAGCTCGTACTCAGCCTGGAGCGCATGAACAAGGCGCTTGGATTCAACGCCGTGGATCGCCTGTTGACCGTGCAGGCCGGCATGGCACTGGAAGCCGTGCACAACACGGCGCGCGAGCATGGGCTGCAATACCCGGTGGATTTCGCCGCACGCGGTTCCTGCTCCATCGGCGGCAACATCGCCACCAATGCCGGTGGCATCCGCGTGATCCGTTATGGCAACACGCGCGAATGGATCGCCGGGATGAAAGTGGTCACCGGTACGGGCGAATTGCTCGACCTCAACCGCGGCCTGGTCAAGAACTCCAGCGGCTACGACCTGCGGCACCTGATGATCGCCTCCGAAGGCACGCTCGGCATCGTCGTCGAAGCCACGTTGCGCCTCACGGATCCGCCGCCGGCCTCCAACGTCATGTTGTTGGCGCTGCCCTCGTTCGAGGTGTTGATGCAGGTGTTCTCCGCATTCCGCGAGCGCCTGCAACTGGAAGCCTTCGAGTTCTTCACTGATCATGCCCTGAAGCACGTGCTGGCGCATGGCGCACAGAAGCCATTTGAGGAACTGCACCCGTACTACGTGGTCACCGAATTCGCCTCCGGTGATGAAGCGCAGGATGCGGCGGCGATGGCCGCCTTCGAAGCCTGCATGGACAGCGGCTGGGTCAGCGACGGCGTGATCAGCCAGAGCGACGCGCAGGCGGCGCAACTCTGGCGTTTGCGCGAAGGCATCACCGAAAGCCTCGCGCCGTACAAGCCTTACAAGAACGATGTATCCGTGCGGATTTCCGCCATGCCGTCATTCCTGCAGGAAACCCAGACGCTGCTGGGCGAGGCCTACCCGCATTTCGAAGTGGTCTGGTTCGGCCATATCGGTGACGGCAACCTGCACATCAATGTGTTGAAGCCGGACGGCGTCAGTGATGCGGATTTCGTCAGCCAGTGCGAGCAGGTGACCAAGCTGCTGGCCGCTTCGTTGAAGAAGCACGAAGGCAGCATCTCCGCCGAGCACGGTATCGGCTTGGTAAAGAAGGGCTACCTGGAAAGCACGCGCAGTGCGGAAGAAATCACCCTGATGCGGGCGATGAAGCGGGTGTTCGATCCTGCGGGCTTGCTCAATCCGGGCAAGCTGTTCGATACCTGATGCCGGCAGAATTCATCACGGTGAATGCCGGAGGATGGTAACGTTCGCAGGCCTGCCGTCGGGCAGCCATGTTATCCAATCCATCCAGAGGAATTGCCCATGATCCGAGCCACACTCGCCTGCGTACTGCTGCTGGCTGCTGCACCTGTCTTTGCCACCAGTTTCGCCGGCACCACGGCCGGGGCAGGCTCGTCGGCGTCCTCCAAGGCGGGCGGTGCGTCGTCCAACAGTTCTTCCGGCAACAGCAAGGTGGTGAAGCAGGCGCGCGACGATGCCGCCAGCTTCGTGGCCAGCGATGGGCGTATCCGCAGCGCCCGGCTTGAGGCAGCGATCAAGCACCTGCGCCAGCATGATGCTGCTGCACGCACGGCCAGTGACATGCAGCTAGCGCAGGCCATCCTGGCGTTGTGAGCCCGACGTCCTGGCCACGTGCGTGGCTGGCGATTTGCCTTGCGGCCTGTGCCGGAGTGGCGCAGGCCGCATTGCCGCTTCGAATTGATGCGAGCGGATTGACGGCTGCTCAAGTCGATGCAACCCAACAACTGCTGGATGACGTCGAGCGGCGCTTGCCGCCCGTGTGGAAACAGGCCATTGCGCCGGGCATCGTCCTCGCATGGGACGAGCTGCCTGTCGATGTACACGGCCATGCCGGCGCACGCCGCTTGCGCTTGTCGAGGACATTGCTAACTGACTGGACGCAGCGTCCAGCCGATGCTCAAGCCGATGATCCGGCGACACATGCGGCGCTGTCGGCGCTGATCCACGAGCTGGCGCACTTCTACGACCGTACCGGGCCGGGCCTGCTGTCAAAGGAGGCGCGACTGCTCGACCTCGCGGGCTGGCAGGTTGCTCCGTTGAAAGCAGGAATGCGCAACTCGCAGAACCACTTCAGTGATCGCAGTCCGGATGCCTATGAACTGACCGCCCCGGACGAGTTCGTCGCCGTCAACCTGGAATATTTCCTTCTGGACCCGGAATACGCGTGCCGGCGTCCCGCCTTGTATCGCTATTTCTCCGAGCATTTCGGCTGGGCACCGTCCGCACAGACCTGCCAGCTTGAATTGCCTTACCTGCAGGCGGAAGAAGGTGAGCCGCCGCTGCTGCAACTGGATCCGGCCCGTGTCTACGCAATCGACTACCTGCTCGCCGAAGGCAACGAGAAGCCAATGAGCCGCTGGGGCCACAGCATGCTGCGGCTGGTGGTGTGCGCGCCGGGGCGTGCACTCGGTCCCGACTGCCGACAGGACCTGTCGCATCACCGCGTCTTGTCGTTCCGCGCGTTCGTGGGTGACGTGCAGATTTCGAGTTGGCGCGGGCTGACGGGTTCGTATCCGTCACGCGCGTTCCTGTTGCCACTGGACCAGGTCATCGACGAATACACCAAGGTCGAGCTGCGCGGCCTGCGTTCGGTTCCCCTGCAGTTGGAGCAATCCGAGATAGCCACCTTGCTGGAGCGCGCCGCGCAACTGCACTGGAGTTATGACGGCAGGTATTACTTCATCAGCAACAACTGCGCGGTGGAGACCTACAAGTTGCTCCATGACGGCGTGCCGCGCCTGGCGGAGGCGTCGCTGTCCAGCATCAGCCCGACCGGCCTGCTGGACCGGTTGCAGGAATCAGGCATCGCGGATGCCAGCGTGCTGGATGATCCAGCCGAAGCCGTACGCCTGGGCTATCGCTTCGAGGCGGCCAGCGCGCATTACCAGGCCATGTTCGATATCGCGCGCACGGCGCTGGGATTGCCGCAGTCGCAGGTGGTCGATTGGTTTGCACTGTCGCCAGGCGAACGACAGCCGTGGCTGCAGGTGGCGGACCAGCGCACGAGCGCCGCCTTGTTGTTGCTGGAAGAGGCGTCGCTACGCCGCCAGGAGTTGCAGAGCTACGACGAGTTGAAGCGACATTTCCTCGGCCGCGGCACGGCGGGCGGCAAGGCGCCAGATATCGAAGCCATCCGCGACTTCCTGCAATCAGGCGGTTTCCTGAGTCGGCCGTCTACGTTGTTGCCGGTGGGCGGTTACGGCCTTCCGCTCGCGGAAGAGCGCCGATTCCTGTCGAAAGAAGCGGGTGACCGCGTAACGAAACTGATGGGGCAGGAGGCTGCACTGCAGGCCGAGGCAAGGCGGTGGCTGTCACCTGCGCAGCAGGCGGCGCTGCAAGGGACGGAAGACAACATCACGTTCCTCGCGGAACGGATGCGGCGGCTGCATGGGGAGCAGGGTGGCTTGCAGTTGAATTGAGACTTTCGCTTTGTTTGGTATTTGGTGCGGAGTTGATCAGCACTTCTAGGCATCTTCACGAAGAGCTTTTAGCTTTCTCCTCTCCCCTTGTGGGAGAGGATGCCCGGAGGGTAGGAGAGGGGAGTGAGCGCAGCGAACGTGCTTTTGGATCCGCGTCACTAGTAATACCGTTACTTCAAATTCCTACAGGCTCCGGCGTCCCCTCTCCCGGCCTTCGGCCAACCTCTCCCACAAGGGGAGAGGGGAAGCATTTGGAGACTGCAACACCGTTGTTTCTAAACTCAACCAATGGCCGAGCAAACGCTATCATTTCCAGGCCCTGGAACAACGACTGCAAAAAACCTCAGCGGTGTTGCACTTAGGGTGTTAATTCACTCATCGACCCGGAGGCATCTGGGGCAGGACATGAATCATCGGTTGCCACGCATACGTCTAGTGGCTCGCCTTCAATCCCCGATGGGGAAACAGGTATGACATGAAAACGCCAGCGCACTTCACCATCCTCGTCCGGCGTGATGCCTAACCCAGCCTCAAGTTAGCGTTAGTGTTTTCGGCTCGATGATGTGTGCAGCCAATGCGTGGGAAGGAAATATTTCGGGATCCCTGATACCCGCCATTGGTCGAACGATGAAACCTTGGCGCTTGAACTTGCGGAATGGTTTGCCAGTAAGGGTGACCACGATGAAACCAACGCCATCGCAACTATCCCCCGCGCCGATGTCGGGGAGTAAATCGACGGACTTTAGGTGAGCGGCGATGGGTGGGATTGCCAGCGAACTAGTCGCATCCACTTGATACGGCTGTGACAAACCTAAGCTACAGGCTGATGCACCGCCTGGAAAAGCAGCTAGACCCAACAAGATTGCGACTAATGCTTTCATGAGGTCTGAAGCCCGACAGCAAGAAGACTGTTAGTCCGCTCTACCACCAAACTCACCCGTAGTCGTATTCACCAGCACGCGTTCGCCGTTGACGACGTACTCCGGCACCATGATTTCAAGGCCGGTGTTGAGCTTGGCCGGCTTGGGGCGCTTGGTGGCGCTGCCGCCTTTCAGTTCCGGCGGAGTTTCGACTACTTCCAGCGTGACGTGTTGCGGCAACTGCAAGGCCACCGGCTGGTCGTCGATGATCTGCACGTAGCTGCCAGTAAGGCCCTCGGCGATGTAGCCGGCATCGTCGCCAATCACGTCGGCGTCGAAGGTGTAGGGCGTGTAGTCCTCGTCATCCAGGAACACGAAGGCCTCGCCGTCCTTGTAGGAAAACGTGGCCATGCGCCGGCTCAACTCGACTTCCTTCAACTCGTCGTCGCCACCCACGCTGAGGTCGTACTTGATGCCACCCGGCACGCTGTACAGGGTGAAGCGGAACTTGACGTTGCCGCCACGGCCCTGCGGCGAGCTGCGCTCGATGTCGCGCACCTGGTACACGGTGCCGTTGTGTTCGACGACGTTGCCTTTCTTGATTTCGTGGGCTTTCATTGGGAGGCCGGCTGGGAGGAGAAGTGAGTGGGGAGGAGTGAGAAGTGAGTAGAAGCTTCAGGGCGATTGCGAGTGAATTGGAAGAGAGGCGCTCACTTCTCGTTCCTCTCTACTCACTCCTCGCCCTTGCTCCACCGCTACTTCGGTGCGAGCCGCACCGCGCCATCCAGGCGGATGGTTTCGCCATTGAGGTAGCGGTTCTGCAGGATGAAGGCGACGGTGTCCGCAAATTCTTCCGGCTTTCCGAGTCGGGCGGGGAAGGGAATGGATGCGCCGAGTGACTTCTGTACTTCCTCCGACATGCCATCGACCATCGGCGTCCAGAAGATGCCGGGTGCCACGGTCATCACGCGGATGCCGAAACGCGACAGCTCGCGTGCCATCGGCAGGGTCATGCCGACCACGCCCCCCTTGGAGGCGGAGTATGCGGCTTGGCCAATCTGCCCTTCGTAGGCGGCGACACTGGCGGTGCTGACGATGACGCCGCGTTCGCCGTCTTCACCGGCTTCGTTGTGCTGCATGAGGTTGGCAGCGGCTTTGGCCACGTTGAAGCTGCCCACCAGGTTGACCATGACCGTAGCCTGGAAGTTGGCCAGCGGCATCGGTGCTTCCTTGCCCAGCACGCGCCCTGCGCCCAGGATGCCTGCGCAGTTGATGGCGGCATTCAATCCACCCATCGATGCCTTGGCGGCGGCCACGTTGGCGGTGACGCCGGCTTCGTCAGTGACATCGGTGCGGAAGTAGGTCGCGTTGCCTTCGCCAAGTGCCACGACCGCGGCGGCGCCCTTGTCGTCGTTGACGTCGAACAGGGCGACCTTGGCGCCGTGGGCGACCAGGTGCGTGGCCACGGCCAGGCCCAGGCCGGAGACGCCCCCGGTGATGACGGCGCGGGTGTTGGAAAGCTGCATGGCGGAATCCAGTGCTCGGGAGGCCGACATTTTACGTTAGGCCAAGCGCCGACGCCCGTGCCCAAGGCGTGGGAGCGACGTCAGTCGCGATGAAGCTTTACCGGTAAAGCCACATCGCGACTGACGTCGCTCCCACGACGGCGGGAGTCAGTCCCGCAAATCCAGCAGATAGAACGTATTGCAGCCGCCATGCCCGGTGTCGCCGAGCGGGGCATCGATGCGGCGGAAGCCGCTGCGCTCGTACAGGCGCATGGCGGCGTCCATGCCGGACAGGGTTTCGAGGTAGCACTGGCTGAAACCAAATCCGCGCGCGGACTCAAGGCAGCGCTGCATCATCGCTGCGCCGGCACCCATGCTGCGTGCTTCGGGAAGGAAATACATCTTGCGCAGTTCGCAGGTGCCGCCGTCGCCACTCACCAGAGGCGCTACGCCACCGCCGCCGACGACCACGCCGTCGCGTTCGATCACGAAATAGGCCGAGCGTGGCGCGGCATAGGCCTTGCTCATCCAGTC
This sequence comes from uncultured Lysobacteraceae bacterium, assembly GCA_937897645.1. Lineage (GTDB taxonomy): Bacteria > Pseudomonadota > Gammaproteobacteria > Xanthomonadales > Xanthomonadaceae > Pseudoxanthomonas_A. The sequence continues at coordinate 36,860 of CALCNV010000101.1, forward strand.
CACTTCCGGGTCGTTGATGGCGAAGCCGCTGCCGGTGGCGCCGAATTCGGGCATCACCGCGCGGATGATGCTGGCCATGGTCGCGTCGTCGCGCGCTTCGATCTGGCGCAACTGGTACGGCACTGGCTCAGGCATTGGACACGCGGTCCTCACGCGCCCGCAGGCGGCTGGCGAATTCATCGGGCGACAGGCCTGGTGCGAACAGGAAGCCCTGTCCCACGGGCACGCCCAGCTGCAGCAGGAACTGGCGCTGCGCTTCCGTTTCCACGCCTTCGGCAACCAGTCCTAGGCCGAGGCTGCGTGCAATCGCGGACACGGCCTGGCACACGGCGACGTCGGAGCGGTTATTGGGCACGCCTTCCGTGAACAACTGGCTGATCTTCAAGCCATGGATGGGCAGTCGGCGCAGGTAGTTGAGTGCACTGTAGCCTTCGCCGAAATCGTCGATGGTCAGCACGACGCCCAACGCGCGCAGTTCGGCGAAGGTCTTCAGCGTGGCGGGTGCATCCTCGATCAGCACGCGCTCGGTAAACTCCAGTTCCAGCGCGGAACCCGGCAGTTCGAACTCCGCGAGCACGGCACGCACGTTCTCGGCCAGGTCGTCGCCGGCGAACTGGCGGTACGACACATTCACCGCGACGCGCACGATGCCCAGGCCCATGTCCTGCCACGCGCGCACCTGCTTGCAGGCTTCACGCAACACCCAGTTGCCGATGCGCACGATGTCGCCTGTGGTCTCGGCGTGGCTGATGAACAGGTCGGGCCGCAGTTCGCCCAACTGGTGGTTCTGCCAGCGGATCAGTGCTTCCGCGGCGACGATGCGGCCACGACGCAAATCCACCTGCGGCTGGTAGACCAGGCGGAATTCCTGGTTGTCCACGGCGCGGCGCAGCTGCGTTTCGATCTGCAGGCGGTCCTGCTGCCGGCGCGCCAGTTCCGGAGTGAAGGCCTGCCATGCGTTGCGCGAACGATGCTTGCTGTCGTACATCGCGATGTCGGCGCTCTGGATCAGCTGCTGTGGACGCAGTCCGTCGGCAGGAGCACGCGCGATGCCTATGCTGGCGGTGATGGCGAATTCGTCTTTGTCGAAACGGAACGAGTCGGCGAATGCCGCCAGCACCGCATCGGCCAAGTGCTCGGGTTGTTCGTGATTGCCGCTGGTGTCGCATACCACGAGGAATTCATCGCCGCCGAAACGCGCCACCATCCCTTCCGTGCCAACCGCGCCCAGGATGCGTGCGGCGGCCTGCATCAGCAATTCGTCGCCCGCGCTGTGGCCCAGCACGTCGTTGACGGTCTTGAAGCGGTCCAGGTCGATATACAGCAGCGCCACCTGCGAGTGCGACGGATCGGCCAGCCTGGTACCCAGTTCGTTCAGTACCGCGTCGCGGTTCATCAGGCCGGTCAAGGGATCGGTGCGCGCCTGGATGCGCAGGGTTTCCTCTGCACGTTTGTCTTGCGAGATGTCCTGGAGGGTGCCGGCGATGCGCGAAGAGGTCGGGTCGCTTGCTTCGGCTTCGCCGATGACGCGTATCCAGAACGGGTGGCCGTCCATGCGGCAGCCCTGCAACTCGAGGTCGAAGCCCCCACCGCCTGCCACCACTTTTTCCAGCGCGCCACGGAAGCGACGACGGTCGACCTCACGCAGGCTGGCCAGCATCGCATCGATATCCTCGGGTGCCTGCGGCGTTCCCAGGATGCGTACGGCCTCATCGGTCAGGTACACGCGGTCACGCCCGGCATCCCATTCCCATCCGCCGATGTGGGCCAGTGACTGGGCACGGTCGAACAGGGTGCTGTCGCGTTTGAGCGCGGTCACGTCACTGAAGATGGAGGTGACCTGGGCAGGCTTGTCGCCGCCGGCCGCGAACTGCGGGACCGAGGTGACGGTCAGCCACACCAGGTGCTTGTGCTCGCGGTGGTACAGGCCCATCAACACGCTTTCCACGACCTGGCCGGTGGCGAGCGCGCGGTGCGCAGGCAGCATGTCGGCGTGCATCTCCTGTCCGCGCTGGTCGACCACGCGCCATCGATCGAGTTGCAGCTCGTCGGAAAGCTTCTTGCCGTCGCCGACGCCGAAGATGCGCATCGCGGCGCGGTTGCCATAGATGATCTGGCGCGCGTCGTTCTGCACCACGATGCCCTTGTCGATGACTTCCATCAGTTCGCGGTAACGCAACTCAGCCTCGTGGCGACCGCTCAGGTCGCGGGCCACGGCGACCAGGCTCTTGCGTCCGTCGAACACGAAATTCGCGGAATGCACTTCCACCGGGAAGCGGGTGCCGTCGCCACGCATGTTGGTGACTTCGATCACGTAGGTTTCGCCGCGGTTGAGCGTTTCCCACACCGGACCCATGTGGTCGTGGGGAAGCTCGGGATTCAACACGTTGATGTTCTGGCCGACGATCTCTTCGCGTGGCCGCTTGTAGGCCGCCATGCCGGCCTTGTTGAGATCCAGCACGGTGCCGTCTTCGGCCAGCACGCTCACGGGATCGGGGACTGCGTCGAACAGCGCGCGGTAGCGCAACAGCGCCCAGTCCCTTTCCGCAATCGCGTTGCGCAGGGCGTGGAGTGAATCCGCGACCAGTTGCCGTGCTTCTTCATTGCCCAGCGCCTTGCCGGCCGCGGCCTGCAAGGAGGCCAGCGTTGCCACCAGCGCCTCGCGGGTCGCCGCGGTAGGCACGTCGCCGATGCCAGCGCCGGGCGAGCCGGAGTCCACTGGGGCGTGTTCGCTCATGGGCCCGACCGTGCCCGCGTCACCTTGCTGCCGGTCTCGCGACCCAGCAGCGCGGCCAGCCAGCGGCCGGTCTCGCTGAGCGTGTCCAGGTCGATCCCGGTGTGCATGCCCAGTCCGTGTAGAAGGTAGACCACGTCCTCGCTGGCCACGTTGCCGCTGGCGCCCTTGGCGTACGGACAGCCACCGGTGCCGGATACCGCGGAGTCCACCACCGCCACGCCTTCCTCCAGGCACGCGAGGATATTGGCCAGGGCCTGGCCGTAGGTGTCGTGGAAGTGCACGGCGAGGGCGGGCATGGGGACTTCGCTGGCAACCGCCTTGAGCATTGCACGGGCCTTGTGGGGGGTGCCTGCACCGATGGTATCGCCCAGCGAGATTTCGTAACAGCCCAGCGCATGCAGCCGTGAGGCGACGCGAACCACGTCGGCCACCGGTACGTCACCCTGGTAGGGGCAGCCGAGTACGGTGGACACGTAGCCGCGCACTTTCAGTCCGTCCGCGCGGGCGCGGTACAGCACCGGGCGGAAGCGTTCGATCGATTCGTCGATGCTGGCGTTGATGTTCTTCTGGTTGAAGGCCTCGGAAGCGGCGGTGAACACGGCCACCTCGCGCGCGCCGGCTTCGAGTGCGCGCTCGTAGCCTTTCTCGTTGGGTACCAGCACGGGATAACTGATGCCCGGCATCTTCTCGATGGCGGTGAAGACTTCCGTGGCGTCGGCCAGTTGCGGAATCCATTTCGGGCTGACGAAACTGGTGGCCTCGATGCTGCGCAGCCCGGTGCGCGACAGGCGGTTGACCAGTTCGATCTTGTCGGCGGTGTCGATGATCGTCTTTTCGTTCTGCAGGCCGTCACGTGGGCCGACTTCCACCAGTCGCACGAAAGCTCCGCTCATTCAATCGGCTCCAGTGCCGCCAGCACGGCGTCCGCCTCGACGAAATCACCGGCCGCGGCGCGCAGTTCGGCCACGACGCCGTCGCGCGGTGACTTGATCGCCAATTCCATCTTCATCGCTTCCAGCACCGCCAGCTCCTGCCCTGCGACCACGGATTCCCCTACCTTCACCTTGACCAGGACCACGCGCCCCGGCATCGGCGCCACGATGCGGCCATTGCCACCAGATTCGGTGGAGCCGGCGTGCCGGTACTTCGACACCGCCGCCAGTCCAAGCCGCTGTTCGCCATCGTGCACGGTGACGTACTGCGCGGCGTGGCGCACGCTGAAACGTCGTGCCTGTTGATCCAAACGCAGGCTGAGCACATCCGCGGACAGGCGGGCGCCCTGCACGAGGTACTGGCTGCCCTGCCATGCGATGCGGTAATCACCGCCCGCGCCCTGCGCAAGCAGTTCGATGTCCTGGCCGCGATGCAGGAAGGCGAGGGGTCGGCTGCCGGCATGGCCCAGCCGCCAGCCGTCGGCGGTCGCCCAGGGCGAGTACGGATCGTGCGTGCCGGTAGCGGCACGGCGCGCCTCCGATTCCTGCACGAGCAGCGTGGCGGTGGCGGCAGCGATAAGCAGTGCGGGATCCAATGCATGCGCGGGCATGAACTCGTCGAGGTGCCGATCTAGGTAGCCGGTGTCGATGCTGGCCCCGACGATGGCGGAGTGGCGCACCAGTCGCTCCAGGAAATCGATGTTGGATTTGGGTCCGACGATCTCGCAATCGGCCAGTGCATCGCGCAGGCGGGCGAGGGCGCTGCTACGGTCGTGGTCCCAGACGATCAGCTTGGCGATCATGGGGTCGTAGAAGATGCTGACCGTGTCGCCTTCGACCACGCCGGAATCGATGCGGACCTGGGTAGAGGGTGTTGGCAGCCGCAAGGTTTCCAGGGTGCCGGAACCGGGCAGGAAGCCGGCTTCGGGATCTTCGGCATACAGGCGCACTTCCATGGCATGGCCATGTTGCGGAACCTGTTGCTGGGTGACCGGCAGCGGGTCGCCGGATGCAATGCGTAGCTGCCATTCCACCAGGTCCAGGCCGGTGGTCAGTTCGGTGACCGGATGCTCCACCTGCAGACGCGTGTTGATCTCCATGAAATAGAACGCGCCATCGGGGTCGACGATGAACTCCACCGTGCCCGCATTCACGTAGTCGATGGCATGCGCCGCCTTGACCGCGGCACCGCCCATCGCGGCGCGCAATTCCGGCGTGAGGAAAGGCGAGGGCGATTCCTCCAGCACTTTCTGGTAGCGCCGCTGTGCGGAGCACTCACGCTCGTTGAGGTGGATGGCGTTGCCGTGGGTATCGCCGAATACCTGGATCTCGATGTGTCGCGGTGACTGCACGTAGCGTTCCAGCAGCACACGGTCACGGCCGAAGGCATTGGCGGCTTCGCGCTGGCAGCTTTCCAGCTGGGCGATGAAGTCGTCCAGCCGATGCACGATGCGCATGCCCTTGCCGCCGCCACCATGCGCGGCCTTGATCATCAGCGGGAAACCGATCTTCGCCGCTTCGCGTGAGAGCACGTTGGGCGACTGGTCGTCGCCGGTATAGCCGGGAACCACGGGCACGCCCGCGGCCAGCATCAGGTCCTTGGCGCCGGCCTTGCTGCCCATCTTGCGCATGGAGGCGGCGCTGGGGCCGATGAAAGTGATGCCTGCGTGCTCCACCGCTTCGGCGAAATCAGCGTTTTCAGACAGGAACCCGTAACCCGGATGGATGGCCTGCGCGCCGCTGCGTTTCGCGACTTCCAGTATCACGTCGCCACGCAGGTAGCTGTCTGCTGGCCGTGGCCCACCGATGGGCCAGGCTTCATCCGCCTGGCGTACATGTTGCGCATCGGCGTCGGCGTCCGAGTACACGGCGACCGTGCGGATGCCCAGCCTGCGGCAGGTACGAATGACGCGGCAGGCGATTTCGCCGCGGTTGGCGATGAGGATTTTATTGAACACGGTTTCTAGCCCTCCCCTTCAAGGGGAGGGTTGGGAGGGGATGGTGTTGCTTGCAGTGACAGCGTATTCAGGATCACTTCTACCACTCCCTCGATGTTGTCGAACACTTCGTTATTCCAGAACCGTAGCACTCTGAACCCTGATCGCTCGAGGTTGCGAGTTCGCAGAGTGTCGTAAGGAACGTTGTCTGCATGTTGTCCGCCATCGAGTTCGATCACTATCTTCCTTTCCAAGCAGGCGAAATCCAGTATGTAGTCACCATAAGGATGCTGCCTCCGGAACTTGCAGTTATCCATCTGGCGTCCGCGCAGGTATTGCCATAGTTGCCGTTCTGCATCAGTTGCCGAATTACGCAGTTCCCTCTGTAACTTCATCCCGGCTATTTTTGTGTTGGTCTGTCCTTGCATGGCTTGTCGTTCCGTCACCGCTGTCTTTCCTGCCCGACACCATCCCCTCCCAACCCTCCCCTTGAAGGGGAGGGGTAAAGCTTCATTCCGGGAGATGGCACACCGCCTCGATGTTGTGCCCATCCGGGTCGAGGATGAAGGCGCCGTAGTAGTGGTCGTGGTAATGCGGGCGCAGGCCGGGTGCGCCGTTGTCGCGGGCACCGGCGGCGAGTGCGGCGCGGTGGAACGCATCCACGTTGGCGCGGCTGGTGGTGGCAAAGGCGACATGGGTATGTTCGCCGGGAGCACCATCGTCGCCGAACCAGAAATACGGTTTGCCTTCGCTGCCGAAACCTGCGGCTGATCCATTGCCAGTCATTTCCGGAGTCACTTCCATGACCAGGCCGATACCCAGCGGTGCCAGCGCCTGCAGGTAGAACGCCTTGCTGCGGGCGTAGTCGGAAACGGGAATGCCTACGTGATCGAGCATGGGATTACTCCTTGGCGGCCCAGGCGGGCGGGCGTTTGTCGAGGAAGGCCGAAAGGCCTTCCTGGCCTTCCGGCGAAGTGCGCAGGCGTGCGATCAGTGCGGCGTTGGCCTGGTCTTGCCTGTGCCCATCCGGCTCGGCCACGACACTGGCCACCAGTGATTTGGCGCCTGCGGCTGCCAAGGGTCCTGCTTTGAGCAGCAGTTCCACCTGGCGTTGCACGGCGGCATCCAGCTCTTCCATGGCGATTACCTGGTGCAGCAGGCCGATCTGCAGGGCAGTGGCGGCGTCGAAAAGTTCGGCCGTGGCGAACCAGCGCCGCGCCTGGCGCGTGCCGATCGAGGCAATGACGTAAGGCGAGATCACCGCAGGCAACAGGCCAAGCTTGCTTTCGGTCAAGCCGAACTTCGCCTCCGGCACGCCGATGGCGATGTCGCAGCACGCGATCAGGCCGACGCCACCGCCGAACGCCGCGCCATGCACCCGGGCGATGGTGGGCTTGGGCAGTTCGTCCAGGGTGCGCATCAGGCGGGCGAGGGCGAGTGAGTCCTCGCGGTTTTCGGCCTCGCTGGCCGCGGCCATGCCGCGCATCCAGTTCAGGTCGGCGCCGGCGGAAAATGACGCCCCGGCACCTTCCAGCACGACCACGCGAACGTCCGGATCGAGGCCGGCCGCTTCCAGCGCCGTGGTCAATCGGGCGATCAATCCGGCATCGAAGGCGTTGTGCAGGGTGGGCCTGTTCAAGCGCAGGCGCAGGGTGGCGCCTTCCCGTAGCGGTTCCAGCATGTCCGACATCACAACCCTTCCCGGCAGCGAGGCTGAATCATAGCCGGTCGACCCGGACCACCGTGCGTGCGGCGCAGCGATGATAGAATGAGAACAATTCCTATTTGAGCGCAACACGTGACGCTGATCAACTTGCCCCGGCGCACCCTGGCCGTCGTGGATTCCGTGCAGGACCACGGCAACAACGACAACATCGCACGACGCCTGCGTGAGCTTGGCTTCGTCGCTGGCGAGCAGGTGGAAGTGGTGGCCTACGGACCATTGGGCAGCGAGCCGTTGCTGGTGCAGGTGGGTTTCACCCGTTTCGCCCTGCGTCGCAGCGAAGCCGCGCGCGTGCAGCTGCGACCGGCAGGAGAGGCGGCATGAACGCCACGACCGCCCCCCCGATGCGCCTGGCCCTGGTCGGCAACCCCAATTGCGGCAAGACGGCGCTGTTCAACCAGCTCACTGGCAGCCGCCAGAAGGTGGCCAATTACGCCGGTGTGACCGTGGAACGCAAGGAAGGCCGCCTGCTCAGCGCCTCCTCCGGACGCAGCTATGCCGTGCTCGACCTGCCGGGCGCCTACAGCCTGCATGCCGCCAGCCTGGACGAAGCCATCACCCGCGACCTGTGCCGGGGTTTCCTGCCTGGCGAACCCGCACCGGATGTCCTGGTGTGCGTGGTGGATGCCACCAACCTGCGCCTGCACCTGCGTTTCGCGCTGGAAGTGCGCGAGTTGGGCAAGCCGATGATCGTGGCGGTCAACATGGCCGACGTGGCGCGTCGACGCGGCATCACTGTTGATCTGGAAGTGCTGGAACGCGAGCTGGGCGTACCGGTGGTCGAAACCGTCGCCGTCCAGCACAACGGAGCGAAGTCGCTGGTCGAGCGGATCGACCGCATGGCGGCCGACCCGCACGTGCCGCGTATTCAATTGGCCGAAGGCACGGATCTGCACCAGGAAACGCGCAGGCTGCTTTCTGCGGCCGTCGGCATGCCCACGCCAACGGCAGGCGTCGACGATGCGCTGGACCGCTGGCTGCTGCATCCGGTGTTCGGGCTGGTCGCGCTGGTCGTGGTGATGTTCCTGATCTTTCAGGCAGTGTTTGCCTGGGCGACGCCGTTTGCCGATGCCATCGAGGCAGGCACTGCGTGGTTGGGCCAGGCCGTGGCCGGCGTGCTTCCGCAGGGGCCATTGAGTAGCCTGCTGGTAGATGGCGTCATCGCCGGCTTGGGTGGCGTTGTCGTCTTCCTGCCGCAGATCCTGATCCTGTTCGCTTTCATCCTGGCACTGGAGGAAAGCGGGTACCTGCCACGTGCGGCGTTCCTGCTGGACCGCATGATGGCTTCGGCCGGCCTGTCCGGGCGGTCGTTCATCCCGCTGCTGTCGAGCTTCGCCTGCGCCGTGCCGGGCATCATGGCTACGCGCAGCATCCAGGATCCACGCGACCGACTGGCGACCATCCTGGTTGCGCCACTCATGACCTGTTCTGCACGGCTACCGGTCTACACACTCCTGATCGGTGCCTTCATACCGCAGAAACAGATCGGTGTATTCAACCAGCAGGGCCTGGTGCTGTTCGGCTTGTATGCGGCCGCCATCGCCAGCGCCTTGGTCGTGTCGTGGGTGATGAAGAAGTGGCGACGCGACAAGAGCGAGCATCCGCTGTTGCTGGAACTGCCTTCGTACCGCATCCCGCACGCACGCGACCTGCTGATCGGACTTTACGAGCGCGCAATGATCTTCCTCAAGCGTGTGGGTGGCATCATCCTGGCGCTGACCATCCTGTTGTGGTTCTTGCTGAATTTCCCGGCGGCTCCCGCAGGCGCAGTGGGGCCGGCCATCGACTACAGTTTTGCCGGCCGCATCGGCCACGCCATGACCGTTTTCTTTGCGCCGATCGGGTTCAATTGGCAAATATGCATCGCACTGATCCCTGGCTTGGCTGCGCGTGAAGTGGCTGTTTCCTCGCTGGCTACGATCTACGCGCTATCGGCAGCCGATGATGACGCCGCCATCCAGGCGCTCACCCCGGTGATTTCCGACGGCTGGTCGCTGGCCACGGCGCTGTCGCTGCTGGTGTGGTTCATCTATGCGCCGATGTGCATCTCCACGCTGGCGACGATCAAGCGCGAAACCAATTCGTGGAAGAAAATGTCCTTCGCCACGATCTATCTTTTCGCCCTGGCCTATGGCGCCTCGTTCGTGACCTACCAGGTCGCCGTGTTGCTGGGCGCAGGTTAGGCGCATGGACGCCTCGCTGTTGGTTCAATACCTCATCATCGCGCTGGCCGTGCTGGTCAGCGCGTGGGTGGTGGCGAAGAAACAGTTCCCGGGCAGCGTGCGCAAGTTGCGCGTGGCGATTGCCTTGCCGTTGTTGCGCGAAGGCTCGCCTGCCTGGATGCAAGCACTGGGTCGCCGGGTATCACCCGTGAAGCAATCCGCTACCAGCGCCTGCGGCGGCTGCGACAACTGCGGGCCCACTGCATAGGCGTAGGAGCGCCCCATGGGCGCGAGCGCTTGGCGCGTGATTCTGACGACGGAAAAAGCTCGCGCCCATGGGGCGCTCCTACAGGTTCTCGGTCGGCTTAATGGCGGCGTGCGCCTTTCCCGTCGTTGCGCGGCACGGCTTCCACGGCCAGGGTGAAGGTGCGCTCTTCGTTGACCTGCATCGCGCCCACGCCGACGACGTGGCGCGCGATTTCCTCGCCGCGGTCGTTCTTGATGCTAAGCACCACGGTGTATTCCCACGGCCCGCCATCGGGCGGATGGCGTACCGTGCCCTGCACGCGCAGTGGCACGATGGTCTCCGCCATGCGCTGCGACGCCGCGGCCGCATCATCGAAACGCAGATGGTGCTTACAGGCGGGGCAGACGCTGGCGCTTTCCAGGATCGTGGTCTTGCAATGTGGGCAACTGCGCGTCGCGCCAGCCGTGCCCGGACGCGGCGTACTCATGACGCGGCGTCGGTCTCCGCATCCTTCGTGCTACCGGACTTGGAAGTGGCCTTGCTGTCGTCCCAGCCGAAATCAGCCTGGCCGCGCATGCGCGAACCGGCGGCGACTGTCAGCGAACCCGCCTTGACGTCACCAATGATCACGCCGGAACTGAGCAACTCGACGCGTGAAGCCGATTCGATGTTGCCCTCCAGCTCGCCCGCAATCGTGACCTTCTTGGCGCGCACGCCGCCATTCAACTTGGCGCCGCTTTCGATGGTCAGGTCACCCTGCACGTTGACGTCGCCCTTGAACTTGCCGGCGATGCGGATATGGCCGGTGCCCTCGATTTTGCCTTCGATGGTCAGGTCGGCGGCAATCAGGGATTCCTTGGCTTCGGTGGCGGGTGCTGCCGCTGCGCGCGGTGGTGCAGTCGTGGTCGGCGTGAAGTCCGCCGTGGCAACAGGTGTGTCGCGCGTCGATGCTGTTTCAGGCGGGAACGGAACGGAATCCTTGCGGGCGGGATTTTGGTCTTTCCAGATGGACATCGGCAGGGTCTCGGGCGAACGGCCCACGACTATCGCCGCGAAGGCATGCCTGCGCTGTGATCGCGCTCACCAAAATGCCAATCAAAGCCGCTAGTTAGACGGGATAGTTCAGCTAGTTGAATAAGCTGGCTCTGTAGATCCGGGCTTGCTCGGATGCCCTTGGCGGAGGATCAAGAGCATCCGAGCAAGCTTGGATCTACAGGGAGCAAGAGCCTCCGAGCAAGCTCGCACGCACGAGCGGCAGGTGGCTACATCCGGAACACGCCGAACTTCGCCGGCTCGATCGGCGCATTCAACGAGGCGGAAATCGCCAGCCCCAGCACGCGGCGGGTGTCGGCGGGATCGATGATGCCGTCGTCCCACAGGCGTGCGCTGGCGTACCACGGGCTGCCTTGGGATTCGTACTGCTCGCGGATCGGTGTCTTGAAGGCTTCCTCTTCTTCGGCCGTCCACGACTTGCCCGCGGCTTCGATGCCGTCGCGCTTGACCGTGGCCAGCACGCTGGCCGCCTGTTCGCCGCCCATCACGCTGATGCGCGCGTTCGGCCACATCCACAGGAAGCGCGCGCCGTAGGCGCGGCCGCACATCGCGTAATTACCGGCGCCGAAACTGCCGCCGATCACCACGGTGAACTTGGGCACGCTGGAACAGGCGACGGCGGTGACCATCTTGGCCCCGTCCTTGGCGATGCCGGCGTTCTCGTATTTCCTGCCGACCATGAAGCCGGTGATGTTCTGCAGGAACACCAGCGGGATGCCGCGCTGGTTGCAGAGTTCGATGAAGTGCGCGCCCTTCAATGCGCTCTCCGCGAACAGGATGCCGTTGTTGGCGATGATGCCCACCGGATAGCCGTGCAGGTGGGCGAAGCCGGTGATCAGGGTCTTGCCGTAGCGCGCCTTGAATTCGTCGAACTGCGAGCCGTCGACGAGGCGGGCGATGACTTCGCGGATGTCGAAGGGACGCCGCGTGTCCTTCGGCACGATGCCGTACAGCTCTTCGGTAGGGTACTTCGGCGGCAAGGCGTCGCGCACGGCGAGGCCAACGGTCTTGCTGCGGTTGAGGTTGCCCACCAGGTTGCGCGCGATCTGCAGCGCGTCGCGATCGTCCTCGGCGAAATGATCGGCGACTCCGGAGACGCTGGTGTGCACGTCGGCGCCGCCGAGTGCTTCGGCATCCACGACTTCGCCGGTCGCCGCCTTCACCAGCGGCGGGCCGCCGAGGAAGATCGTGCCCTGTTCCTTCACGATAATGCTTTCATCGCACATCGCGGGGACGTAGGCGCCGCCGGCGGTGCAACTGCCCATCACCACGGCGATCTGCGGGATGTTTTCCGCGCTCAACCGCGCCTGGTTGTAGAAGATGCGACCGAAATGTTCGCGGTCCGGGAAGACCTCGTCCTGCAGCGGCAGGAAGGCGCCGCCGGAATCGACCAGGTAGATGCAGGGCAGGCGGTTCTCGCGGGCGATCTCCTGCGCACGCAGGTGCTTCTTCACCGTCATCGGGAAATAGGTGCCGCCCTTGACCGTTGCGTCGTTGGCCACGACCACGACTTCAAGCCCCTGCACGCGGCCGATGCCGGCCACCATGCCGGCGCCGGGGGCGGCATCGTCGTACATGCCTTCCGCGGCTAACGGCGCGATTTCAAGGAAGGGCGAACCCGGGTCAAGCAGGGCGGTGATGCGGTCGCGTGGCAGCAGCTTGCCGCGCTCGGTGTGCTTGTCGCGGGCCTTCTGGCCACCGCCATCGGCCACGCGGGCGAGGCGGCGGTCGAGTTCCTCCACCAGGGCGCGGTGGTAGGTGGCGTTGTCGATGAAGTCCTGTGAACGTGGATCGAGTTGCGAAGTCAGTACCGACATGCCGTCGACGCCTGCAGTAAATGGTGCGGCAAGGATACAACCCGGCCGCGGCCAGCCCCAGATGCGGCAAGGCCCGCCGAAGCGGGCCTTGCCGATGGTGCATCCAACGGCCCGAAGGCCAGAGGCTTACTTCTTGGCGGCTTCTTCGACCTTGGCGGCGCCGTCCTTGACTGCACCGGCGGCAGCGGCCGTGGCGTCCTTGGCAGCGTCGGCCGTGGCGGCAGCAGCGTCCTTGGTGGCGTCGGTGGCGGCGGCAGCGGCGTCGGTCACGGCATCGCCAGTGGCGGCAGCGGCATCAGCCGTGGCAGCGGCGGCATCGGTGGCGGCAGCGGCGGCGGCATCGCCGGCAGCGGCGGCAGCGTCACCGGCAGCAGCGGCGGCTTCGGCGGTTTCGGTGGCGGCCGTATCGGCGGCAGCGGCGGCGTCAGCGGCAGCAGTGTCGGCGGCGGGCTTGGTGCAGGCGCTCAGGGCCAGTACGGAGGCGGCAAGCAGGATGTAGAACTTGGTCTTCATGGCAGTGTTCTCTAGGAAGTGGAAGGCGACAGTGATTGGAACAGGCAGCTTGGAGTCGGCAGGTGCAACTGCGGTCCGGTATGCCGTCCCCCCGGATCCGTTACTGAAAAAGGCCGCCGGTATGCACCGACGGCCCTTCTCATTTTACGCTAGCTCGAAACAATATCTTGCGATATTACTTCTTGGCTTCTTCTGCAGAATCCTTGGCCTGCTCGGCCACGTCAGCGGCAGCAGCAGCGGTGTCAGCAGCGGCGCCGGCAGCGGCGTCGGTGGTGGCAGCAGCAGCGTCGGTGGCGGCGGTTGCAGCAGCGTCGGCAGCCTGGGCAGCGGCGTCAGCCGAAGTCTGGGCAGCGTCAGCAGTGGCGGCGCCGGCAGCGGCGGCGGCGTCGGCAGCAGCCTGGGCTTCGGTTGCGGTGGCGGCAGCGTCGGTCGCGGCGTCAGCAGCAGCTTCCTGCTTCGAGCAAGCGGCCAGGGCCAGGCCCATTGCCAGCGCGATCAGCGTCTTGTTGATGGTCATTTTGGAATTTCCTCGTCGTTTAGTTGGCAACGCGCTATTGCGCGCCGGTGACATGATGACAATCCGGATTCGGCTGTCAAGCGGTTGCGCAGTTATTTTTGTGAAATGACTGTTAAATCGATCATATCACCTCGATTGCGATGGCGGTGGCCTCCCCGCCGCCGATGCACAGGGTGGCAATGCCCTTCTTGCCGCCACGTTTGCGCAGGGCATGGACCAGGGTCACCACCAGGCGGGCGCCGGACGCACCGATCGGGTGGCCGAGGGCGCAGGCGCCGCCATTGACGTTGACCTTGGCGTGGGGGATGCCCAGCGCCTTGATCGGGGTCATGGCCACGACCGCGAAGGCTTCATTGATCTCGAACAGGTCCACGTCGTCCACCGTCCAGCCCAGCTGCTTGAGCAGTGTCTCGATGGCGCCCACCGGCGCGGTGGTGAACCACTGCGGCTCCTGGGAATAGGTGCTGTGGCCGACGATGCGGGCCAGCGGGGTGATGCCACGCTTGGCCGCTTCGTCCGCGCTCAGCAGGACCGTGGCGGCCGCGCCATCCGAAATGCTGGACGAGCTTGCAGCGGTGACCGTGCCGGTCTTGTTGAAAGCGGGCTTCAGGCCGGGGATCTTGGAAACGTCGGACTTGCCGGGCTGCTCGTCACTGGAGAACTCGACCTCGCCCTTGCGGGTGGCGACCTTCACCGGGACGATTTCATCGCCAAAGGCGCCGGACTGCTGGGCGGCCTGCGCACGGGTCACGGACTCGATGGCATACGCGTCCTGCTGCTCGCGGGTGAAGCCGTGCTTTTCCGCCGTGGCGTCGGCGAACACGCCCATGGCCTGGCCGTCGTACGGGTTCACCAGGCCGTCCCAGGACATATGGTCCACGGCCTGGAAATTGCCGAAGCGGTTGCCGGTGCGCGAGTTCGGGATCAGGTGCGGGGCATTGGTCATCGACTCCATGCCGCCCGCCACGACTACGGTGGCGGAACCGGCCTTGATCAGGTCGTGGCCCAACATGATCGCCTTCATGCCCGAACCGCAGACCTTGTTGATGGTGGTGCAGCCGACCGAGATCGGCAGGCCTGCCGCCAGCGAGGCCTGGCGTGCCGGCGCCTGGCCCAGGTTGGCGGGCAGTACGCAGCCCATGATCACTTCGGATACATCGGCAGCCGGCACGCCGGACTGTTCCACGGCGGCCTGGATCGCAGCCGCGCCCAGGGTGGGCGTAGGCACGCCAGTGAACTGGCCGAGGAAGGAACCGATCGCGGTGCGCTTGGCGGCGGCGATGACGATGTCGGACATGGGGCAACTCCGTGGAAAGGGGGGTCTGGAAATGTGATTTTACGCCGCAATCCGCTCCAAGGGCGGATTGCGTTCGGGGGCGCGTGATGGTTGCCAACTACGGGCGAGTGCGACAAGGCCAATCCATCACGCGCACTGTCATGCGAATCGAGTCTGCTTGCATCCGCAATGCATCTATTCCATGGAGGCGTGGTCGCATCCTGCAGTCGCATCAAATGTTCTTCATGACACAGTTGATGGCGATGTATTGCTCTCGCTTGGAACATCCTATAAATCTGTTCTAGCACTCACAAGTGAATGTGCTGCCGACGCTTGGGGGTGTCCATTGACTGTCAAGGGAATGGCCGGGGCAATGCAACAGGGTACTAGCGCGACACGTGATGGAAATGCTGGCGTGGATGACGCGAGCAAGACCGCGGCACCGCGCCAGGCGTGGTTGTGGTTCCTGCTGCCTGGACTCGCGGCAGCACTGCTGCACCCTCTGGTTGAACCTGCACTGCGCTCGGATATCGCCTATTTCGCCATCGCCCTGTACGGGACGACTGGCGTATTGCTGGGCATCAAATCCAACCGGCCCGTCGACCGCACGCCGTGGCTGTTCTTCGCGGCCGCCATGTTGCTGCTGTGGTGCGCGGAACTGATGCATGCGATTGCCGACATCACGCCTTACTTTGCCAGGCATATCAACCTGGCCGACGTTTTGTACCTGGCCACCTACGCCCTGTTCTTCGTGGCGTTGCTGGGCCTGGTGCGTGGCCGCGAAGGCGTGCCGCCACGTTCGGGATTGCTCGACAGCCTGATCGTCATAGCCGGCCTGATGCTGCTGGGCTGGCAATTCCTGCTGCTGCCGACCTATACGGCATCGCCGGGCTACGGCCCCCCGCAAATGCTGCGCGTGTTCTATCCGATCGCCGACCTGGTGTTGATCGGCATGCTGGTCTGGCTGCGGACCGCGCCTGAAGTGCGCTCGCCTGCCTTCAACCTGCTGCTGGTTGGCACCTTGCTGTGGACGCTGGCCGATTGCCTGTTCCACCTGACCAGCATGAGTTCCAGCGAGCCGCATGCATTGTTGAAATCGACATGGCTGGTGGCGCACGTGATGTGGGGTGCTGCCGTGATGCATCCGTCCATGCATGCGTTACAGGCCGCGCGCGATGCGGAGCACACCGACATTTCGTCCGGAAGGATCGCAGTGCTGCTGGCCGGCGTGCTGTGCATCCCGGGGTCGATTGCACTGCAACTGCTGTTTGGCGTGCCGCTGAACGTGATGGGTGCGGTGTACGGTGGCGTGGCCATCATCCTGCTGGTGTGGTTGCGCGTGCGCATCCTGATGCGCCGCATCCACGAGTCGGCCGAACACATGAAGGTGCTTTCGCAGACCGATTTCCTGACCGGCCTGCCGAACCGCAGGCACCTGGCGCAGAGGGCCCAGGTGGCGGTCGGCACGGGGCAGGGCGGGATCGCGCTGCTGTCCATCGACCTGGATCGCTTCAAGGGGGTCAACGACACGTTCGGGCACCACGTCGGCGACGAAATGCTGCGTGCCACCGCCATCAGGCTGCAAGCGGGGATGCGGGAAGGCGACCTGGTCGCGCGCACCGGCGGCGATGAGTTCATCTGCCTGTTGCATCCCCCGGTGTCGCGCAGCATCGCCCAGGCCCGGGCGCAGGAATTGCATCTGCTGTTGAAAGCGCCGATGGAGCTGCAGGGGCTGCACCTCAACGTCGCGGCCAGCATCGGCGTCGCGGTATCGCCGGGCGACGGCACCGATTTCGAGGGCCTGCTGAAGAGCGCGAACTGGGCGATGCGGGCGGCGAAGCGACGGCAGTCGCGCGTGGAGATGCACACCAGCCGCCTGGACGACAACGACTCGTGGCGATTGCTCCTGCTCAACGAGTTCCGCGATGCGATGCGGCGCAGCGAACTGGTGGTGCATTACCAGCCGAAGGTGCATTTCGCCAGTCGACGCGTGGTCGGGGTGGAGGCGCTGGTCCGCTGGCAACACCCGCAGCACGGGTTGCTGCAGCCGGATGCATTCCTTCCCGCCGTCGAACAGACCGAGTTGATCCGGGACATGACCGAGTACGTGTTGCACCAGGCGGTGGGGCAGTGCACGGCCTGGCGTGCCGATGGCCTGGCGCTGAGCGTGGCGGTCAACCTGTCGACCCGCAGCATCCCCGACCTTGAACTGGTGGGGTCGATCAAGCGATGCCTGAAGAAGTTCGAATTCCCGGCCGAAGCGCTGGAACTGGAGATCACCGAGTCCAGCGCGATGGCCGACCCCGCGCACGGACTGAAGACCCTGCACACGCTGGAGAAGCTGGGGGTGCTGTTGTCCGTGGATGACTACGGCATGGGCTATGGATCGCTGGACTACCTGCGCAAGTTGCCGGTGAAGGTATTGAAGCTTGACCGCTCCTTCATCAGCCGCATGCATGCCAGCCATGCCGATGCGGCCATCGTGCGCTCCACCCTGGAGCTGGCGCGGCACCTGCACATGGACGTGGTGGCAGAGGGAGTCGAGGATGCGGGTTGTTTCGAGGCGCTGGGCGAACTGGGCTGCTATGCGGCACAGGGCTACTACCTGTCACGCCCGGTGGCGGCAGGACAGCTGAAGGCGGTGATCACTGAAATCGAGTCGCGGCTTGGCCCCGCCAGGCAAGGCGGGGTGGCGTTGCGCCACACGGCTGGACTCGCCAGCACTCCGATCCAGTCGTAGCGGCACCGCCGTCAGGGCTGGGCGCGGAAATGCCGCGCCGCCCGGTTCAACCGCGTGCTTCGAACAGTTCCCGTCCTATCAGCATGCGGCGGATTTCGTTGGTGCCGGCGCCAATCGCATACAGCTTGGCGTCGCGCAGCAGGCGGCCGGTGGGGTATTCGTTGATGTAGCCATTGCCGCCCAGGGACTGGATGGCTTCCAGCGCCACCTGCACGCAGGCTTCGGACGCATGCAGCAAACAACCGGCGGCCGCGGCGCGCGAGACATGCCCGGCGTCGTAGTCGCGTCCCACCTGGTAGGCGTAAGCGCGGCTGGATTGCAGCGCGGTGTACATGTCGGCGATCTTGCCCTGCATCAGGCCGAAGGTGCCGATGGCCGCATCGAACTGCTTGCGTTCGCGCACGTAGGGCAGGGCGGCATCCAGCGCGGCCTGCATCAGGCCCAGTGGGCCGCCGCTGATCACCAGGCGCTCGGTGTTCAAGCCAGCCATCAACACCTTGACGCCGTTGTTGACCGTGCCCAGCACGTTTTCCGCCGGGATCTCGCAGTCTTCAAACACCAGCTCGCAGGTGTTGCTGCCGCGCATGCCCAGCTTGTCCAGCTTCTGCGCGGTGCGGAAGCCCTTCATGCCCTTCTCGACGATGAAGGCGGTGATGCATTTCGAACCACAGTCCTTGCCGGCGGTGCGCATGTACACGACCAGCACGTCCGCTTCGGGCCCGTTGGTGATCCACATCTTGTTGCCGTTCGCGACCCATGTGTCGCCACGCAGCTCCGCGCGGCAGCTCATCGAGCCGACTACGTCCGAACCCGCTCCGGGTTCGCTCATCGCCAGCGCGCCCTTCCATTCGCCGCTGCACAACTTGGGCAGGTATTTCTGACGCTGCGCCTCGTTGCCGTTGGCGTAGAGGTTGGATACGCACAGGTTGGAATGGGCGACGTAGCTCAGGCCCACCGAACCCGAGGCGCGCGAAATTTCCTCCATCGCCACCAGGTGGGCCAGGTAGCCCATGTCGCTGCCGCCGTATTCGCCGGGCACGGTGAGGCCCAGCAGGCCCAGTTCGCCCAGCTTGGGCCACAGGTCCTGCGGGAACAGGTTGTCGTGGTCGATCTGTTCGGCGCGCGGGGCGATTTCGCTGTCGGCGAAACGACGCACGGCATCGCGCAACGCATCGATTTCTTCCCCCAGCGGGAAAGCGGTGATTGAAACAGGCGGCATAGGTCCTCCCTCCTTTTGCGGCCTTCGGGCGAACGTCAGTGTTCGCCGCGCAGGTGTCCCATGAATCGTGGTGCGGTGCGGCCCAGCGGCAGCTTCAGCTTGCCGATGGACGCGATGCGTGCTTCGGCGATGCGGTCGGCGGCGTATTGCGGGGTGATGCCTTCGCGGTCGGACAGGTCGTAGATCTTGCCCAGCGTGTGGTAGATGTTGCGCATCAGGCGCATCGCGCGTTCGCGGTTGTAGCCGTCGATTTCCAGCGACACGTTCATTACGCCGCCCGCGTTCACCGCGTAGTCCGGCGCATACAGGATGCCGCGCTTCGCGGCTTCGGTGCCGGTGACGTGCGACATCTGGTTGTTGGCGGTGCCGCAGATGATCTTGGCCTTCAGGCGCGGCAGGGTTTCGGCATTGATGGCGTACTCGAACGCGCACGGCGAGAACACGTCGGCCGGCACGTCGTAGATCTCGTCCGGCTTGACCGCTTCGGCGCCGTATTCGTCGACCGCGCGTTCCACCAGCGCGGGGTTGAGGTCGGCGACGAACAGCTTGGCGCCGCGTTCCTTCAGCAGTTTCACGTACTCCATGCCGATGTGGCCCAGGCCCTGCACGGCGTAGCTGTACTTGCCGATCTCTTCATTGCCGAACTTGCGGTTCAAGGTGGCCATCAGGCCCTGCAGCGCGCCGTAGGCGGTGAACGGGGCCGGGTCGCCGGAACCGCCGTGCACCTGGTGCACGCCCACCACGTATTCGGTTTCGCGGTAGACATGTTCCATGTCGCTGACGTCGGTGCCCACGTCCTCGGCGGTGATGTAGCGGCCGCCCAGCGAATCCACGTAGCGGCCAAAGCCGCGGAACACCGCTTCGGTCTTGTCAGTGGCGGTGTCGCCGATCAGCACGGCCTTGCCGCCGCCCACGTTCAAGCCGGCCAGCGCGTTCTTGTAGGTCATGGTGCGGCTGAGCCGCAGCGCATCGGTCAGCGCGTCTTCGCTGCTGGCGTAGGGACGCATGCGTACGCCGCCCAGGGCAGGGCCGAGCACGGTGCTGTGGATGGCGATGATGGCCTTCAGCCCCGCGTCCTTGTTGTTGCAGAACACCACTTGTTCGTGGCCGGAGGTGTCGAGGGTTTCGAAAATCATGGGGAGGGCTCCGATTTGCGCGGCCTGCAGGCGCTTGCAAATTGCCAGAACTGTGCCTAAGGGATTGATCGCAAACAAAAAAGCGACGTTGCCGGAAGCGGGCAGGGGCGTCGCAGGCGTCCAGTCTAGTCCAATCGTGGGGGACCGCCAGCCGGCGGTGCATGCGCGTTATCCGCGGGACCGTGTCAGAACCCGCGGTAGCGTTGCTGGCGCAGCCACAGCGTGGCCAGCCACTTCTCGCCTTCCAGCACCGGCAGGCCTGCATGCAGGCTGCGTGGATCGGGCTGGCCGTCGGGCGTCAGGTTGTCGAAGATCACTGCCGATCCCGGCGCCGGCGCAATGCAAACCCCGGCCAGCGGAAAGTCGGTTTCACCTCCCGACAGGACGGGGCTCAGATACGCGCAGATGCTGCGGGCACGATTGCCGGCCTGCGGCCGGTCACGCTGCAGGGAGCCCGGATTCAGGTAATCGCGATGCGGCCGGTACTGTTCGCCCGGCTGGTAGCGCAGCACGATGAGGGGTTCCGCATGCAGCAGGTCCACACCGGTGGCGGTGGCCATGCGCCGCTGCACCAGGCGCAGTGCCAGGTCCTCCACCACCGGGTCGTGGCTGGCATCGCTACTGGTCCTGACCTGCTGTTCCGGCGACACCTGCTGTATCGGCAGTCCCGTGGTGGGGTCCAGGGTGCGCGAGCGTCGCAACAGCGGCGTGCTCATCGCTATCAACAGGCGGCATTCGTCGGCGGACAGCAGCTGCGGGGCCAACGCGATGCCCGGTGATTGCGACAGGACCTGTGGCGAAGGCGGGCGCAACACTTCTTCCAGCGCCAGCGTGCGGGGCGGCGATGCCGGTCCGGTCGGCAACGGCACCGTGATACGTGGCAACGCGGCATAGCCCTGTGCGGACAATTGCGCCTGCAACTGTGCGGCGGCCTGCGGGTCGGCCGCGCAGCCTTCGCCCAGCGCCAGCCGTTCGGCAAGCAACATCGCCGCCACGGCGTCGCCGGCCTGCGCCGCCTTGTCCAGCAAGGCAATGCACAAGGACTGGTCGCCTGCATCGGGGCTGCGGCCGAAGTGGATCGCGGCCGCGCGTAGTGCGGGTGGATAGCCTGCATTGACGGCAGCCAGCATGCGCGCATTGACCTGTGCATCGAAGGACAAGGCACTGCCACCCACGCCAATCAGGGCCAGCAGGTAGCCCGCGATGATGTCGCCCGTGGTTTCGGCCTGCAGCAGCCAGGCCAGGGCGGCGTCCACGTCGACCGTGCGGTCGATGCCATACAGCAGCATCCTGGCGCACTCCACCATGGCCGGCGCATGCCCTTCCTTCGCGGCGTGGAGAAACTGCGCGTAAGCCTCTTCAGTGGCGCCGCTGCGCGACAGTGCGCTGGCGAATCGGAACCGGTCCTCGGATCGTCCGCCCTCGGCGCGGGTGCGCAGCTGTACGAGATCAGTGACCGCTGGCATGCGCAGGCCAAACGAAGATGGGTGGCCTTGATAGTGGAAACGATTGCGACGTGGCGCAATGCTTCGGGCGCAGATCGTAAGCCGGGTTACGGCTTGCATACGTTGGCGTACGCAGGCCCTGCTGACCGGCCCTGAACATGCCCCGGTTTACACTTGCCAGCTGATTCCCGACCCGAGGGCGCGATGAGCACCCCAGCTTCCAGCCTGCCCGACACGCATACCGACACCACGCCGCTGCGTTTCGTCACCGCCGCCAGCCTGTTCGACGGGCACGACGCCGCCATCAACATCATGCGCCGCCTGATCCAGGGGCAGGGCGCGGAAGTGATCCACCTGGGCCACAACCGCAGCGTGGAGGACGTGGTCCGCGCCGCGCTGCAGGAAGACGCCGACGCCATCGCCCTGTCGTCCTACCAGGGCGGGCACGTCGAATACTTCAAGTACATGGTCGACATGCTGCGCGAACGTGGCGCCGGCCACATCCGCGTGTTCGGCGGCGGCGGCGGCACCATCACCCCGGAGGAAATCCGTGAACTGCAGGACTACGGGGTCGAGCGCATCTACCACCCCAACGACGGCATGCACATGGGCCTGGTGCAGATGATCGAGGACGTGGTGTTGCGTGCCGAAGGCGCGCGGGAATCGGGACCCGGGACTCGGGAACCGGGCATGCCTGCCATCCCCGATATAGCGGACGAGATTGGAATTGGCCGCGTGCTCAGTGCCATCGAAGACGGCCGCTTCACGGAAGCGGAGCTGGAGAAGCTTCGGAAACAATGGGCAGGCGGCTCTTCCCCTTCACCCTTTGCCCTTCACCCTTCACGCTCCACCCCCGTCCTCGGCATCACCGGCACCGGCGGCGCCGGCAAGTCCAGCGTCACCGATGAACTGTTGAACCGTTTCCTCGCCAGCTTCCCGCAGATGCGCATCGCGGTGATCTCGGTCGACCCGACCCGCCGCCGCACCGGTGGCGCGCTGCTCGGCGACCGCATCCGCATGAACTCGCTGCGCAGCCACCGTGTGTACATGCGCTCCATGGCCACGCGCCGCCAGCATGCGGCGACCAACCGCGTGCTGAAGGACTGCATCGGTTTCCTGAAAGGACTGGGCTACGACCTGGTCATCGTGGAAACCGCTGGCATCGGCCAGAGCGATTCGGAAATCGTCGACCTGGTTGATTTCCCCATGTACGTGATGACCAGCGAATACGGCGCGGCCAGCCAGCTGGAAAAGATCGACATGCTCGATTTCGCCGAGCTCATCGTGTTGAACAAGTACGACAAGCGCGGCGCCGAAGACGCGCTGCGCGACGTGCGCAAGCAGTGGAAGCGCAACCGCGTCGCCTTCCAGACGGCAGACGAAGACGTGCCCGCGTACCCCACCATCGCCAGCCAGTTCAACGACCCCGGCATCAGCTGGATGTTCGTCAACCTGTGCAGGCTGTTGCGCGAGAAGCTGGGCCTGGGTGCTGCAGGTTCCGCACTTGTGGGAGGGGCTTCAGCCCCGACTCCCATCGGTGCCCGGACTGTCGGGGTTGAAACCCCTCCCACAAAAACACGCTGTGATTTCAGGCCGCAGCTGGATACCTCGTTGAAGGAGCCACGCGCCACCGTACTTATTCCCGGCGCACGCGTGCGCTACCTGGCGGAGATCGCCGAGCAGGGTCGCGGCATCAACAAGGTGGTGGAACAGCAATCCGAGGTTGCGAGTCGCGCGCAGCATCTGTGGGAGTCGTTGCGGGAGCTTGGTGATGGGAAGTTGCCGAAGCAGCTTGATCTTTACGCCGCCGATGACCTGCTTGTTGTGGGAGGGGCTTCAGCCCCGACGATCACTAGCGTCGGGGCTGAAGCCCCTCCCACAAATGCGACGCTCGTCGACCGCTCGCTCTTGACCCTGCGCCAGCGCTACCAGGACGCGGTGCAGTCGCTGACCAATGAAAACCTCAAGCTGCTGCGCGAGTGGCCGCAGCGCTTGAAGTCGATCACCGACGAAAACTTCAGCTACGACGTGCGCGGCAAGGCCGTCACCGGCGACAACTACCGCACCTCGCTCAGCCACCAGCCGATCCCGAAGATCGCCGCGCCCACCTACAAGTCGTGGGGCGAACTGCTGACCTTCCTCGGCAAGGAAAACCTGCCGGGCAGCTATCCCTACACCGGTGGCGTGTATCCGTACCGCCGCAGCGGCGAGGATCCCATCCGCATGTTCGCCGGCGAAGGCACGCCGGAGCGCACCAACCGCCGCTTCCATTACCTCAGCGTCGGCCAGCCGGCCGCGCGCCTGTCCACTGCGTTCGACAGCGTGACGCTGTATGGCGAAGACCCTGCGCCGCGTCCGGACATCTACGGCAAGATCGGCAACTCGGGCGTCAACGTGCCTACCCTGGACGACATGAAGAAGCTGTATTCCGGCTTCGACCTGTGTTCGCCCACCACGTCCGTGTCGATGACCATCAACGGCCCAGCGCCGATGATCCTGGCTATGTTCATGAACACCGCCATCGACCAGCAGGTGGAGCTGTACCTGCAGGAAGACGCGCAGCGCTGGAGCGACGCGCAACAGGCCATCGCCAAGCTCTTCGAAGGCCGCGAGCGTCCGCAGTACCACGGTGAATTGCCGCCGACCAACAACGGCTTGGGCCTGGGCCTGCTTGGCGTCACCGGTGAACAGGTCGTCGATGCCGAGACCTACGCGCGCATCAAGGCGCAGACCTTGAAGTCAGTACGTGGCACGGTGCAGGCCGACATCCTGAAGGAAGACCAGGCGCAGAACACCTGCATCTTCAGCACCGAGTTCGCGTTGCGCATGATGGGCGACATCCAGCAGTATTTCGTCGACCACGGCGTGCGCAATTTCTATTCGGTGTCGATCTCCGGCTACCACATCGCCGAGGCCGGGGCGAACCCGATCTCGCAGCTCGCCTTCACCTTGAGCAACGGCTTCACCATCGTCGAGTACTACCTGGCGCGCGGCATGAAGGTGGACGACTTCGCCGCCAACCTGTCGTTCTTCTTCAGCAATGGCATGGACCCGGAATACACGGTCATCGGCCGCGTCGCGCGGCGCATCTGGGCGCGTGCGATGCGCGAGCGCTACGGCGCCAACGAGCGCAGCCAGATGATGAAGTACCACATCCAGACCTCGGGCCGCTCGCTGCACGCGCAGGAAATCCAGTTCAACGACATCCGCACCACGCTGCAGGCGCTTTACGCCCTGTTCGACAACTGCAATTCGCTGCACACCAATGCGTATGACGAGGCGATCACCACGCCCACGGAAGAGAGCGTGCGCCGCGCGGTGGCCATCCAGATGATCATCAACAAGGAACTGGGCCTCAACTTCATCGAGAACCCGTGGCAGGGCAGCTTCGCGGTGGAGTACCTGACCGACCTGGTGGAAGAGGCGGTGTACAAGGAATTCGAGGCAATCAGCGAGCGAGGTGGCGTGCTGGGTGCGATGGACACCATGTACCAGCGCGGCAAGATCCAGGAAGAGTCGCTGTACTACGAGCACAAGAAGCACGACGGCAGCCTGCCGCTGGTGGGCGTCAACACCTACCTGCCGCGCGAGCATGGCGGCGACATCGTCACCGAGATCGAGTTGATTCGTTCGACCGAGGAAGAAAAGGGCCAGCAGATCGCCAACGTGCTGGGCTGGCAGCAGTCGCGTAATGGTTTTGCACCGGTGGGCGAGACGGAGCATGCGCATGTGGTGGAGTCGGAGGACGAAGAGGTCCATGACGGCCACGGCCTGGCCTACCTGCAGCAGACGGCACGCGAGCGCCGCAATGTGTTCGAGGCGCTGGTGGAAGCAGTGAAGACGCACAGCCTGGGGCAGATCAGCCATGCGCTGTATGACGTGGGTGGGGAATACCGCCGCAATATGTAACCGCCAGGTGCTGTCACCTGAGCCGCTTGCATGATGTCGATCTGCTATGACGGGTTGCGTCATATGACGGCGGGCGTTATATTCGCGGCATGATCAGGAGCTTCAACGACAGGGAAGTGGAGTTGATCTGGCTAGGCATCGCCTCAAGGCGGTTGCCGCCGGACATCCAGCAGGTGGCGCGGCGCAAGTTGCGCATGCTCAATGCGGCCGCTTCGTTGGATGACCTGCGGGTTCCGCCTGCCAATCGGCTTGAGGCACTCAAAGGCAGTCGGAAAGGCCAGTTCAGCATTCGGATCAATGACCAGTGGCGCATCTGCTTCCAATGGAGCGATGGAGACGTTCATAGCGTCGAGATCGTGGATTATCACTAGGCACTATTTGCGATGAAGACACTTCCCAACATCCATCCCGGCGAGGTATTGCTCTCCGAGTTCCTTGAGCCTCTGGGTATCAGCCAGAACGCCTTGGCGCGTGCGGCGGTGGTTCCGCCAAGGCGCATCAATGAGATCGTGTTGGGCAAGCGCTCGATCACGGCTGATACGGCGGTGCGTCTGGCCGCTGCGCTGGGTACGAGTGAGCGGTTCTGGCTTGCGCTGCAAGCTGACTTCGATCTGGAGCAGGCGCATCGGGCGATAGGCGCCGCTATCCGCAAGATTGAGCGGATAGCGGCATAGTCCTTGGTTTCATGTAAACACGCCCGCGCATGCGGGCGTTTTGCTGTGTGTGAAGTATTTACGTTGTGGGCGTGGGTCGGTTGTGTCGAAATCGGGCGGTGGGGATGGAAGTGGGGTAGTGTCGGGTCCGTACGCAGGGCGAGGGGAGTCGCTATGTCATCGGACGGGTTGATTGCACTGGCCACGGATGCGCTCCGTGGCCAGTTGCTTTCGGTGTTGCCGCCAGGCGCGAGAGTGATGGTGGGGGCGCCGTCGCCTCGGGATCAGGCGGTGTCGGGCTTGTTCGTGCAGTTGTTGCGCATCGGGGTGGATCCCGTGGTGCGCAATGCGCCTGCGCCTGTGGGCGGGCGTGGTCATGCGTCGCCGGCGTTGGGGCTGCAGTTGGATTATCTGGTCGGTGGGTTGGGCGGCGAGGCGTTGGCGGAACTGGGTCTGCTGGATGCGGCGCTGCAGTGGGTGTTGGGTGCGCCCCGACGTGATCGTGATTCGCTTGCGGAGGTGTTGTCGCAGCCGGAGCGGTTGGCGGCGTTGTCGCCGGGGACGTTGGAGTTGCGCTGGGTGTTGTTGGACTTGCCGTTGGAACAGGTGTCGCGGGTTTGGGTGGCTTGTGGGATGCGGCAGCGGGCAGGGGTGTTTGTGAGGGGTGAGGTGAGTTGGCGGGCCAGGAACAATTCAACTTAAAATCTTTGATTCGTATTTGTTTTTGACCTAATTCCAATAGTCACGCAGGAGCAGTAAATGCGGAGCTACTTTGAAAGCCTTATTGAAAAAATTGAAAAAAGCTCTTCAGATGTTGAAGCGCGCGTGCAGTTCATCTGCTCAATAAGGCATCTGTTGCAGGCGGTTGACTATGGCTTGCTCGAATGGGTTAGCTGCAGAAGTCCGGCCCCAGAAACCCAGCCACCCCAGGAGACGCTCGAGGGATTGCGCTCGCCGTCTGATGGCGTCTTAGTCGATGCGTTAGATTCTTTGCTAATTGCTGCCGACCAGAACGGTTGGAGTGGTCTCTATCGAATTGGCATGGCTGAGATACCTGAGAAAAATGCAGCAATTCGCTTATGTGAAAATAGCTCGTCAACTTTGTTTTCGTTGCTCAGAAAAATTGTAACTCTAAGGAATGATGGAGGTGAGGGACATGGATTGCCAGGGGCATACGATCGGGCCGCTGAGCTTGCGGCTTATTGCTACGTACTGGAGATTCTAGGTCCTCTACTCCCTCGTGCTGAAGGTGCTGAACTGTTTGTCGGTCCGGATGGTTGTGAAATACGCGTAAGAATGTTTTCGAGTGTTGATAGATGCCCGATTCTGGTCCGTCGGATAAGAATTATCAACAGCTCAAGTGTGCGAGTGCAATCTCAGTACTATGAAAAAGACGGTACTCTAAAATCGCTTTCGTACGACGCATTTAATCCGTTTTCTGGATTCTCCGCGAAGCATTTGCCTGAGCTGGTTAGATTCGAAAATAGTTGGCGACCTCTTTGCTACATCCCAGACAGGATCACCGACACTTTCACGGGGCGTTCGGAAGAGACAAGAGCCATTTGTGAATGGCTATCTGACATCGAGTCACGTGCTTGTTTAGTCTATGGCGATGGTGGCGTTGGAAAGACAACCCTAGTTGTTGAGGCGCTCCACCAAGTTCTCGAGGAAGACGTTTCGATTGATTGGCGGCCAGCGGTCGTAACCTTCTATACCGCAAAGAGATCCCAGTTCGGGATCGAGGGGTTGGGTCCAATCGGCATTGGACAGCCACACCTAATGGACTTGCTTTCACATATTCATATTCTGCTATTTGACGTTTATCCGGAAAGAGATTTTTATCGGAAGTCAATAAATGCAGCAGCAATGCAAATGCAAGAGAGAATGCGTTCTGAGCTTGGGCTTGAAAAGAATCAACATCTAATCGTTATTGACAATGCTGAAACATTGATTGAAAACGATGTCGAGAGAGACCAGCTTGGGCAGGAGCTCAAAGACATAGCCCGAAGACTTGGTCGCGTAATTATCACCAGTCGGCGCCGAGAAATACTAGGGGCTGAACCAATAGAAGTTAAAGCTCTCAGTACGGTTGATGCAGTCAAGTTTTTGCGCATTAGAGGCGGCGAAAAGCTAAAGATTGCCTCTATAAAGAAGGCTAACGATGGAGAATTGATTGCGGTTGTGCAGGATCTGGAACGTCGACCATTGGTGCTAGATGCATTCCTTAACGCGCTAATCGATCCAAATTACAACACGTTAGCGAAAGCGAGAAAGGGTTCACCCCCGTTTTCACGGACACTTACGAGAAGGCCGATCGAGGCCATGAGG
>CALCNV010000102.1 GCA_937897645.1 uncultured Lysobacteraceae bacterium
TGGTGGCCAAGCGCGTGTTCCCGGAACTGTTCGAGACCAGCTCGATCCTGCCGGTAGACGAATATCCGTCGCAGCTGTACGACACACTCGCGGCGTTGTCGCCGCGCCCGGGCGATACGCCGGTGATCGCGCTGCTGACGCCAGGCGTGTTCAACAGCGCGTATTTCGAACATGCCTACCTCGCACAGGCGATGGGCATCGAGCTGGTCGAAGGCAACGACCTCTTCGTTGCCGATGATGACTGCACCTACATGCGCACGGTGTACGGCGCGCAGCGCGTGGACGTGATCTACCGGCGCGTGGATGATCTTTTCATCGATCCGGAAGTGTTCCATCCCGAGTCCGTGCTCGGCGCGCCGGGCCTGATGCGCAGCTGGCGTGCGGGCAAGGTGGCGCTGGCCAATGCTCCGGGCGCAGGCGTGGCCGATGACAAGGTCGTGTTCGCCTACGTGCCGAAGATGATCAAGTACTACCTGGACGAAGATCCCATCCTGCCCAACGTGCCCAGCTACCTGTGCCACAACGCCAAGGAGCGCAAGTACGTGCTGGAGAACATCGAGAAGCTGGTGGTGAAGCCGGCCAACGAATCCGGCGGCTACGGCATGCTGATCGGGCCGCGCTCCACCAAGCGCGAGCGTGACAAGTTCAAGAAGCTGATCGAAGCCGATCCGCGCAACTACATGGCGCAACCCACCTTGTCGCTGTCCACTGCGCCCATCGTCACCGACGAAGGGCCGTCGCCACGGCATCTGGATTTGCGCCCGTTCGTGTTGTCGCGTGAGGACATCTACGTGACTACCGGCGGGTTGACGCGCGTGGCGATGGAGAAGGGCTCGCTGGTGGTGAATTCTTCGCAGGGCGGTGGTGCGAAAGACACTTGGGTGGTGGATCTCGACGAGGAGGCCGACTGATGCTCTCCCGCGTCGCCGACAATCTCTACTGGTTCAGCCGCTACGTGCGCCGTGCGGAAAACACGGCGCGCCTGGTCGGCGTGGGCAGCTTGCTGCAGCTGGACTTGCCGCGTTCGGTGCGTTTCGCCTGGCGGCCCATGGTAGATACGGTGGGTGCGGGCGATGCGTTCGCGGAACTGTTCCCAAGTTCCGGCGACGATGCCACCGATGCTGAAGTCGTACGCTTCCTGCTGCTGGACGAACGCAACAGCTCGTCGTTGCGCAGTTCCGTCGATGCGGCGCGTGAAATCCTGCGTGGCATCCGTGACACCTTGCCGCAGGAAGTGTGGGAAGCCATCAACGACCTGTACCTCTATATCGAGGCCAATGGCGAACGCGGCGTCAGCCGGCGCTATCGGCTGGAGTTCATCACCCGCATCGCCGACGGCTGCCTGAAGGTATCCGGATTGCTGACCGCCAACGTCAGCCGCGATATCGGCTTCCAGTTCCTGCGCCTGGGCACGGCCATCGAGCAAGCCGACATGACCACGCGCATCATCGATGCGGGTGCGTCCGGTCTGGTGACGCCGCGCAACGAGGACGACCGCGAGGCGTTCCAGAACATGCAGTGGATGGCGGTGCTGCGCTCGCTCGCCGCGTACCAGATGTACCGTCGCCACGTGCGCCAGCGCGTGACCGCCGAGCACGCGCTGCGCTTCCTGCTGCAGAACAACGAATTCCCGCGCAGCGTGCAGTTCTGCCTGGCGCGCGCGCAGCACGTGTTGCCGACCATGCCGGCGCGCCCGGGCGTGGACCGTGGCTTGAATCGCGTGGTGGGTTTGATCCGCAACGCGGATCCGGCCAGCCTGGCTGCGAAGAACCCGGCCGGTTTCATGGACGAGATCCAGGTGCACCTGGGCACCTTCAATGCGGCGCTGGCCGACGGCTATTTCCGCGGTTAGACGGCGGTAGGAGCGCCCGATGGGCGCGAGCTCTTGGGTACACGTCAGGAAATCAAAAGCTCGCGCCCATGGGGCGCTCCTACTGCTGGCCGGAGGCATCACCCGGGTCGGGGCGCGGTGCGACGCGGCGTGGTGGCAGGGGAGGCAGTGACGAAGCGGGTTCGTCTTCCTTGGCGCGTTCCGGTTCCCATGGGAAACGCGGCAAGCTGTGCACCGCCGCTTCCAGCTTGCGCGACCAGGTTTCATGGATTTCCGAGTACAGCGGCGTGTCGCCTTCCATGCGCAGCTTCTGGGTGATCTTCAGGTCGCCGGCGCGCACGAGTGCCATGTCGATCGGCAGGCCCACCGACAGATTGGAGCGGATGGTCGAATCCAGCGACACCAGCGCGCAACGCGCGGCGTCTTCCAGCGTCGTCTGCGGGCGCAGGATGCGGTCCAGGATGGGTTTGCCGTATTTCGATTCGCCGATCTGCAGGTAGGGCGTTTCCGGCGACGTGGCGATGCAATTGCCCAGCGGGTAGACCATGTACAGGCCGGGGCGCTCGCCGGCGATCTGGCCGCCCAGGATCAAGGTGGACTGCACGCTGACGCCGCTCTGCTGCGCGTCATCGCTCATCTTCACCTGGCTGGCGACCAGCACCTCGCCCACGTACTCGGCGACTTCGTACAGATGGGTGAAGGTGCGCAGGCTGCGCGTGGCCTTGGGGTCTTCGGCGTCGCGCGCCAGTCGCGAAATGGTGAGCTGGGTGGTCGCCAGGTTGCCGGCGGACATGATGACGAAGACGCGGTCGCCGGGATATTCGAACACATGCATCTTGCGGTACACGCGCACGTCGTCGAACGAGGCGCTGGTGCGTGTATCCGCGGCGAAGACCAGGCCTTCGTCTGTTTCTATGCCGACGCAATAGGTCATTTCGGGGCCGTTGTGCTGTGCATCAAGGATTCTAGGCGCGCCCCGCAGGCTTGGCTAGCACTGGATTGCGAGTCGTCACAGCCCTTGACCACGAGAGGTGGTACTTTCGCCCCGGCTTGGAGTGATGCATGCAGGTGTTTGCCCCCGCAGGGCCTGTCGCAGCGCGTAATCCCCGAGCTGGGCAGTCGCCTGCGGGCACATTAAACTGCCTTCTCACAATTCCCCTGACGTGGAGTGCCAACCATGAAGTCCAAGATGTCCGTTTTGCGCGTGGTGCCAATTGCCCTGGTTTCCGTCCTGCTGGTCGCTGGCTGCAGGAGCACTCCTGATCCCGGCAACACCTTCAGCCGCAGTGGCAGCCAGCAAGTGAACAGCGTCGAGCCGGGCGTGGTCGAAAGCGTCCGCGTGGTAACGCTGGAAAGCAGCCGTCGTTTGACGCCGTCCGGCCAGGGCCTCGAAGTCATCGTGCGCAAGGACAGTGGCCAGACCGTGGCCATCGTGCAGGAAGGCCCGATTGATGCGTTCCGCGCCGGCGACCTGGTCAACGTGACCAACGACGGTTCGACGACGCGCGTCAGCCGTCGCTGATCACGACGACGTGATCCACCCGGCAGGCGTCCGTGGCCCAGGCTGCGGACGCCTGTTTTTTTGAACGAGGCTGCGCGACTTTCCTCTGCTGGTGTATGTCGCGGCATGGATGACCTCGGCTAAGCTTCCCGCTGTTTCCTCCACGGCAATCCCCATGCAAGCCGAGCTACCCCAGCCCGATGCCGATGCGCTGCGGCACAGCGCCCAGCTGAGCCGGTTGATCCGCGACGAGATCCGCGCATCCGGCGGCAGCATTCCGTTCTCGCGCTTCATGGAGCGCTGCCTGTATGCACCGGGCCTGGGCTATTACAGCGCTGGCAGCACCAAGTTCGGCGCAGCCGGTGATTTCGTCACCGCGCCCGAGATCGGCCCGCTGTTCGCCAGTTGCGTGGCCGAAGCGGTGGCGCCGGTGTTGCAGGAACTCGGACCTGAAGCGGAGTTCGTCGAGATTGGTGGCGGCAGCGGCGCATTCGCCGAGGTCATGCTCAAGCGTCTGCTCGCACTGGATGCATTGCCGGCGCGTTACGCCATCCTGGAACCCAGCGCCGACCTGCGTGAACGCCAGCGCGAACGTCTGGGTCGCAGCCTGATTCCGCCGGTGTTCGACCTGGTCGAATGGCTGGATGGACCGCCGGATGAAAACTGGAACGGCGTGCTGTTCGCCAATGAAGTGATCGATGCGCTGCCGACACCGCGCTTCACCTTGCACGAAGGCGAGGTGTTCGAGGAACACGTGGCACTGGGTGGCGATGGCGGTTTCATTCGCAGCGACCGGCCTGCCGATCCCCTGCTGGCGGCCAGCGTGCGCCACGTCGAGCGCAACCTGGAAAGGCCCTTCGTGGACGATTACCGCTCCGAGCTGCTGCCGCAGCTCCCGTACTGGATACAGGCGGTGATGGGCGGCCTGCAGTCCGGCGCGATGCTGTTCGTCGATTACGGCTATCCACGCCGCGAGTTCTACCTGCCGCAGCGCGATGAGGGCACCTTGCGCGCCTTCTATCGGCATCGCACGCATAACGATGCGTATGCGTGGCCGGGTTTGCAGGATCTCACTGCATCGGTCGACTTCACTGCGTTGGCGGAGGCTGGGACGCAATCCGGTTTTGATCTCGCCGGCTACTGCAACCAGGCCAGTTTCCTGTTCGGCAATGGCTTGCAGCAACGGCTGGAGGAAGCGGAAGCGCGTGCTGACGAAACCCGCATGCAGCGTTTCCGCAACGAAGCCAGGCACCTGACCTTGCCCAGCGAAATGGGCGAGCGTTTCCAGGTGATGGGCTTCTCGCGCGACGTGGAGTTCGGCGCGGCGTTCCTGCTCGGTGACCAGACATGGCGGCTGTGAACCGCGCGACGTGGTTGAAGCCATTGCGCTGGCCGCGCCTGTGGCTGTCGCTGTGGGGAGTGGCGATCCTGGTGGTGATCGTGGTCTGCCTGATGCCGATGCCGGCGATGCCGCCGTTGCCGGACAACAGCGACAAGATCGAACACCTGCTCGCCTATTTCTTCCTGGCTGCGTTGGCAGTCCAATTATTCCAAGGCCGTCGCGCGCTCTGGATCATCGCCATGGCCCTGGTAGTGATGGGCATAGGCATCGAAATTGCACAGGGCGTGTTGACGGCGCATCGCGCGGCGGATCCGCGCGATGCGCTGGCCAACACCATCGGCGTGCTGCTGGGCATGGCCACGCTGCTCACGCCGTGGCGCGACCTGCTCCAGCGTTTCGAGAAGCGATTGTCCTGGTAACTACCATCACACGGGTAGGAGCGCCCCATGGGCGCGAGCTCTTCATCCTGGCGTATCGGTGAAGCCTCAAGAGCTCGCGCCCATGGGGCGCTCCTACCGGGTCGGCGTTTGATTACCTGGGTTGCAAGGTCACCTTATCCATCACCCACATGGTCGGGCGCGTGTCGCCGGTGAAGACCATGCACAGGTCGTGCTTGCCTTGCGTGCCGGCAGGTAGCTCCGCACTCAGTTCGATGAATCCGTCTTTGCCGGGAGCAGCCGGCAGCGGCACGCTGGCCAGCAACTCGCCCTTGCAGCCGCCTGCGCGGATATCCAGTTCACCGTGCGCGCTGCGTGCCGGCTCGAAGGTGCGATGCGGTTCGTCGTGCGCCAACTGGAAGTAATACGGAATCTGCCCGGCACGCACCTGGATCGATGCAATGTCGTCCAGGTCGGCCGCGTTCCACTGCCAGCACGGGTAGAAGATGGTGGTGTTGAAAATGGCGCGTTCGCCGTCGGCGGGGCCATCGTCCTCGAGGCGCAGCAACAGGCGTCCGGCGTCCGGGCAGATCGACAGGCTTTCGTCTGTCTGCTGCAGCAGCGACTGCGTGTCGAATGCCTGCGTGCTCGACGCGGCAAGTGGCTTGCCTTCGAAGAACGCGGCGGCGTTGATGGTGCCGGGCAAGGTCAATGCCACCGGTGATTCGTAGCGCGGCGACTGCATCGTCGGCGTGCTGCCATCCGTGGTGTAGTGGATGTCGTAGCCCAGCGGGTTGGACAGCGTCACCGTTGCCGTTCCCAGTTTGCGGTCGCCCTTCGCCAGCATGTCCACCGCGAAAGGAGTCTTTGCGTACCCCAGTCCCAGTGCGTCATAACGCTGCAACTGTCGCGGCAGTCGCTTCAGGAAATCCGCATAGTCCTTGCGTTCGGCCGGTGACCAGCCGGTTTCGGCGACCGCCGCCAGGCGTGGGAACACGTTGTGTTGCAGGCGCTCGAACGTACGCGTGTGCTCGGTCCACATGTTCGCCTGCAGGCCCAGGATGTGCTGGCGCTTGTCTGCTTCCAGCTGCGCGGGTATCGGCTCGAAGTTGTAGACCTGCTTGAGCGGTATCGTGGCCGGGCGACCCGGCGGCTCATGCGGCGAATCGGTTTGCAGGTAGTCCAGGTACAGGTCACCTGAGGGTGACATCACCACGTCGTGGCCCTGGCGTGCGGCTTGCAGTCCGCCCTCAATGCCACGCCATGACATCACCGTCGCTTCTGCGGGCAGCTTGGCTTCCAGGATCTCGTCCCAGCCAATCAGGCGCTTGCCGTGCCCGGCCAGGTATTTTTCCAGGCGCTCCACCAGGTGGCCCTGCATGGCCATCTCGTCCTTCGCGCCGACTTCGCGCATGCGCTGCTGCACGCGTGCCGACGCTTCCCACTGGTCCTTCACCGCTTCGTCGCCGCCAATGTGCACGTAGGTGCCGGGAAACAGCGTGACCACTTCGCCCAATACGTTTTCGAAGAAGCGGTACGTGCTTTCTTCGGTGTTGACCAGGTTGGGGAACACGCCCCACTCGCTGGACGGCAGCAATGGCGTGTCGATCGTGCCAATTTCCGGATACGCCGCGATGGCCGCCGTCGCGTGTCCGGGGACGTTGATTTCCGGGACGATGGTGATGTGGCGCTCGGCGGCGTACTGGACCACGTCGCGGACCTGCTCCTGCGTGTAGAAGCCGCAGTACGGACGCGGCGCGCCCGTCTTCGGATCCTTGCCGCCGTCGCCGGCGGGAATGCGGCAGCCGCCGATCTCGGTGAGCTTGGGGTATTGCTTGATCTCGATGCGCCAGCCCTGGTCATCGGTCAGGTGCCAGTGCAGGGTGTTGAGCTTGTGCAGCGCCATCGCGTCGATGGTCCGCTTCACTTCGTCCACGCTCCAGAAGTGGCGGGACGGGTCCATCATGAAACCGCGCCAGCCGAAGCGCGGCGCGTCTTCGATGCGCAGCGCGGGCACCTGCAGCGTGTCGGATGCGGAGGCTTCCGGCAGCGCCTGCCACAACGTCACGCCGCCATAGAACAAGCCGGCCGCGTCACTGGCGGACACCACTATCCCCTGCGGAGTCACTTCAAGCCGGTAGCTTTCGGGCTTGCCGCCAGCGTTGGATGCTTTCAGGGAGAACACGATGGCGTTGTCGGCCGCGCCCTGGTCGGTGATGTTCAAGTCCAGGCCATGGGTTTTCTTGACCGTGCGCTGGAACTGTTCCGCCGCCGCGCGTGCTTCCGCGCCGTTGGCAACGATCACGGTGGCAGCAGACAGGGCGAAGCTGCCGTCCTGCAATTGAAGCGACGCGGGCGCCGGGATGAAGGACGGCGCCGGCGCGGCGACCCGGGCCGGCGCACTGGCCTGTGCACAGGCCGCCAGCGCGACAGTCAACAACAGGGCGGGGAATGTCCGCCATGGAAATCGGGAAAGCGTCATCGCGGCATCCGTTGTCATGGTCATGGGAGAGTGCCTAAAAAAACGGGCCCGGGACAAGTCCTGGGCCCGTGAGGGAAACGTATCACCTGCAGCGCTGCATCACGTGCAGCCTTGCATCGACTCAGAACTTGAAGCGGAAGTTCAGGTAGTACTGGCGGCCGTTCTCGTAGATCGAGCGCGGCTGGTCCTTGTTGTCCGCGTAGTACTTCAACTTGGGATTGTTGAGGTTCTGCGCATCCAGGGTGATGCTCATCCAGTCGGTGGCCTTGTAGCCCAGCGAGGCGGACACGTTGTCCACGTCGTCCTGGTAGAACGCGGTGGCGCGATCCAGGCCGCTGTAGAACGACGAGCGCGCGGTGTAGTTGACGCGTGCGCTGAACACGTCGTTCTCGTAGTAGCCACTCAGGTTGTAGGTGTTCTTGGACGTGCCCACCAGGTCGCTGCCGTCGTCCGCTTCGGAGTCCGCGTAGGTGAAGTTGGCGCTGACGCCGAAGTTCTCGCCGATCGGCTGTTCATAGGTCAACTCGACGCCCTGTACCTTGCCGCCCGAATTCACCGGCACGCTCAGCACGTACTCGGCCAGGAAGCCCTGCGGGTAGGTGCTGTTGTAGGTCATGAATTCACGCGTGACCTGGCCGTAGGACACGTAGTTGTCCAGGTCCATGTAGAACACGCTGGCCGCCAGCAGGGCACGCGGTGCGAAATACCATTCCAGCGTGGCGTCGAGGTTGGTCGACAGCACCGGCTCCAGGTCCGGGTTGCCACCCGAGCCCGAACCCTGCGCACCCGGCGAGGCCGGCGGGCTCAGCGAGACGGCACCGGCCAGTGCGGAATAGTCCGGACGGGTCATGGTGCGCGACGCGGCGAAACGGGTCACCAGGTCGTCGCTGATGTCGTACTTGAAGTTGAAGCTGGGCAGCACGTGGTTGTAGGTGTGTTCGGTGACGACCGGCAGGTACGGACCGAACGCCGAGCTGGTGATCGCACCCGGGGTGTTGGCGCTGGCGGCGATGTTGTTGGTGATGCGGTCTTCGGTCTTCACCAGGCGCAGGCCGACATTACCGCTCCAGCGTTCGCCTTCCAGGTTCAGCTGCACGTAGCCAGCCGTGGTCTTTTCGCGGATGCCGTAGATGCCAAGCCAGTCGCTGCGCGTGATCGGATCGCGGTTGGCGAAGCGGTCGTTGTAGGCCGCGAGCTGTTCGGGCGTGTAGTACCAGATGTCACGCGGGAAGCTGCCACCCAGGCCGCCGCCGAAGTCACCCGGATAGTTGAGGAAGCCGCCGCTGGGGAAATTGGCCGGGTCCGCAGGGGACGCCGTGCCCACCGGGCACCAGTACTGCTGCGACCAGTCGAAGCCGACGACGTTGCCCGCCGCGTCGATGCAGCCCGGGCCCTGTGCGGTCGCGGTCTTCGATTCGCGGCTGTGTTCGGCGTAACGCAGGCCGAACTGCAGCGACGTCATCGCGCCGCTGTCGATGAAATATTCGCCGTCCAGCTTGATCCAGTCTTCCTTGTCTTCCACTTCCACGTCCTGGTAGCCGAAGATCCAGCCCAGGCCATTGCCCGCCGGGCTGGCGGTGTTGCCACCGATGTGCCAATCGGCCGCGCCAACGCCATGCAGCGCCCAACCGCCGCCGCCGCCCACGCCCACGTTCCACTCGGCCACGTCCTGGGTCGGCGTCTGGCCGGTGCCCCACGACATGCCCGCCTGGCCCTTGAAGGTCAGCTTGTCACTGGCGCGCCAGGTGGCATCCCAGCTGAGGAACTGCGAATCGGCGCTGGAATCCGGGCGCGAGATCTGGTCGTACACGCCGTACTGGGTGCCAGCAACGGGTGCGAAATCGGCGCTGATGAGGGTGTTGTTGCGCACCACGTAACCGGGCAGTGGTGCCTGGCCGGCGCCCTGCGCCAGGAAGCGGCTTGGCCACAGCAGGTAGTTGCGGTTGTAGTTGGCGGCATCCTGTTGGGACACGAACGCAGTGAAGCCGACATCAATGGTGTCGCTGGGCTTCAACTCGATGGACAGCAAGCCACCTTTGCGCTCGCGGGTCTGTTCGAACAACGCCGAACCCATCAGGCCCGGGTAGTAGACGCCGGCGAGGTCGGGGTTGCTGAGGGCCACCGTGCTGCCTGGCTTGATCTGCTCGTAACCCAGCAGCTCCTGGCCGTCGCGGCGCAGGCTGCGCTTCTCGGAGAACACCTGCAGCATGAGGCCGGCGGTGTTGGCTTCGTTCTTGATGTTCACTAGGCCGCTGAACTGCGGTTCGGTCTCGCTGGGCAGGTCGGAGTGGACCACGCCAATGGACGCTTCACCGGTGAAGTTCTCGGCGAAGTCGAGCGGCTTGCGGGTGATGATGTCCACCGAGCCGGCGACGCCGCCTTCCACCAGGCTGGCCTGCGAGCTCTTGTGCACCACGACCTGGCCGACCAGTTCCGACGGCAACAGGGTGTAGCTGACGCTGCGGCCCACGGTGCCGGTCTGGTTCAGCACGAACCAGTCGCCCGAGGCGATGTTGTGGCCGTTGAACAGGGTCTGGGTCAGGCTGGGATTGGTGCCGCGCATGCTGACGCGGTCGTTCTCGTCGAAGCCGCCTTCGGTGGCGCCGGCGGAACTGACGGTCACGCCGGGCACGCGCTGCAGCGAGTCGGCCACGTTCTTGTCAGGCATCTTGCCGATGTCTTCGGCGGTGATCACTTCGACGTGCGAATTGGCTTCGCGCTTCACGTCCAGTGACTTCTCCATGCTGCCGCGGATGCCGCGGACCACGATGGTGTCGAGGTCGGTGGCCTCGGTGCCGCTGGCCGCTGGCGTGGCTTCCTGCGCATGCAACTGCGCAGCGAAGCCAAGGCTTGCCACGATCGCAGCCGAAAGGATGGATTGCTTGTAGTTCATGGTGTTTCCCCACTGCTGGTTGAGTTGTGGCAACGCAGACCGCTGCCGTGCCTATGCCTTGTTGCGTGTTGCTGGAGTGCGCCTGCCCCAAGCAGGTACGCATTCCCGTTCGATCCGACGACTTTTTTTCCTACCCACCCTCACATTGGCCGAGGTACCAGTTCGCGGCGCCAATGACGCCGAGTTGACCGTGCTCGACCAATCGCACGGGTATGCGTTCCAGCGCTGCGCGCATCGGGCCCTTGTTGAGGAACCGTTCGACGAAGCTGCTGTTGATGAGGAATTCGCGGATCTGCGGCAGGATGCCGCCCGCCAGGTAGACGCCGCCTTGGGCGCCATACAAAAGCGCCATGTCGCCTACCGCGCTGCCCAGCAGTCCGCAGAAGACTTCCAGGCTTTCGCGTGCCAGCGGATCGCTGCCGGAAATGGCGGCTGCGGTTATTTCGCCGGGGCTGTTGTATGCGTTGCTCGCGCCACGCAGCGCGCACAGCGCGGCGTGCAGGTTCATCAGGCCGGGGCCGGAGAGTGCGTATTCGACCGGCACGTGGCTGCGGTCTTTCAGCATCTCGGCCAGCAGGGCCATTTCCAGCGTAGTGCCGGGTGTCAGCGCGGCCTGGCCAGCTTCCGTCGCCAACACCACGGCGCGCTTGCCGGTGGGAATCCACACCGCGGCGCCGAGTCCAGTGCCGGGGCCAAGTACCAGGGTGGGGCCGGCGACCGGCGCGGTTTCCGGGCCGGTAAGGCGCAGCACTTCGCTGGCATCCACGTAGGCCGCCGCATGGGCGACGGCTTCGAAATCATTGACCAGGCGGAAGTCGGCGAAGCCGAGGCGTTCGCGGATTTCCTTCGGCGACAGTCGCCACGGCAGGTTGGCGGTGATGACCGTGCCGTCCTCAAGCGGATAGCCGGCACTGGCAATCACGCCACGCGTGACCCCAGCACCGCCCAGGGAGCCGATGAAGTCTTCGATGATCTCGGCAAGGCCGGCGTACTGGGCGCAGGCGTACTTGCTGTAGTGCAGGACCGCGACCGGGTGGGCGGGATCGCCGCTTTCCTGCACCAGGCCGATGCGCACATGGGTGCCGCCCACGTCCGCGGCAATGAACGGTTCGTGCAGCGTGCCCGCGGTGGTTACCGGCAGTGGATTGGCAGTTGCGACCACACATCTCCCCATGTCATGGCGGGTCCCGGCACAGGAATCTGCAGGACCATTGCGCCGGAGTGTGGGAGCGGTATGACAACGATGTCAACACCCTGTCATCAAATGCCGGGTGGCGAGCTGGCACTGCCTACAAATCCGTTTAATTGCAGATTATTTTTGTCACATTCGTAACATTATTGGATATAAACGTTCATTTTCATGCGGTTAGCGGCCGTGTTCGCCCGGCTTAAATGCTGCGGTGCGGGGAGATTGGCCAACCCGGAATGGCCGGATTGTGGCTGCGGCGAATCCCTCAAAGTGGCCGCAAACGAAAAAATGTGACAACGTTGTTCCCAGTTGAACCCGATGCAGGCACCGCTGGCCCGCATCCGTCGCCGGCGCCGTCCCGGCCATCACTCGCAGGGGAGTCCATCGTTCATGACCGTTGCACCGGGCACGCGCCACGCCAGTTCGATCGCCATCATCGGCGTGCTGTTCTTCATCATCGGGTTCTTCACCTGGATCAATGGCCCGTTGATCACCTTCGTGAAACTCGCCTTCGATCTGGACGAGGTGAAGGCGTTCCTGGTGGTCTTCGTCTTCTACATTTCCTACTTCGTACTCGCGCTGCCTGCGTCGTGGGCATTGAAGCGCACCGGCCTGAAGAAAGGCCTGGCGCTGAGCCTGTTCGTGATGGCGGTAGGCGCAGCGATATTCGGTGAACTCGCTACACAGCGCTGGTATGCAGGCGCGTTGACCGGCCTGTTCGTGATCGGTGGCGGACTTGCGTTGCTGCAGACTGCGGTCAATCCCTACATCAGCATCCTCGGGCCGATGCATACCGCCGCTCGTCGCATGGCCATCATGGGGATCTGCAACAAATTTGGCGGTGTCATCGTGCCGTGGTTGGTCGGTGCGATCGTGCTGCACGGGATTGGTGATCTGTCGGCCAAGGTAAACCTTGCCGATGCCGCTACCAAGGCGGACCTGTTGAACGAATTCGCGGCCAAGATCCACACGCCGTACCTGGTGATGGCCGGCGTGCTGGTGGTAGTGGCGATTGCGATCCTGTTTTCGTCGCTGCCGGAGATCAAACCTTCGGAGGCCAACGCGGAAGCTGCCGGCGACAAGGCCTCCAGCAGCAAGCGCAGCGTGTTCCAGTTCCCGCACCTGTGGCTGGGCGTGTTGTGCCTGTTCGTGTACGTGGGCGTGGAAGTATTGGCGGGCGACGCCATCGGCACCTATGGCAACGGCTTCGGCTTGCCGCTGGATCAGACCAAGTTCTTCACCTCGTTCACGCTGGGCGCGATGCTGCTGGGCTACCTCGCCGGCCTGGTCGCCATCCCGCGCTTTGTTTCGCAGGAGCGCTACCTCAGCATTTCCGCCGTGTTGGGCGTGCTGTTCGCGCTTGCCGCATTTTTCACCAAGGGCTATGCGTCCGTCGGCTTCGTGGCCGCGCTGGGTTTCGCCAACGCGATGATGTGGCCGGCGATCTTCCCGCTGGCGATCAAGGGCTTGGGCCGCTTCACCGAGACCGGTTCGGCACTGCTGGTGATGGGCATTGCCGGTGGCGCGATCATCCCGCAGCTGTTCGCAGTGCTGAAGCAGCACCACGATTTCCAGCTGGTCTTCGTCGCCCTGGCGGTCCCCTGCTACCTCTACATCCTGTTCTTCGCGCGTTACGGCCATCGCTTTGGCAAAGCGCCGCAGGCCTGATTCGCGCATCATTGCGGAACCCACTCCCATGACGGAACCGACCATGCGCAGACCCACCATCAAGGACGTCGCCGCCAAGGCGAAGGTGTCGCTGAAGACGGTGTCGCGGGTAATCAACAACGAGCCCTCGGTGATGCAGGGCACGCGCGCGCGCGTGCTGCACGCCATCGCCGAACTCGACTACGAGCCCGACCAGTCCGCGCGCAACCTGCGCAGCGGCACGCCGTTCGTGATCGGCCTGATCTACGACAACCCCAACCCGTACCACATCATCGGCGTGCAGAACGGCGTGCTGGCGGCGTGCCGGGAAACCGGCTTCGGCCTGCAGATCCATCCCTGCGATTCCACCTCGCCGCTGCTGGCCGACGAACTGACCGAACTGGTGCAGCGTTCGCGGCTGGCCGGACTGGTGCTGACTGCGCCCATGTCCGAGCGCATGGACCTGGTGCAGGCCTTGTCGGCGCGCGGCGTCAAACTGGTGCGCATAATCGCCGCCACCGAAGATCCCAACGACGGATATCCCTGTGTCTATGTCGACGACCACGACGCCGCCTACGAAATCACCGAACACCTGATCCAGCTCGGCCACCAGCGTATCGGTTTCCTGTGGGGCGGACTGGCGCACCGTTCCAGTACCGAGCGTTACACCGGCTACGAGCGCGCGCTGAAGGATTACGGCATCACCCTGGACAAGCACCTGGTGATTCCCGGCGATTACACCTTCGACGATGGCTTCCGTGGCGCACGTCGTCTGCTCGCCTTGCGCGAACCGCCCACCGCGATCTTCGGTTCCAACGACGAGATCGCCGCCGGCGTACTCGCTGCGGCCAAGTCCGCCGGCATGAACGTGCCCTACGACCTGTCCATCGCCGGCTTCGAGGACAGCCCGTTCTCCAAGCAATCATGGCCTGCGCTGACCACGGCGAAACAGGCCACGGAAGACATCGCCAAGCAAGCCGCGCGCCTGCTGATCGGTGGCCTGCGCAGCGACGCCTATGATGAAAATCCCACGCCTTCGCACAACCAGGGCTTCGTGCCGCAGTTGGTCGTGCGTGGTTCCACCGCGCCGGTACGCCCGCGCAACGATTGAATTGAACCTCCATGCGAGCCGCACACGATGACTGACGCTCCACCATTGCCTGCCGCGACCGACACCTTGATGCATGCCGAAGCGGCGCAAGCCGCCGACGTGGTGGCCGCGCAATTCGCCCGCAACCACGCCGTGGTCGCCGCACTCGCAGCCGACCTGCGCCGCGATCCGCCGCCGTTCGTGGTCACCTGCGCGCGCGGCAGTTCCGACCATGCGGCGACCTACGCCAAATACCTGTTCGAAACCCAGCTCGGCATCGTCACCGCCTCGGCCTCGCCCTCGGTAGGCTCGGTGTATGAAACACCGCAGCAGCTGCGCGGCGCGCTGTACCTGGTGATTTCGCAATCCGGCAAGAGCCCGGACCTGCTGCGCAATGCCGAAGCGGCGCGCGACGCCGGTGCGCGCGTGGTGGCGCTGGTGAACGTGGAGGATTCGCCGCTGGCGCAATTCGCGGACACGGTGATTCCGCTGCACGCCGGGCCCGAGCGCAGCGTGGCCGCCACCAAGAGTTACCTGTCTTCGTTGTCAGCCATCCTGCAGTTGGCCGCGCATTGGAAGAACGAGAAGCCCTTGCTGGATGCGCTCACCACGCTGCCCGATGAGCTGCGCGCCGCATGGCAGGCCGACTGGTCGCCACTCACTGATGGTCTGGTGGAGGCGCACAACCTGTTCGTGCTGGGTCGTGGCCTGGGCCTGGCCGCTGCGCAGGAAGCCGCGCTCAAGTTCAAGGAAACCTGCGGCCTGCATGCCGAGGCCTACAGCTCGGCGGAAGTGAAGCACGGGCCGATGGCGCTGGTCGGACCCGGTTTCCCCGTATTGTGTTTCGCGCAGCCTGATGAAACCGAAGCCGGCACGTTGGCGCTGGCCAGCGAGTTCCGTGCACGCGGTGCGCAGGTGTGGGTGTCGTCCGCGCACGGCGATCTCCC
Organism: uncultured Lysobacteraceae bacterium; assembly: GCA_937897645.1. Lineage (GTDB taxonomy): Bacteria > Pseudomonadota > Gammaproteobacteria > Xanthomonadales > Xanthomonadaceae > Pseudoxanthomonas_A. The sequence goes on from CALCNV010000102.1 coordinate 15,300, forward strand.
GCTGGTACGCGCGGCGCACCCTGCTTGCGCGCCGCTGCTCACCATCCAGAGTTTCTATCGCGCCATCAATGCACTGGCGCTGCGTCGCGGGCACAATCCCGATGTGCCGCCACACCTCAACAAGGTCACGGAAACCGTATGAGTCGCTTGGCCCTGCTCAATGGACGCGTGCTGACCGATCGTGGCTTCGAGGCCGGCTTGGCCGTGCTGATAGAGGACGGGCGCATCACGCTGGTCACCACGGCGCAGGACGCACTCAAACAGGCGACGCAAACCTACGACCTGCAGGGCGCCATGCTGCTGCCGGGTTTCATCGATTGCCAGGTCAATGGTGGCGGTGGTGTGTTGTTCAACAACGCCCAGGACGTGGACGCACTGCGCCTCATCGGTGCAGCGCATCGTCGTTTCGGCACCACCGGTTTCCTGCCCACGCTGATCAGCGATGACGTGGACGTGATGGGCAAGGCGATCGCCGCGACACGCCAGGCGATCAGCGAGAAGGTGCCCGGCGTGCTGGGCATCCATCTTGAAGGTCCGTACATCGCGCCGGCACGCAAGGGCACGCACGACCAGGCCAAGTTCCGGGTTCCTGATGCAAACGAAATCGCACTCGCGACGTCGCTGGACACGGGCGTCACCGTGATCACGCTGGCGCCGGAGCAGGTGCCATTGGACGACATCCGCGCACTGGTCGCGCGCGGCGCCATCGTGGTCGCGGGCCATACCGCGGCGACGTATGAAGCAGCGCGGGCCGGCATCGACGCCGGAATCCGTGGCTTCACCCATCTGTACAACGCGATGTCGCCGTTGACGGGACGCGAACCCGGGGCCGTCGGTGCCGCGTTGGAAGACGCCGGATCCTGGTGCGGCATCATCGTTGATGGCGTGCACGTGCATCCGGCCAGCCTGCGCGTCGCGCTGGCGGCGAAGCCGAGCGGCAAAGTCTTCCTGGTCACCGATGCCATGCCGCCGGTGGGCGCCGACGATCCCAGCTATGTGCTGTATGGCGAAACCATCACCGTCCACGACGGCGTGGTGCGCAACGCCGCCGGTGCGCTGGCCGGTTCCGCGCTGGATATGGCGACGGCAGTGCGTAACACCGTGAGCCTGCTGGGCGTTCCATTGGAAGAAGCGGCACGCATGGCCTCGACCTATCCGGCGGAGTTCCTCGGCCTCGGACATCAATTCGGGCGCATCGCGCCGGGTTTCCATGCCGATCTGGTGGCGCTGGATGACGAGTTGCGGGTCATCAACACGTGGATAGACGGCGACATGCTGTAGGAGCTGCGCAAGCTGCGACCGCCATCGTTACGGCGTGCGAAAGCACGATCGATCGACAGGGTTACGGTCGCAGCTTGCGCAGCTCCTACACAAGAAGGTGACCATGAATTCGCAGCTGCGTTTCGATTCGGTGGATGCGCTGCGCGGGATGACGGTCGCGGCGATGCTGCTGGTCAACAACCCGGGCGACTGGGGCCATGTGTACGCGCCGTTGCTGCATTCGGAATGGCACGGCTGCACGCCGACCGACCTGGTGTTCCCGTTCTTCCTGTTCATCGTCGGCGTGTCGATCGCGCTCGGCATCGTGCCGCGCGTGGAGGCGGGCGCCGACCTCGCAGCGTTGCGACGCGGCGTGCTGCTGCGTGCCGCGAAGATCATCGGCCTCGGGCTGGCGCTGCACGTACTCGCCTTCCTGTTGCTGGACATGGCGTGGTTTCGGCCATGGGGCGTCTTGCAGCGGATCGGCGTGTGCTTCGGCGTGGTTGGCTTGCTCGCACTGGTAACCGGTGCACGCGCGCAGTGGTTATTGATTGCCTCGATTCTGCTCGGCTACTGGGGATTGCTGTCAGCAGGCGGATCATTCGAACCCTGGATCAACCTCGCCAGCCGCATCGATACGGCCCTGCTCGGTCCCATGGCGTACCAGTTCGATCCGGCGACCGGACTGGGTCATGATCCGGAAGGACTGCTGAGTACGCTTCCGGCCATCGCCACCACCCTGCTCGGGCTACGTGCAGGCGAGTGGTTGCGTCGCGGAGAATTGAAGCGGTTGGTGTATGCGGGCTGCATCGCGCTGCTGGCAGGTTACGCGTGGTCCCTGGTTTTTCCCTTCAACAAGAACCTGTGGACTTCGTCGTTCGTGCTCTGGACGGCAGGTTGGGCGATGTTGGCGATGGCGGCTTGCCACGTGTTGATCGATCGCCGGCGATGGCCAGCAATCGGTCGCAGCTTCGGGGTCAATGCTATTGCCGCCTACGTGGGATCATCGGTCATGGTGTATGTGTTCGCGGGCCTGGGCTGGTGGGAGCCGATCTATCGGATCGGCTTCGCGGACTGGATGACGCCTCGCTTCGGCCCCTACCTGCCTTCGCTGCTGTTCGCCGTCGCGTTCGTGACGTTCTGGTGGGCCATCGTGCGCTGGATGGACCGGCGGGGCTGGATCGTCAAGGTGTGACGGGGTCCCGACGCCAAGCGCATTGCAGCACCACCATCACGCATTCACATGGCCAGTTGGTGTAAAAACGACGCAGTCGGAACCACTGCGAGCGTTGCCATGCATCTCCTGATCATTGCCACCGTCTGCACCCTGTTGTCCCTGACCGCGTGTGCCCAACCCATCACGGAACCTGTCGCTACAGCGCAGGGGATGGCAAAGCAGCAACAATCTGGCGCTCCGGTCTTAGGCGCGCTGCATGCTTCCAATACGCCGCCTGCCGCCGCCGACACAGCTTCGGGTTCCGTAACCACGAATGCCGTGGCTGCCGCCGCCGGCCCGCGTGTGACCGGCGGCCCGGGACAGGTGCGGCGCATTCCGGATCCTCCGTTTGCCAGTACCGAAGTCGCGCGCTTCGACGAGCCGTGGGCCATGACCTTCCTGCCGGATGGACGTCTGCTGGTCACCGAGAAGAAAGGCAAGTTGAAGTTGCTCAATGTCGCCACCGGGCAGATGGGCGATGTCACCGGCGTGCCGACCGTGGCGTATGGTGGCCAGGGCGGTTTTGGTGACGTGGTGTTGCATCCGCAGTTCGCCAGCAATCGCTGGGTCTACCTGAGCTATGCGGAATCGGGCGCTAACAGCACGCGCGGCGCGGTGGTGGTGCGTGCGCAACTCACGCTCACTCCGGGCGCCAACACCGGCAGCCTGTCGAACCTGCAGGTGATCTGGCAGCAGAACAAGGTCAGCGGTGAGAACCACTACAGCCATCGCATTGCCTTCGACCGCGCGGGGAAACTGTTCATCACCTCCGGCGAGCGACAGAAATTCACCCCTGCACAGGACATGCAGTCCAACCTGGGCAAGATTGTCAGGCTCAATGACGACGGCTCCATCCCGTCCGACAATCCCTTCGTCAACCAGGGCGGCGTGGCCGCACAGGTGTGGACGCTGGGCCATCGCAACCTGCTCGGCATCGCCTTCGACGCGCAAGGCCAGCTGTGGGAACACGAAATGGGCCCGGCGGGAGGCGATGAGTTGAACCTGATCGAGCGCGGTTCCAACTATGGCTGGCCGGTGGTGTCCAATGGCGACAACTACGATGGCAGCAACATCCCCGATCACGACACACGCCCGGAATTCAATGCGCCCGAAGCATGGTGGACGCCGGTGATCGCGCCGGCGGGTTTCATCATCTACTCGGGCGATATGTTCCCGTATTTCCGCAGCAACGGCTTCATCGGTGGGCTGGCTTCGCAGGCACTGGTTCGCATCGAGTTCAACGGCGTGCAAGGCCGCGAGGCTGCGCGCTATTCCTTCGGCGGGCGCATCCGCGAAGTGGAACAGGGCCCGGACGGTGCGATCTGGCTGTTGCGTGATGGCAGCAATGCGCCGCTGTTGAAACTGACGCCGAACATGAATTGATCAACCAGCGGTAGGAGCGCCCCATGGGCGCGAGCTCTTGAAGCTTTACGTGTTACGGCAAGATCAAGAGCTCGCGCCCATGGGGCGCTCCTACCCTTGTTCGGATCTTGCGCGGGCGATGGCGACGATCCGCGCTCGCTTCAACGCTTCGCCAACCGCCGGGCCACTCAGGTGTTCGCTGTCGATATCGCGTGCACTCACCGCCAGCGCGGCCGCATGCAGGCGCTGCAGTTCGCGGCCTTGTGGATACGCACTGTCGGCCATGCCGTCGCGGCCACGCTTGTCGGCTTCGCAGACCAGCGCCAGTTGCGCAATGCGTTCGGGTTTGCGGAAGGCGTCGCAGCGCGACAACAGATCGAAAACGGTGGCGTCGCGCAGTTCCGCGAGGCGATGGACGTTGAGGTGTTCACGGCAGGCGATCACGGCCAGCTCGCGATGCTCGGCCGGCAGCTTCAGCCGCTCGCATAGCGCACGCAGCGGCGCCACTCCCGCATGCTCATGGCCGATGTGCTGCGGAAGTACGTCCGTTGGCGTCAGTGCCTTGCCCAGGTCGTGGGTCAGCGCGGCGAAACCGATCACGTCGTCGCCGGGCGCGAGCAGCGCGGCCATGTCGCTGACCAGTTGCTGGTGCACGCCGGTGTCGACTTCCGGGTGGTAATCCGCACGTTGCGGCACGCCGTACAGTGCGTCGATTTCCGGCAGTACCTGCACCAGTGCGCCGCAGTCGCGCAGCGTGCGCAGGAAGGCGGAAGGAGTCGCGGATCGCAAGGCGCGCGACAATTCCTGCCACACGCGCTCGGGCACCAGTTCGGCCAGCTCGCCGTTGCCGACCATGTCGCGCATCAAGGCCTGCGTCTCCGGCGCCACGCTGAAACCCAGCGAGGCGAAGCGCGCCATGAAGCGCGCGGCGCGCAGGATGCGCAGCGGATCCTCGACGAAGGCGTGTCCGGCATGGCGCAGCACGCGTGCTTCGATATCGCGCACGCCGCCCAGCGGATCGACCAGCCTGCCGTCCTGGTCGCGTGCGATGGCATTGATGGTGAAGTCGCGCCGAGCCAGGTCTTCTTCCAGCGTGACCGAGGCATCGCTGTCCACCACGAAGCCGCGATAGCCGCGACCGCTCTTGCGTTCGGTGCGGGCCAGCGCGTATTCCTCACCGGTCTGCGGATGCAAGAACACGGGAAAGTCACGCCCCACCGGTTTGAAGCCAAGCGCCAGCATCGCATCGGGCGTGCTGCCGACTACGACATGGTCGTTGTCGCCGGGCTGCAGGCCCAGCAGGGGATCACGAACCGCGCCGCCGACCAGGTAGGTTTTCATGGTGTGGATGATGCCTGATTAAATTCCCGGTGCCTTGCCTGCGCTTGTCTCCTCCCTTGCGCAGCAGGGGAGGCTGGGAGGGGTGCTCTGTGCGGGGTGTGTGTGAAATAGAAGCAAGCAAGAGCAAGATCAAGAGCAACCCCTCCCCATCCCTCCCCTGCTTCGCAAGGGAGGGGGCTGAAAACTAGCTCTTCGGCACTTGCGCCGTCGGGCACACGAACGATTTCCGCTTTGCATCCACGCGGCCCAGCATGCGGTCGGTGACGGGCAATGCATTGCCGTTCAAGCGCCAGTCGTAGATCACGCTGAAGGCTAGGATGCGTGCGATGTACTCGCGGGTTTCCTTGTAGCTGATGGTCTCGATCCAGAAATCCGGGTCGTAGTTCGGGCGTTGCGACTGCCAGCGTGCGGTCGGTGCGGGGCCGGCGTTGTAGGCGGCGATGGCCACGTAGGGCACGCCGTACTTGTTTTCCATTTCGCGCAGGTAGGCCGTGCCAATGGCGATGTTGGTATCGGAGTCGTACAGGTCGGACGCACCGGAATAAGGAATACCCAAGCGCTTGGCCACGGCCGCGCCGGTGCTGGGTATGACCTGCATCAGGCCCATCGCATTCGCGCCCGAACGCGCCTTGGGATTGAAGATGCTTTCGGCACGTATTTCGGCGGCGACCCAGGCCGGATCAATCGCCTGGCGCGCGGCCTCGCGACGGATGGTGGCGTCGTGGTGCAGTGGGAAACGCAACTCGTACAGGCGTTGTTCGTCCGCACCCTTCAGCGAGAACACCGCACGGTCGAACCAGCCGTTGTCGCGTGCTACTTCCACCGCGATGCGGCGCTTGCTGTCGTCGAAGCGCGCCATCGCGTTGTTCCATTCGCTGGTGGCCGGACCCACGCGTTCCAGCTTCCACAGCTCCATCGCGCGCACGATGGCCGGATCGGTGGCCACGGCAGTTCGCGCCTGCTTGCTGTCGTTGGGAATCCACGCACACAGCGCATACGGAAGGTTGAGCCGGTCCGCGGCCAGGAAGCCATGGAAGGTCGCCGACTTGGCGGCTTCGCGGAACAGGCGCTGGGCTTCGGCCGGGTCGCCGGTTTCTTCCGCCAGCCGCGCTTCGAAATAGCGCCAGCGCGAATCCTCGCGCTGCGCCTTTGGCATCTTGCGCAACGCCGCCAACGACGCGCGCCAATCACCACGCGCCATGGCTTCGCGCACGCGCCATTCGTGCAAGCGTTCGTCGTAGACGGATTCCGGCACGGCATTCATGCGCCGTGCGGAATCAGGCTCGTACGAAGCGACGGTCCACAGCGCCGCCTCGTACAGCACCTTGCCGCGCTGCTTTTCGTCCATGCCCAGCGCATCGGCGTACTGCGGCAACTGCATTTCCGCCGCCGCAGGCGCGGACTTGGCCAAACGCATCAAGCCTTGCATGGCCGCGTTGCGGCTGCGCTCGGTCTTTGGCCAGTTCAGCGCACGTGGGTGCACGCTGTCGAGGAACGCGGCGTAATCATTGGCAAGTGCGGCATCGGCCGCAGGCAAGCCACGCGCAATGGTGCGGATCACCGCGGGCTGCTGTTCGGCGATGGCCAGGTCGATGCGTTCCCAGCGCAGCGCGGGCGACAGGCCACCCTTGCTGTCGAGGATGGCGAACACCGGGTCGCATCCGTCGGGCAATGATTTGCCGGTGCTGCGCCACATCGCCTGTGCATCGGTCGTCCATTGCGCATCGGCCTTGCCCATGGCCTGGCGCGCGTTCAATTCAGCGCATTGCAGGGCCACGTTGGTGGTCGGTTTCCATGCCGCGCGGAAAGCCGGCCAGTCCTGTCGTCGTGCCAGCGCCGGCAGCCATGCGCTGCGCAGTGAATCGGCCACGGCCTGGCCTTCGTAGCGCTTGAGGAAGGACTGCGCCTGCGCCGTGGACAGCGTGTCGATGTTGCGTTTCAGGTCGGCCAGTTCCACCCAGCCGTACAGCGGATGCGAGTTCAATCCGGGATATTGCGCGGCATTGAACTGGCCGCGCTCGGCGGCGTCGAGTGCGGCACGGATCTGCGGGCGCTGCGCATCCAGGTTCTGTGCCTGCGCATGCAGCGGCAGGGACAGGCAGGAGGCGACAGCGAGTACGATGGCGAAGTGGGGTCGTGTCATGACGCGAATATAAGGGATGGCGCATGAATATCGCGTCCTTGTCGCCGTCACATGGCCTTGGTGTTTGGAGAAATCGCGGAGGAAACGTGCTCGAAGGATTCTGGGTATTCCCATTGCTGGGCGTGGTGGCCGGCATCCTGGCCGGTCTATTGGGCGTGGGTGGCGGGCTGGTGCTGGTCGGCGCGCTCGCGTGGTTGTTGCCGCTGTACGGCGTGCCACAGGAAGCGGCGATGCATGCGGCCCTGGCCAGCTCATTGGCCAGCATCGTGTTGACGGCGGCTTCGTCCGCGTACGCGCACCACGGACGCGGCAGCGTGCTGTGGCCGACGGTGAAATGGATGATTCCCGGCCTGTTGCTGGGTGGTTGGCTGGGCAGCGGCGTGGCGGTGAAACTCGACGACCAGGCCTTGCGCTGGATCGTGGCCGGCTATTGTTTTATCGCCGCCGCGCAGATGTTGTTCGGCAAGGCGCGCAGCAACCGCGATGGCAGCGCGATGGCGGCGCCGGTCGGCGTGCCGATGACGGCGGCGGGCGCAGGCATCGGCGCATTGTCGGCCGTGGTGGGCATCGGCGGCGGCAGCATGACCGTGCCCTTGCTGGTCTGGCGTGGGGTCGCGCCGGTGCGCGCAGTAGGCACGTCCAGTGCGTGCGGGGTGGCGATTGGCCTGTCCAGCGCGTTGGGTTATGCGCTGCATGCGCCGGCCGGTGCGTTGCCGCAGTACGCGGTGGGGTATGTGTTCCTGCCGGCCGCGATTGGCGTCGCCATCGCGTCGGTGCTGGCCGCGCCGTACGGCATGCGTCTCGCGCATCGCCTCAGCGGCGCGACGTTGAAGCGGGTGTTCGCGCTGTTCCTAGTCAGCGTCGGCGTGGCCTTGCTGGTGTAGGAGCGACGTGAGTCGCGACCGGAAAAAAGCGTTTGGACACGGATAAGTGCGGATAAAGGCGGAGTAGAAGCTTTATCAGCGTGGGAGCGACGTAAGTCGCGAAGCCGGGAGCCTCGGAAACACCAGGAGCTTCGCGACTTACGTCGCTCCCACATCAGCGGTCATGTGCTTTGATCCGTGTCCAATGCTTTTTTCAGTCGCGACTGGGAAAGCGCTTTTTTGACACGGATCAGTGCGGATAAAGGCGGAGTAGAAGCTTTATCAATGTAGGAGCGACGTAAGTCGCGAAGCCGTAAACCTCGGAAACACCAGGAGCTTCGCGACTCACGTCGCTCCTACATCAGTGGTTATTGGCTTTGATCCGTGTCCAAACGCTTTTTTTCGGTCGCGACTTACGTCGCTCCTACGTGCGCTACGTGCGTTCGTGCGTTCAGCGCAACGCGGTTTGCGGGACGTCGATGCTCAGGGCGAGCGCCAGGTGATCGGAGAACGCGGCGGGGATCGCGCGCGCATCGACGGACTGGAGCGGTTCGCTGAGCAGGATATGGTCGATGGCGCGCTTCGGTCCCCAGCTGGGGAAGGTGGGCACGCAGAAGGCGGGTGGACGCAGGTGCGTGCGGCTGTAGAGCAGGTCCATCTCGGGGCGATCGGGTACGCAGTTGAAGTCGCCCATCAGCACCGCATGCGGATGGTCTTCCAGCAGTTCGGCGATGAAGCCCAGTTGCGCACGTCGCGAATTCGCGCCCAGCGACAGATGCGCCACCGCCACCACCAGGCCCTCGTCACCGCGACCGAAGCGCGCCAGCAACACGCCGCGTCCGCTGATGCGGCCCGGCAGCGAGTGATCGCTGACTTCCACCGGTTCCAGCTTGCTCAGCAGTCCGTTGGCGCTGGACGCCACGCCGCCGACGTTGCGGTTCGGCTGGTGGCTCCAGTAATCGAAGCCACCCTGCTCGGCCAGGTAGTGGGTCTGGTTGGTGAAGCCCGAGCGCAGGCTGCCCGGATCCGCTTCCTGCAGGCCGACGATGTCGTGCTCGGCGGCCATCTGTGCAATCGCATCCAGGCTGCCGCGCTTGTTGCCGGCCGGCAGCGCATGCGACCAGCTGCGGGTCACGTAGTCGCTGTAGCGGCGCGTGCTGGAGCCGGCCTGGATGTTGGCGCTGAGCAGGCGCAGCCGGCGCGTGTCCGCAGTGGTCATGTGGGGTGACCGGTCAGGATCAGTTGGCGGCAGCGGCAGGTGTCGTGCTACCCGCGCGCTCCCGTGCGATCAGCGCGTCGGCAATGCGGAACATGTCGTCGTAGGTCCTACCCTGCACCCGGTACCGGCCGTTGATGATCAGCGTGGGCGTGCCTTCGATCTTGCTGCGCTGGGCATATTGCTTGGCCTTGTTGATCTTTCCGCTCACCGCGAAGCTCTTCATGGTGTTCTGGAACTGTTCGGCACTGACGCCGTAGTTGGCGTAGAACGCGGCGATCGGCGCGTCGGTGGGCTTGTCGCCTTCACCGGGCAGGCGGTCCTGCGCGTGGATGGCGTTGTAGACCGCTTCGTGGGTCTTCTCCACCAGGCCCAGCGATTCGGCGGCGTAGAAGGCGTGCGCATACGGCGTCCAGTCCGGACCGAACAGCGCCGGCACGTAGGTCAGGCGTACATCCGCCGGCAGCCTGGATTTCCAGGCGCGCAGGTTCGGCTGCAGCATGTTGCAGGCCGGGCAGACATAGCCGAAGACTTCGGTGACTTCGATCTTGCCGTTGAGCGGCTCGAACGGCTGCCCACCCTCGATCTCCACGTAATCCACGCCGGCCACCAGCGCAGGGCCGGCGGGCGTTGCAACGGGTGCGGGCGCGACGGGCGCGGCGGCGGGTTCGCTGGTCGCTTCCGCGGCTGCGGGCGGTGGCGTTTCGGTGACCGGGACCGCGGGTACCGGCGTGGCGTCCGCGCTGGGCGGGTCCTGTTGGGAGCATGCGGCCAGCAGCGACAGCAGCGCCGCGAGGATCAGTGCAAAACGGAAGGTCATGGGCTGCGCTCCGTGGATCGGGATGGGAATCGAGGCGATGAGGGCGCAGGCCGTCAGTTGGCCGGGGCGCGTTCGCGTGCGACCAGGTGCTCGACGGTGTTGAACATGGCCTCGTAGCCGCGCTCGTCCACCGATACCAGGTACTTGCCGTTGACCACCAGCGACGGCGTGCCTTCGACCTTGGAGCGCACGGCGAACTGCTTGGCGCGGTTGAGCTTGGTTTCCACGGCGAAGCTCTGCATGGTGCTGGCGAAGGTCTTGGCGTCCACGCCGTACTGCGCGTAGAACTTGCCAATGTCTTCCGGCGTCGATTGCAGGTTCAGGCTGCGGGCCACGTGCAGGGCGTTGAACATCGCGTCGTGGCTCTTTTCCTGCACGCCCAGGGTTTCGGCGGCGAAGAATGCACGCGCATAGGTCACCCAGTAGCCACCGAAGGCGGCCGGCACCGAGATCACGTTGACGTCGGCCGGCTGCCTGGCTTTCCAGCCATCGATCAGCGGCTGGAACTGCGCGCAATGCGGGCAGGTGTAGCCGAACACTTCCGCCACTTCCACCTTGCCGGCCACCGGCGCGAACGCCTGGCCACCGGCGATTTCCACGTAGTCCTTGCCGGCCACCGGCACAGGGCCGGAAGGCGGTGCCACGGTGATCGGGGCGGTCGGCGCCGCTTCGGTGGCGGCGGTTTCAGGGGCGGGCGCGACGTCTGCCGGCGCCGTGTCTACGGGCGCGGCAACGGCCTCGACGGCGGGCGTCGCAGCGTCGTTGTCCTGCTTGCTGCACGCGGCGAACAGCGGCAGCAACGCGATGAGCATCAATGCGAAACGGGATTTCATGAGGGTGGACTCCAGCATCGGTGAGGGCATTCAGAACGAAGCGCGCGCCGGCTCCGCGCCGGCAGGCAACAAGAATCGCATGTAACGCGTTACGCCATCGCAAGCAGCACGATCATTTGCGCGCCGTGCGCTCCCGGGCCACCAGGTAGTCGGTGGTGCGAAGCACGTCGTCCAGGCTGCGGCCGGTGACCCGGTACTTGCCGTTGACGATCACCGTGGGCGTGCCTTCCACGCCGCTTGCGATGGCGAACTGCTTGGAGCGTGCCAGCTTGGCTTCCACTTCCGGGCTGCCCATGGTCGCGGCAAACGTCTTGGCATTGGCGCCGTAGCCGGCATAGAACGTGGCGATTTCTTCCGCCGATGCGTTCTGTATCGGCAGGCTGCCGTCTTCATGCAACGCCTTGAACATGGCGTTGTGGGTCTTGCCCAGCACGCCGAGTTTTTCGGCCGCGTAGTAAGCGCGCGCATACGGAAGCCAGAAGCCGCCGAACGCCGCCGGCACCGGGGTGAAGCGCACGTAGGCAGGCTGTTTTTTCTTCCACGCATCCACCTGGGGCTGGAAATGCGCGCAGTGGATGCAGGTGTAGCCGAACACTTCCACCACTTCCACCTTGCCGTTGAGCGGCGCGAACGGCTTGCCGTCGGGGATGACGACGTAGTCGGTGCCTTCGACCGGCGTGGCCGCGTGCGCGAACCACGGCAGCAGGACCAGCAACAACAGGGCGAATCTGGATTTCATCAGCAGGACTCCAAGTACAAAGGGTGGATCCGGGCGTGCTCGAATGCGCTTCATGCAGGCACTCAGCGGTCTGTCAGCAAGCAGCGGTCAAAAACGGGCCAAGCACAAACAGAAACGCCGGCCATGATCCGGTCGGCGTCGTGAACATCAGCTGTGAACATCCACGTCGAAACGTGGACCGCGCCAGGCGCGTCGAGTTCACGATTGCTGCGGGGCGGGCTCGGCGGCTGGCGTGGCCACCGGCGCGGGCGCCGGGGCTGCAGCAGGTGCGGCCGCCGGGGCCGTCGTCGCGGCGGCATCGTCGGCGCGGTCGTGCAGGCCCTGCAGGAAGGTGGCCAGCGCCTGGATTTCCTCATCGGTCAGGCGGTTGCTGACCTGCGCCATGACGTGGAACAGCGCCGGGTCTTTTTCCATGGTGGTGCCGGTGCGGTATTCCTGCAGGCGGCGGGCCGAATAATCCTGGAACTGTCCGCCGATGTGCGGGTATGCCGGGCCGGGATTGCCGCCGCCGCTGGGGCTGTGGCAGGCCATGCAGGCCGGCACGCCGCGGGCGACGTCGCCACCCCGGAACAGGCGCTGGCCTACTTCATAGAACTTCATGCCCTTGTTGGGGCCTTCGGCGATCACCGTGTCGTCGGCCAGGCCTGCGCCGGCCTTCTGGGTGGCGAAGTACGCGCCGATGTCACGCATGTCCTGCGGGGTCAGGCCCTGCACGAACGGCACCATCGCGACCGCGGCGCCACCACGCTGGCCGCTGGCGATCAGGGCGATCTGGCGTGCGGTGTAACGCTCGGCCTGGCCGGCGATGCGCGGGTATTGCGGGTCGCTGGGGTTGCCGTCCACGCCATGGCAGGCGGCGCAGGCGGTGGCCTTGGTCTGGCCGGCGGCGGCATCGCCCCAGGTGGTCTTGCTGAGGTCGATCTCCAGCGGCGCGGCCACCACGGGGGCGTTGTCCGGCAGTGGCGCGACGGTGGTCTGTGCAAAGGCGACCGCACCCACGGCCGCAATGGCCAGTCCGGCAAGTCCCAAAACGCGAGCGTGGCGCATGCTAAAGCTCCGAAAAACCTGAAAAAGCGGCGAAGTTGAAAGGCCGCGAAACCGGGGGATTATCGTCGCGGCGGGGCGGCGCGGTCAATTCGGGGCGTTGGGGCAGGTTGTTGGTTGTTGGTTCCAGGTTCCAGGTAGCTCGCTTCCGCCCTCTCCAAGAACCAAGAACCAACAACCAAGAACCGGCGCTTCTACAACCAGGAACCGCGAATAGCCCCCACGTGCCATCCTAGGCGCATGCTCAATCCATTAGAAAAAGCCAAATACCTGCTGGCGGCGCACCTTCCCAGCCAGCTTCCGCCGGATATCGGCCATGAGGTCGCCTTCGCCGGGCGCTCCAATGCCGGCAAGTCCACGGCGCTGAATGCGCTGACCCGGCAGAACTCGCTGGCCCGGGTGTCCAAGACGCCGGGCCGCACCCAGCAACTGGTGTTCTTCGAGGTGGAACCGGACAGGTACCTGGTCGACCTGCCGGGCTACGGCTACGCCAAGGTGCCGCACGAGTTGAAGGATCACTGGCAGGCGTTCCTGGACCGCTACTTCCGCAGCCGCGAGTCGCTGAAGGGGCTGGTGGTGGTGATGGACATCCGCCATCCGCTGAAGGAATACGACCAGCACATGATCAGCTACGCGGTGGAAAACGGCATCCCCGCCCACGCGCTGCTGACCAAGGCGGACAAGCTGGGCCGCGGCCAGCAGGGCAATACGCTGCAGGCGGTGAAGAAGGAACTGTTCTCCAAGTTCGGCGACACCGTCAGCGTGCAGACGTTCTCTGGCGAATCCAAGCAGGGCGTGGATGAAGCGCGCAAGGTGGTGAACGGGTGGTTGGAGTTTGGTCGGAGTGAGGGTGGGGATGTGGGTTAGTTGGAGTTGGATCTATGGGCAGAGTTCTCATTTGTTCGTTTGCAATCATCGTGAGCTTGGCCTGTGCGGCTTGCCAAGATAATCGTAGCGAACTCGAAAAGACCATGTTCCCTGACGGTACGCCGCCAGGAATTACCTTCGAAGAAGCTACAGACGAACCTGCGTTGGATGATTCTCCCCCAAACGATCACGGCAAGCAGTTTCTTCAAGAGCTCATCGATGCAGCTGAAGAGTCGGATCAGGTTGTTGCCGTCGAGCACTCATACATCTATGACGGTCCCGATCCAAGTATTCCTCTGTTGCCAGAACGCAGCTACAAGCGCGTTGTTCTATCGAACACTGAAAAATCCAGTCTTGTCTCGGCCCTGCGCTCGACCAATCCGAATGTAGAACCTTGGGAATCGGCCTGCATTTTCGAGCCGCACCACCGCCTTGAGTTCTATAAAGGATCAAAGAAGCTTCGTGTCTTGGAAGTGTGTTTCCAATGCGGACAGCTTGAGCTGGATGGCTCAACGCCATCGGAGCCACAAGCTATCTTCGACAGTCTCGAAAAATTCGTGATTGGTATAGGCATGGAATCAGAGCGGGATTGGGGTTCACTCGCAGACACCGATCCATAAGGAATTCATTCGAGGCTGTATGACTTTCGAGCCAGCGTAGCCCGGGTTTCGCTGCGCTCTACCCGGGCTACATTGCTCGGATGACTTTCGAGAAAACATTCTTGGCGACAAGTTGGGTCCCGGCGTTCGCCGGGATGACGTCAGGAAGTAGTGATCGTTCGTGGTTCAATCAGATTCGTGATTCCATCAGGTTTGAGTTGCATTGATTCCATTCTGGATTCCTGACTTCATCGGAGTACGCAATGCCAAACACCGCGCCCCTGGTTGCCCCGGTCATCGCACTCGTCCTCTGGTCCGGCTTGATCTGGGCCTGGATGTACGCCACGCGCATTCCCGCCATCCTCAAGATGCGGATGCGGCTTGATCCCATGATGCCGCGTGGCGAACAGATGTCGCAGTTGCCGGCGACCGTGCGCTGGAAGGCCGACAACTACAACCACCTGATGGAACAACCCACGTTGTTCTACGCGACTGCGCTTGCACTCGCAGTGCTGGGCGACCACTCCGTCATCAGCCTGATGCTGGCATGGGCGTATGTGTTGCTGCGCGTCGTGCACAGCCTGGTGCAAACCACCACCAATCGCATCACCCTGCGCTTCGCCGTGTTCTTCGTCTCGTCATTGGTGCTGTTTGCGTTGGCGATCAGGGCCGCAATCCTCGCCTTCTGACTGCAGCAGGCGTAGCCCGGGTAGAGCGCAGCGAAACCCGGGGGCCTTACGAGTGATCCGCCAAAAGCCCCGGGTTTCGCTGCGCTCTACCCGGGCTACGAATTTGTGGCTACGAAATATCTTCCAGGCGCGGGTCCAGCCACGCACGCAGCATGTCCACCAAGGTATTGATCAGCACGATCAAGGCGCCGACGACCAGCACCACGCCCAGCACCAGCGTGTAGTCGCGGTTCAACGCGCCCTGCACGAAATAGCGGCCCATGCCGGGAATGCCGAACACCTGTTCCACCACCGCTGAACCTGTCACCACGTTGATCAAGGCCGGCGACAGCCACGCCACCACCGGCAACAGTGCGGGCTTCAACGCATGCGAAAACAGCAGGCGCGATTCCGAGAATCCGCGTGCGCGCGCCGCACGCAGGTAATCGGCGGACAGTGTTTCCAGCATCGACGCCCGCGTCAGGCGCGCGCAGTAGGCCAGGTTGGGCAGCGCCAGCGCGATCACCGGCAGCACGATGTTCTGCCATTCGCCCCAGCCGCCCGCCGGCAGCCAGTTCAGCGTTACCGCGAACAGCAACACCAGCAACGGTGCGGCGACAAATTTTGGAATCGCCAATCCCAGCCCCGCCAGCAACATCAAGGCGCGATCCATCCATTGCCCGGCACGCAGTGCGGCAAAAACACCGAGTGGAATGCCGACCAGCAAGGCGAGCAACAAGGCGAGTCCACCGTTGAGCAGCGACACCGGCAGCGCACGCGCGATCAACTGGTTGACCGTGTAGTCCGGATACTGGAACGACGGCCCCAGGTCACCGCGCGCCACGTCCGCCAGCCACGCGCCGTACTGCACGATCAGCGGCTGGTCCAGGCGGAATTGCTCGGCCAGCGCGGCCTGCACTTCGGGTGGCGCGGTTTTCTCGGTGTCGAAGGGTCCGCCCGGTGCAGCGCGCAGCAGTACGAAGCACAGCGTGGCGAGCAGCCATAAGGTGATGACGGCTTCGAACAGGCGTGAAAGCAGGCGCTTCATGATGAGTGGAACTCGCGTACTACCCCGGTACCGTCATCCCAGCGCACGCTGGAGGCGCTCTTCAACAGCCAGCATGGCTGGTCATCCATCTTGATCTTGATCTTGCTATTTTTGCTCTTGCGACACGCCGTAAAGCCAAAGTAAAAATGGGTCCCAGCGTGCGCTGGGATGACGGTGCTGGGGCAAGGAGTCAACGAAGTGCATTTCATCCCATTCTCTCCAGCCGCTTGGCGTTGGCGTTGCCGCTGAAGCGAAGTTCGAAAGCAAAATCAGAATGGGTCCCAGCGTGCGCCGGGATGACGATGCTAGATAAAGGGTGCGCTGTAGGAGCCATGCATTCCCGATCCATTACAGCCCGCATTACACGTGCACGTTGAACAGGTTGCCGATGAGATGCGAAGCCGCCATCGCCATCGCGCCCCAGAAACCCACGCGCCATGCCCCGCGCACGATGGGCGCGCCACCTGCATAGGCCGCCAATGCGCCGGACAGGAACAGGCTGATGATCGTCACCGCGACAGTCACCACGCCCACGCGCTCGGCCGGAGCCAGCAGGACCGCGGCGATCGGCACGGCAGCGCCGACGGTGAAGGCGAGCGCCGAGGCCAGCGCCGCCTGTATCGGACGGGCGCGCAGGGTGTCGGTGATGCCGAGTTCATCGCGTGCATGTGCGCCCAGCGCATCGTGTGCGGTCAATTGCTCGGCCACCTGGCTTGCCAGCGCCGGCGTCAGTCCACGACGCACGTAGATGTGCGCCAGTTCGGCCAGCTCGATGTCGGGATCGTCGGCAAGCTCCTTCTTTTCCTTCAACAAGTCCGAATTTTCCGTATCGGCCTGCGACTGCACGGAGACATATTCACCCGCGGCCATCGACATGGCACCGGCTACCAGGCCGGCCACGCCCGTCATCAGGACCGTGGTGTGGCTGGCTCCACTGGCAGCCACGCCGACGACCAGTCCGGCGACGGACACGATGCCGTCGTTGGCGCCCAATACCGAGGCGCGCAACCAGCCTGCGCGATCAGAGCGGTGTGCTTCCCTATGTATGGCGCGCATGTGGCATCCCCTGTGGTCAATCGTGCCAGCGTAACCAGCGCGAGGCATGGCGGTCGAGCGGATTCGGTTCGAAGCCCGCCACTTCGGGCCTGACCAGGTGCTTGGATGTGTAGAAATACAGCGGCACCAACGCATGCGCGTTCAACAGGTTCTGCTCGGCGGCACGCAGCCACGCATTGCGAGCGGCTTCGGTCTTCGCGGCATCCGCCTTGGCCAATCGCTCGCGGAAACCCGCGTCGTCAAAACCCACCCAGTTCAACGGGCCGTCGCTGCCGAACGCGGCCAGGAAATTGCGCGCATCCACCACGTCGCCGACCCAGCCGCCACGGAACACCTGGGTGATCGCGCGCTGCTTGCGGTTCTGCACGAACACCTTCCATTCCTCATTGCGCAGGCGCACCTGCACGCCGAGCACGTCGCGCCACATCGAGGCCACGGCCAAGGCCATGCGCCGGTGTGGCGTGGAGGTGTTGTAGCGCAACTCCAGTACCAGAGGATTGTCTTTCGAGTAACCCGCGGCGCGGTACAGCGCACGTGCACGCGCTTCGCGCTGCGCCTGTGTGTCCGTGGCCCACGTGGTGGTCGCGCCGGTGTAACCGGGGATGCCGGTGGGCACCACGCCATAGGCGGGTTGTTCGCCCAGGCCGGTGACATGGCGGGTGAGTATGTCGCGGTCCACGGCCAGCGAAAGCGCTTCGCGCAATGCGGGATTGTCCTTGAACGGCGGCTGCGTCAGGTTCATGCCCAGCCAGAACGCGCCGACATACGGTGCGATGCGCAACTGGTCGCCGTAGCGCTTACGCAAGGCATCGATCGGCTGCGGCGGTATGGTTTCGGTGATGTGCAGGTCGCCGGCGGCGAAACGCTGCAGTTCCGCCGCGGCATCTTCGGTGACCTGGTAGCGCACGCGCGGGATCGCCACGTTGCCGGCATCGTGGAAGCGCGGATTCTGTTCCACCACCAGGTTGGCCTGTGGCGTCCACGCCCGCAACTGGTATGCGCCGTTGCTGACCAACCGGCCCGGACGCGTGTGCTGCGCGCCGAACTCCTCGACTGCTGGCAGGTACACCGGGAAGGCAATCGGCAAAGTGAGCAACGCAGGCAGCGCGGCGCTGCGGTCCAGGGTGAAGACGACCGTGCGCGCATCCGCGGCACACACGCCCAATCGAGTCGGCGGCACGTCACCGGCCTGCACGGCCTGGGCGTTGTGGAGCGCGTCGAACAGTTCCGCGAATGGCGCCGCGGTCTTCGGCGAGAACGCACGCTGGAAGCTCGCGACGATCTGCGGTGCATCCAGCGGCTTGCCGTTCGACCAGTGCAGGCCTTCACGCAGATGGAAAGTCCAGGTGCGGCCATCAGGCGACACGTACCAACGTTCGGCCATGCCCGGGATCAGTCGTCCCGCCGCATCCTCGGTCACCAGGCCTTCGTACAGGTCACGCAGCACGTTGCCGCAGGCCACTTCCTGGCAGCGATGCGCGTCCAGCGTGGAGGGTTCGGGCCCGTTGCCACGCTCGAGTTGCGCCACGGCGGGCGACTGCGCGTTGGCACCGGCGGAACACAGCAACAACAGGACGACAACGATCAGGCGCATCGGCTCAGGATATAGTGCGGGCCTTGCGATGTCAGGCGCATAGCCCCACATCTCCCACTCCCCGACGCAGCGAGCCGTGCCCTTGTCCAGTCCCAGCCACGTTGCGGGTACGCCCATCACCGACCGCACGCAACTGGTCGACTACATCGCGTCGGGCGAGAAGCCCAGGTCCGAGTGGCGCATCGGCACCGAGCACGAGAAGTTCGGCTTCCGCCTCGATGACTTGCGTCCCCCAACCTTCGAAGGCGAGCGTGGCATCGAAGCATTGCTCAAGGGCCTGACCCGCTTCGGCTGGGAACCCGTCGAAGAGCACGGCAACGTCATCGCCCTGCTGCGCGACAACGCCTCGGTCACGCTGGAACCCGCCGGGCAACTGGAACTCTCCGGCGGCATGCTGGAAAACATCCACCAGACCTGCAGCGAAGTCGGCACGCACCTGAAGGAAGTGAAGACGGTCGCCGACGAATTGCAGCTTGGCTTCCTCGGCATGGGCTTCCAGCCCAAGTGGACGCGCGACGAGATGCCGTGGATGCCCAAGGGTCGCTACCAGATCATGCGCAACTACATGCCCAAGGTCGGCTCGCTCGGCCTGGACATGATGAAGCGCACCTGCACCGTGCAGGTCAACCTGGATTTTTCCAGCGAAGCGGACATGGTGAAGAAGTTCCGCGTCTCGCTTGCGTTGCAGCCCATCGCCACCGCCTTGTTCGCCGATTCGCCGTTCACCGAAGGCAAGCCCAATGGCTACCTGAGTTACCGCTCGCACATCTGGACCGACACCGACAAAGACCGCACCGGCATGCTCGACTTCGTGTTCGAGGACGGCTTCGGCTACGAACGTTACGTCGAGTACCTGCTCGACGTGCCCATGTACTTCAGCTACCGCAATGGCGAATACATCGACTGCTCCGGCCAGAGCTTCCGCGATTTCATGGCGGGCAAGTTGCCAGCGTTGCCGGGCGTGCTGCCGACGATGACCGACTGGTCGGACCACATGACCACCGCGTTCCCGGAAGTGCGCATGAAGAAATTCCTGGAGATGCGCGGTGCCGATGGCGGGCCGTGGGGACGCCTGTGCGCGTTGCCCGCGTTCTGGGTCGGCCTGCTCTACGACCAGACCGCATTGGATGCCGCATGGGACCTGGTCAAGGATTTCAGCATCGAAGAACGCAACCACTTGCGCGATGGCGTGCCGAAGCAGGCGTTGAAGCTTCCGTTCCGTGGCGGCACCGCGCGTGACCTCGCCGCGGAGGCCTTGAAGATCGCCGTGGCCGGCCTGCAGCGCCGCGCGGTACTCAACAGCAAGGGCGCCGATGAATCCGGCTTCCTCGATCCATTGGTCGAATTCACCGAAGCCAACGAGACGCCGGCCGAACGCAAACTCGCCCTGTTCCATGGCGAATGGAACGGCGACATCGACCGCGTGTTCCGTGAGTTCGCCTACTGAGCGTGACGGGTGACTTGCGTATCGGCAGTAGCCATGCCCGGCTGATGCTGGTTGAGCCGTAGGTGCAAACCAATGGGTGCGCTGATCAGGGCGCGTCCCGGGTGCTAATCAAATCTGTAGACGGTGGTGCGTTCAACTTCAACAACGCGACCCAGTCTTGCCGGTTGGCGTTGCAGAGCAGGGGTGCGTCGGGACTGCATGGCGGATCCAATGCCGTGCGCTGCGGCAGGTCGGCGAAACGGCCCTGCGCGTCCAGCCGCAGCATGCGCATGGTGACCGACTGCTGTACGTTGCCGCCCACCAGATAGGCCAGCTCGCCCGGCGTCGCTGCCACCACGATGTCGCAATGCATGGGCAGGCCACTGACCAGGTTGTCGGCGAGGTTCTCGTATCCCAGCACGCGCTGCGCGACGCGCACGTAGCACAGCAAGTCGCCTGCGGCGGGACGCGCGCCATGTGGCGATTGCAGCTGGTAGGGGCCCTGCGTGGGCTGCTGCCATGCCATGCGCACGAAATCGACATGGCTGGCGGAACGGCGGAAACCCGCCAGCCCTGCGCGCCGCATCACCCAGGAGACGAATGCCGCCGACCATGGCGTATCGATAATGAAATCGCGGCACGTCGCCTGCTGGTGGCAGTAGCCGGCCAGGTCGCTGTCGTCCCAATACGCAGCCACCCGACGCCAAGCCTGGCTGCCATCAGCCAGGCGGGTGCTTTCCGCTTCGTACACGGCCGTGGTGCCGGCGTGGCCGTCGGCATCGATGAAGGGACGGAACCAGATGTAATGCTCCTGGCAGGCAACCGCCGCGATGCGCGTGGCCACGTCCGCGGCGTTGGCCTGGGTGCGCAACGCGGGGCAGGGATCAGCGGCGTGCGCCGAGGTGGCAAGCGCCAGCCAGGAGGCTGGAACCAGCAGCCACGCGAGTGCCTTCATCGTGCGGGTTCCGTGCGTGGCCGTTGGCTCACAGGCCGCGCTTCAGCAGGCCTTTCAGCAGTTTCTTGCCCACGCCCTCTTCTTCCTTGGGTGGCTGGTCCGGGTCGGGCGATGTATTCATGTCCATGCCCGACAGGTCCATCCCCAGCATCGCCGTGGTGGTGGCCTTGGTGCGCACGCGCACGTTCCACTCCGGTTTCCATGGCTGCTTGGGATCGGCCGGTCGTTCGGGCCAGGTGATATTGGTCTCCGGTCCGTAGGCCACCATGTTGAGCGCCGCCATGCCACCACCCTGGGCCGCCTTGCCGCTGGGTTTGAAGATGCCCTGCGGGATGGCGCAGCGCGTGGTCGCCGGCGCCAGCAGCACTTTCTGCTTGAGCCACTTGTCGATGTTCGCGCCGGGCAGGTAGTTGATCAGCTCCATGCCTGCGCCCGCGACGTCCGCGCTGCTCCAGATGACGAAATTGTGTTCGTCCTGCATGGCGATGGCGTGCATGAAATAGCCGCGTGCGCGATCCACCGGCTGCCATTGCAGCTGGATGCTGTCGGCCAGTTCGCCCTGGCTTTGCAGCGCGATCTTCGGCATGAAGTCCGCGTTGTTCCCCAGCTCGAACTGCAGCGATGCGGGCACGCCATCACCGGTGATGCGGTGCTGGCCCACCATCGAAGAGCGGTCGGACACGCGCTTGCTGTTCTTCTGGTTGGGCCACAGCGCGTAGCTGGGATTCACGTCGATGTCGCGATCCGGTACGAACAGGCCCGGAGCCAGGCTGCCATTGGCCTGCATGGCGCCGTTCTTCACTTTCAGGGTCATGACCTTGGGCTGGCCGGGGCCGATCGTCGCGCTGCAGCCCCAGTACTGGCGGATGGTGACCTCGACGTCCTCGACCTTGCCGGGGGGGCGTTCGTCCGTTCGCGACCCCGGTAGCGGTGGCAGAAGTGGCAGCGACTTGCCGACCGCCAGGCCCGCGGGCACGAACTGCTCGGCCGGCACGCCCGGGCGCAGGCTGTTGTACATCGCGATGTCCAGCACCTTGCCCATGGTCGCCGGGAGGTTGCGCGACTGCGGATAGCCCTGTGGCCCTTTCGCGCCGCCCATCATGCTGTTGGCGAAACCGCCCATCATGCCCATGTCGGGCATGCCGGCCATGCTGTGGGTGGCCACGTCGATCCAGACCTGGGTGGGTGGCCCGGCGGGCGGGGCGCTGCTGGCGGGCAGGGCGACCAGCAGGGTCGCGGCAAGGGCAAGGCAAAGCGGGTGGCGAGGGATGTTCATGCTGCTTCCTGCGATGGGGTGACCCTTACTTAGGCGTAGAAAGCGCGCGAAACAGGACACGGCCCGGCAGGAAGTACGCTGTATACTCCACCCCAGTATCAATGCCGTGCAGCCCGATGCCCCATTCCGCCCACGAAAAAAAGCGCGTGTTGACCCGGGTGCGTCGCATCAAGGGCCAGGCGGATGCGCTTGAGCGTGCGCTGGAGGCGGGCGTGGATTGCGGCGATGTACTGCAGCAGATCGCGGCCATCCGCGGCGCGGTCAACGGGTTGATGTCGGAAGTACTGGAAGCCCATGTCCGCGAGGAATTCGGACAGCCCGCTCAATCCGATGCGCAGCGCGAGGCACGGGTACTCGAACTGACGTCGCTGGTGCGCTCGTATCTGAAATAGACGCCGCATCCCCTTTTTTTCGTTTGCCATTTCCCCTTTACCGCCTTCAAGGAACTTTTCATGAAATCACGTGCCGCCGTCGCCTTCGCCGCAGGCGAACCGCTCAAGATCGTCGAGATCGACGTCGCCCCGCCACGGAAGGGCGAGGTATTGGTGAAGATCACCCACACCGGCGTCTGCCACACCGATGCGTTCACGCTGTCGGGCGATGATCCGGAAGGCCTGTTCCCGGCCGTGCTGGGCCACGAGGGCGCGGGCATCGTGGTCGAAGTGGGCGAAGGCGTCACCAGCGTGAAGCCGGGCGACCATGTGATTCCGCTGTACACCGCCGAATGCGGCGAGTGCCTGTTCTGCAAGAGCGGCAAGACCAACCTGTGCACCTCGGTGCGCGCCACGCAGGGCAAGGGCGTGATGCCGGATGGCACCACGCGTTTTTCCTACAACGGCCAGCCGATCTACCACTACATGGGTTGCTCGACTTTCAGCGAATACACGGTCGTCGCCGAAGTGTCGCTGGCGAAGATCAATCCCGATGCCAATCCCGAACACGTCTGCCTGCTGGGCTGCGGCGTCACCACCGGCATCGGTGCCGTGCACAACACCGCGAAGGTGCAGCCCGGTGATTCGGTGGCGGTGTTCGGTCTCGGCGGGATCGGGCTCGCCGTGATCCAGGGTGCGCGCCAGGCGAAAGCCGGCCGCATCATCGCCATCGATACCAATGCATCCAAGTTCGACATGGCCAGGGACATGGGCGCGACCTACTGCGTCAATCCCAAGGACCATGACAAGCCCATCCAGCAGGTTGTCGTGGAGATGACCGGCTGGGGCGTGGACCATTCCTTCGAATGCATCGGCAACGTCAACGTGATGCGTGCGGCGCTGGAATGCGCGCACCGCGGCTGGGGCCAGAGCGTGATCATCGGCGTCGCCGGCGCGGGCCAGGAAATTTCCACGCGTCCGTTCCAGCTGGTGACGGGTCGCAAGTGGATGGGCACCGCGTTTGGCGGCGTGAAGGGCCGCTCGCAATTGCCGGGCATGGTGGAAGACGCGATGCGCGGCGACATCGAACTTGCGCCGTTCGTGACCCATACGATGGACCTGGAAGCGATCAACGAAGCCTTCGACTTGATGCATGAGGGCAAGTCGATTCGCAGCGTGGTGCATTTTTGATTTCACAAGCCCCTCTCCCACTGGGAGAGGGGTTGGGATGAGGGTCCGGCGACATCGTGACCTGATGTACACCGCGAATGCTGAAACATTCGCTTGATGTCGAAAGATCTGTTCCGTCACACCCTCATCCGGCGCTTCGCGCCACCTTCTCCCCTAGGGAGAAGGGAACACAGGAGTCCACCATGACCCTCGAACGCATCGAACACCGCGCCTGTTTCGGCGGTTGGCAGGACGTCTACCGGCACCGTTCCGACGTGCTTGGCTGCGACATGAATTTCGCCGTGTACCTGCCACCGCAGGCCGCGACGCAGAAGCTGCCGGTGCTGTACTGGCTGTCCGGCCTGACCTGCACCGAGCAGAACTTCATCACCAAGGCGGGCGCACAGCGTTATGCGGCCGAGCATGGCGTGATCCTGGTCGCGCCCGACACCAGCCCGCGCGGAGATGAAGTGGCCGATGCCGAGGGCTATGACCTGGGCAAGGGCGCAGGTTTCTACGTCAACGCCACGCAGGCGCCGTGGTCCGCGCACTACCGCATGCATGACTACGTGGTGTCGGAACTACCGTCCCTGATCGAAGCGAATTTCCCGGCGACCGATGCACGCGGCATCAGTGGGCATTCCATGGGGGGCCACGGTGCCTTGGTCATTGCCCTGAGGAATCCCGGTCGCTACCGCAGCGTATCGGCGTTCTCGCCGATCGTCGCGCCGACGCAGGTGCCGTGGGGACAGAAAGCGCTCGCGGCTTATCTCGGTACGGACCGAAATACATGGCGCGAATGGGATGCGACGGAGCTGGTCGCGTCCGCATCGGAACGGTTGCCGTTGCTGGTTGACCAGGGCGGTGCGGATGAGTTCCTCGACACGCAACTCAAGCCCGAGTTGCTGCAGGCCGCCTGTGCATCGGCAGGACACCGGCTGGAACTACGCCTGCAGCCCGGCTACGACCACGGCTACTACTTCATCGAAAGCTTCATCGGCGAGCACATCGCCCACCACGCCAGCGCATTGAAAGCCTGACGAACGGTAGGAGCGCCCCATGGGCGCGAGCCCTTGATCTTGGCGTAGGGATAAAGCCTCAAAAGCTCGCGCCCATGGGGCGCTCCTACCGTTGGCAACACGCCCGTGATCGAATCAGGCGGACGACACGTCGCGCAGTTCCCATGCATTGCCGGCCAACAGGCGCAGGCGCTGCTTGAACACGTTGCCCGGCAGCGCGGTGATGGCGATCAGATCAATCTGCAGGTCGTGCTGCGCGCCGGTGACGGTCGCGGCAGGGTCCGTGGCACCCAGCGCGGGATCCACCGCATCGGGATCCGCTTGCGTGGCGCGCCAGCGTTGGAACAGGCCATCAGTGCGCAAGGCATCCTGCAATTGCGCGGCGAATTCCTCCGCGCCATGCGCGCTGAAAGCCAGTGCGGCATCGCTGCCGCGCGCTTTTTCCGGATGTTTGAGGCCGATGTAGTAACGGATTGGCATGCGTGGCTGTCCTCGAGGAGTCGCCACCAGCCTAGTCCCTGCGCGTTAGCAGTGCGTTATGCAGCGACCACTCAGGACGTGGTGAAGGTGTGCGGTTCAGCGGCGAAGCCCACCACCACCGCACCCTTGCCGACGTTGACCATGCCGGTCAGGCTCATCACGCTTTCGAACACTTCCACGTTGTTGTTGGCGCAGATGTCGCGCAACCGCGTGTATCCCGGCAACGCCCGCATTTCCTCCAGCTCGCCGCCGTAGCTCAGGCACACGGTCGGCGTCAGCAGGCCGGCAATGACTCGGTTGCCAGCGAACTTGAACATCTGCTCGACGGCATTGTCGAACCCCTTGAGCTTGGCTACCGGCTCGGTCTTGCCGGCGTGGCCGTGCAGCACCGGCTTGATGTCCAACGCGCTGCCCAGCGCCGCGCCGAGGAAACTCACGCTGCGGTCGCCCTTGGTGCGTGCGCGTGCGCGCAGGTAGTAGAGGTCGCGCGGGATCATGTAACCGTGCGTATTCGCAGCCAGGTATTCCAGCTTGGTGCGGATGTGCTGCACGTTGGCGCCGGCGGCGCGCATGCGCACGGCTTCCACCGCGGTGATGCCTTGTGCGGCGAACAGGGTCTGCGTGTCGATGACGCGCAGCGCGAACGGCGAGTTGTGGCCCGCGGCCTGCCGCACCGGCTTGTAGTCGTTGAGGATGGCGAAGCTGGCCTGCATCGCATTCTCATGGATGGGGCTGCGCGTCTTGGTGATGGTCATGCAGTAGACATGGTCGTAGTCGATGACCAACTGGTTCAGGAACAGGTCGCGGATCTGGCTGACCGTGAACGGCGTCGTTTCGGCTTCATGGCCACGTTCGGCCACGTGCGCATGCAGGAAGCTCAGCGTCGCTTCCTCGTCGCGATGATCGGCCAGCACGGCGTCGCCGATGCGTACGGTGATGGGCAATACCACGATGTCATTCTGCTGGATGAAGTCCTGCGGCAGGTCGCACGCAGAATCCACCACTATACCAATGCGCATGAAGCCCCTCCCGGCATGCATCGCAATCAAGGCCGGCAACGTAGCGCAAAACTGCTACCGCCCTTTCCGACAAAGTGTGACTTAATTCACATTATGAAGTTCTGGCGCTCTATTTCGAGCCCGGCTTGGCGATCGGGATGGGGGAACAGGCCCACGGAGACGGCATTATTTGCATCGGGAGAGAGGGCATGGCGTGGAAACGCCGCTGGCCAATGGCGACAAGCGCGTGATAACCGTCACGAAACGCTTCCCGCCGGCTTTCCCTCATGGTCCACCAACCAAGGGGCGAAATGAACAAGGGGGGGGTGCTGGCGTTGCTGTGCTGGCTTGTCGCGTGCGGGTCCGTGCTCGCGGGCGAGAACGGCATCGCGCGCATTGATCCGGTGGCCGTCGGGCAAGCCGGGTCGCTGCCGCTGGCGGAGAATGCAGCGCCCGCCCGCGCGGACATGGTCGACAACGGCGATTGGCAACTGCTGCCTGTCGCGGGTACAGAGCAACCGTTGCTGCTCGTCTACCACCCCTACAGCGCGCGGGTCAGCGTGACCACGACACCTGGCGCACCGGCGCTGACCCAGACCCTTTTCGACCGCGGCCTGGATCCGCAGTATTCGCGGCACGCGCTGGTGTTCCCGTTGATTGGCGATGGCCCCGTGCAGATCAAGGTGGAAGGCGCGCGCTATCCGCTGCAACTCGCGGTACTGCCGCGCGCCACGCACATCGCGCGCGACCTGACCGAAGTGCGCGTGGTGATGCTGTCCGTCGGCGTGCTCGTCGGCGTGTCACTCACGGTGCTGCTGTTCTGGGCCATGCTGGGCGAACGCGTGTACCTGCTGTATTCCGTGTCGATGGCGCTGCAACTGCTGTACCTGCTTTCGACCTACGGCGAAGCCTATGCGCTGCCGGGGCTGCGTTGGCTGGCGGTGTTCGGCACGCCGGGCATCTGGTTCATCGCCACGCTGGCGACCATGAGCGCGGTGTACCTGTTGCTGGATTACGCGGGCCTGCGTACGCGCACACCGCGCCTGAGTATCTGGCTGCGCTGGATCGGCATTTATCTTCCCGGGGCGTTGCTGCTGCTGTTGGTGTCGCCGTGGCCGGCGGGCAATGCCTGGTTTCCCAACAGCGCCAACGTGCTGTTCCTGCTGACCAACCTGCTGGCCATCACCGGTTTGCTGGTCGCGTGGCGCGACGGTGGCCGCCATGCAGGGTTCGTGCTGATCGCGTGGGTGCCGATGGTGTTCTTCAGTACCGCGCGTGCGGTGCAGTTGAGCATGGGTATCCCCATCGAACCCTGGCTGCAGTACGGTTTGCCCCTGGTGCTGGCCTTCGTCGCCGTGGTGCTGGCGCTGGGCCTCGCAGACCGCATGCTCACCTTCCGGCGCGAACGCGACAAAGCGCAGGAGCATGCGGAGCGCGACTGGCTGACCGGCGTACTCAACCGCGCCGGCATCGAGCATCGCCTGGACTGGGCCATCCTCAATGCGCGCCGCGAACAGGTGCCGCTGTCACTGCTGTTCCTGGACCTGGATGACTTCAAGCGCGTCAACGATCGCCATGGCCATGCCGTCGGCGACCATTGTCTGTGCGCCGTGGTGCGTGCGATCAGCGAAGAACTGCATTACGGCGACCACCTAGGGCGAATGGGTGGCGAGGAATTCGTGCTCGGCCTGCCGGGTGCCGACCGCAGCCATGCCCTGGCCATGGCCGAACGCCTGCGCCACAAGGTGGAAACCACCTGCCGCGTCGTCGACGGTGCGGAGGTTGCCGTGACCGTCAGCATTGGCGTTGCGGAGTGCAATGACAGCGACAGCGTCGCCACGCTGATCAAGCGCGCGGACACCGCCATGTACGTAGCCAAGCACGGTGGACGCAACCGGGTGGTGATGGAAGAAGTGACGGCGACCAACTAAGCGGTATCCCTTCTTGCGAAGTGGGAGCGGCGTCCCGCCGCGAGCTCCTGCATGTCTGTGTAGGTCCGAGCTTGCTGGGATACTTTGGCTGTCGACATGAAAAGCATCCGAGCAAGCTCGGACCTACAGCGCCTTGAACATCCGGAGTGCGCAGCCAAAGCTCGCGGCGGGACGCCGCTCCCACATCTCTCCCGCAAACCACGCGTGCGTGATGCGGGGAGTGCACGACGGAATCCGGCATCGTTGAACTCAGGGCGTGGTGTAGGCCCGCGGCAACGCGCCGGCGGCACGCAGGTAGCGATCACGCAGTTCCGTCTGCCGCGAACGCATCGGCATGGCATGTCCGCCCATCCACACCTGCTGCGCAACGCTGGAGACATCCAGCGGATCGCCGGTCCACAGCACCAGGTCCGCGGTCTTGCCCGGGGCAATCGTGCCCAGGCGATCGCCCACGCCCAGCACCTGCGCCGGGATGCGCGTCAGGCCGGCCAATCCCGCTTCCCAGGGCAAGCCATTGGCGACCGCATTGCCTGCGTGCTGGCGGATCTTGCGCGCGTTGTGCGAGGCATCGCCGAACTGGGCGAAGCTGACCTCGACGCCGGCGGCATGCAGGCGCGCGGCGTTTTCCAGGGTCGCGCCAATCTGGTCGAAATCACCCGGCAGGTCGGCCAATGCATCCACGAACACCGGCACCCTGGCTTGCGCGAGCTGCGGCGCCAGCTTCCACGCTTCCGCGCCGCTGGCGATGGCGATGCGCACGTTCTCGCGCTGCGCCCAACGCAACAGCTGGCGGATATCCGCGGCGCGGTCCACGCTGACCACGATACGACCGTTGCCGGCGAGATAACGTGCCAGCACCGCGCGGCCCGTAGGCGTGAGCAAGGCATGCGGCGAATCCGCGGCGATGCGTCCGCGCGCCTCGCCCACCATCTGGTCCAGCAGCATCCATTGCGCGGCACGCGAGGTGCCGCTCAAGCCCAGCACGTCGGTGCCCAGCTTCACGAACAGCACGCGCGGGCCAATGCTGTCCGCACTACCGTCCAGGCGCATCACGCCACCCTGGCCGGCAATGAACGAACCACCGGTGTTCGCCCCCAGCAGCGTGAATCCCAGTCCTTCGATGCGTGCGATCGGGATCAGCACGGATTCCGGGTTGTAGGCCAGGGTCACGTCGAACTCGGGCCGCATGGGTTGTGCATTGGCAAGCTTGACCGCGCTGTCCACGGTGTCGGCTTCGCCGGACACTTCCTCGATGCCGATCTCGGTGATGCCACCGAACAACGCCGGCGAGAGCGGCTTGCCATTGGCTTCGACCACGCTGGCGGAAGCAGGTGCCTGCAGGTTCGTGCCCATGGCGCGGATCACGCCGCCCTGCACCAGCACGTCCGCATTCTGCAGCGTGCCCTGGCTGCTGGCGGTATGCACGGTGGCGTTGCGGATCAGGACGTCCTGGGCGAAAGCGTTGCCGGTAACGAGGAATGTCAGGAATAAAAACGATGCCGACATTTTCCGGGTCGTCATCCCGGCGAACGCCGGGATCCATCTTGATCTTGCTTTTGCTTTCTTTCGGACATTCAAAGTCAAAATGGATCCCAGCGTTCGCTGGGATGACAAGGAAGGGGAGTTGTAAGTAGGCGCGCTCATTTCGCACCTCCCGTCGCCGCGCCTTGCCCCAGCATGAAATCCGACTTCGGCTGGCGCGTGCGATCCGTGCGGTCATACACGCGCGCGCCATCCACGTACACCTGCTCGGCATGCGCGTACACGCTGAAGGGATTCTGGTTCCACACCACCACGTCGGCCATCTTGCCGACTTCCAGCGTGCCGGTCATGGCGTCGATGCCCATCGATTTCGCGGGGTTCAAGGTCAGCCAGCGGATCGCGTGCTCCGGTGCGATCTCGATGCCTGCGCGGCGTCCGTTCGCCATCACTTTCGCTGCCTCCTGGTTGAGGCGCTGGATGCCCTCGTCCGAATCCGAATGCACGATGGCGCAGCCGTTGGCGGGGCGATCGACCAGCGCGATGTTTTCCTGGATGCCGTCGAAGGCTTCCATCTTGAAGCCCCACCAGTCGGCCCACAGCGCACCGCACACGCCTTCCGCAGCCAGGCGATCGGCGATCTTGTAGGCCTCGACGCCGTGGTGGAACGCGGCGACCTTGAAGCCGAACTCCTTCGCAAGGTCCAGCATCGTCGCCATTTCATCGGCGCGGTAGCAGTGGATATGCACGCGGATGTCGCCATTGATGGCACCGGCCAGCGTGTCCAGTTTCAGGTCGCGCTTGCCGCCGCTGTCGCCGGCACTGTCGGCATTGCCGCCGCCGGAAGAGCTTTCCCACCAGCGCTTCTTCTTTGGCGTGGCCGGCTTGGGCTGGTTCTTCTTCAGGTATTCGCTGGCATCGATGAAGGCCGCGCGATAACCGGCGATATTGCCCATGCGCGTCGACGGACCGCCTTTCTGGCCATACACGCGCTTCGGGTTCTCGCCGCAGGCCATCTTCAGGCCCCACGGCGCGCCGGGGAATTTCATGCCCTGGTAGGTCGTCGCCGGCACGTTCTTCAAGGTCACGCCGCGGCCGCCGATCAGGTTGGCCGAACCCGGCAAGACCTGCAGCGAGGTGATGCCCCCGGCCATCGCCGCGTGGAAGCCGGGGTCCTGCGGCCACACCGAATGCTCGGCCCACACGTTGGCGGTGACGGGCGCGGTGGCCTCGTTGCCATCGCTGTGCGCGGACATACCGGGGCTGGGATACACGCCCAGGTGCGAGTGCACGTCGATCAGGCCCGGCGTCACCCAGCGTCCCGTGCCATCGACCACGGTGGCGTCAGCGGGCGCGGAGAGCGCACGGCCCACCGCGACGATCTTGCCGTCCTGCAGCAGTACGTCGGCATCGTCGAGGCGCTCACCGGTGCCGGTCAGCACGGTGGCGTGCTGGATCAGCACCGGCCCCGACGCAATCGGGCGGTAGGTGCTGGGGTAGGGATCCTGGGTGAAACGCGAGGCAGCGTAGGCGTCGACAGCGCCGCACGCGGAAACAAGGCCGATCACGGCCGTCAAGGCAATGCGCATGGTGGTTCCCCGAAGATGCAGCCTGAAAGCTAACCGCCCCCCGCATTCTTGCCAAGTGCTGGAGGGTGGCCGCATGCCACAATTGGAAGAAACATCCTGGATAAGTGCTTTGGGAGCGCGCGATGAAAGACAAGACCGAGATCGTCGACAACTGGTTGCCACGCTATACCGGCGTGCCGCTTGACCAGTTTGGCGAACACATCCTGCTGACCAATTTCGGCGGCTACCTGCACGCCTTCTCCGCATTGACGGGCGCGCCCGTGGTCGGCCTGGACCGGCCGATGGCCAGCGCCACCATCGACGGCATCACCATGATCAATTTCGGCATGGGCAGTCCGAATGCGGCGACGATGATGGACCTGCTCTCGGCGATCATGCCCAAGGCGGTGCTGTTCCTGGGCAAGTGCGGTGGCTTGAAGAAGAAGAACCAGCTCGGCGACCTGGTGCTGCCGATCGCGGCGATCCGCGGCGAAGGCACCAGCAATGATTACCTGCTGCCGGAAGTGCCGGCGCTGCCCGCATTCGCCTTGCAACGCGCGGTGTCCACCATGATCCGCGACCTGGGCCACGACTACTGGACCGGCACGGTGTTCACCACCAACCGCCGCGTGTGGGAACACGACGTCGAGTTCAAGGAATACCTGCGCAAGCTGCGCTGCATGGCCATCGACATGGAAACCGCGACGATCTTTGCGGCAGGCTTTGCGAATCGCATTCCTTGCGGCGCGTTGCTGCTGGTATCCGACCAGCCGATGATCCCGGAAGGCGTGAAGACTGAAGCCTCCGACGCGCGCATCAGCGCGGACTTCGTGGATCGCCACATCAACATCGGCATCGAAGCCTTGAAGCTGATCCGTCGCCACGGCAAGTCGGTGCGGCATTTGCGGTTTGATGAGTAGGCTACTCGAATGAGAGATATCGACGACCTAATTGGTCCACAGTTAACGGTCGACCTGCATCACTATACGAGTGTTGCAGGCCTATATGGAGTTGCCTCGACAAGGCAGTTATGGGCAAGCAATGCCTATTATTTGAATGACTCGTCGGAAATTTTAGGCGCAGTCGATTTAACGAAAGTTGTAGCGATGAGAATCTCTGAAGAATCAGAGGGCGAGCAAAAGGAACTTTTAGATCAGCTAGTAAATTGGCTATCATTCCTCAAGAGTCCTCAAGGAATCTACGTGTTCTCTTTATCGGAGAAAGAAAATGATCTGACTCAATGGAGAGCATATACGCCATATGGAAAGGGCGTAACCATGTCTTTTTCAGTAGATCAAGTCATAGATATAGCTGGGATTAACGAGTGCAAAATTATTCGTTGTCAGTACAAAAATGAAACAAAGAAAGAGCTTGCAGACAGAGTGGTAAGAAAGACAATTGAGACTTGGAGAAATACCAATCTTGATCTCAATAAAGCCCATCCATCCCAGAAGTACCATCCTCTCTTTGAAGAGCTAAAAGGTAATTTCCTAACTGTTTTTGCCTCTTTCAAAGATCAAAGATTCTCGAGTGAAAATGAATGGCGATTAGTTTCGAAGCACTCGCCATCTCTAACTGAGGAAAGGATTGACTACAGGCTTGGGGCTTCTATTCTCATTCCTTATCTTAAGCTTGAGTTTCCGAACAGGTCTCCATTGTTCGATCGAATTTGGGTTGGACCAACTGAGCACAACAATCTTTCAATGCACGCGATAGCGGCATTCATGAGCAAATATGAGCTAGTAAAGAATGGATGTGTGAGTAGTGGTATTCCCTATCGTGAGTGGGGTTGACCAACGCAAGTCATGTAGCCCGGGTAGAGCGCAGCGAAACCCGGGGCTTTCCCGATATACGCAAAAAAAGCCCCGGGTTTCGCTGCGCTCTACCCGGACTACAAAGGAAGAATGATGACAACACACAACGAAGTGGTCGCCTTCTGGCGCGAAGCCGGCGCAGGAAAATGGTTCGCACGCGATGATGCGTTCGATGCAACGTTCCGCGAGCGCTTCCACGAAGCGCACTTCGCCGCCGCGCGTGGTGAATGCGAGGCGTGGATGGAGTCGGCGGAAGGCGCATTGGCCCTGCAGATCCTGCTCGATCAATTCCCGCGCAATTGCTTCCGTGGCAGCGCGCATTCGTACGCCACCGACGGACTGGCGCGGCACTATGCGCAGCGTGCAGTGGACGCAGGGCTGGATCGCGAAGTCGAAGCGCCATTGCGGGTGTTCTGCTACATGGCGTTCGAGCACTCCGAAGCCCGCGCGCACCAGGACCAGGCCGTCAGCCTGATCGCCGCGCTGGGCGACGCGGAACTCCTGCGCTACGCCGAACTGCATCGCGACCTGATCACGCGCTTCGGTCGTTTCCCGCATCGCAATGCATCGCTGGGACGCGAGTCCACGCAGGAAGAAATCGACTACCTGGCAAGCGGTGGTTTCAGCGGCTGAGAACGGTAGGAGCGCCCCATGGGCGCGAGCTCTTGATCTTGCTGGTGCGACCAAAAGCTCGCGCCCATGGGGCGCTCCTACCTTGGTTTCCGATCAGTACTTGGTCAGGCCAGAATCGGCTTCATCCGCCCATGCATTGGTGCCGCCGACCACGTTGTAGACGTTGCGGAAACCCAGCGCCAGGAATTCTTCCGCTGCCTGCTGGCTGCGTCCGCCACTACGGCACAGGAAGGCAATCGCGGTGTCCTTGGGCAATGACTCCAGTTCCGCACGGCCATTGCCATCGAAGGTCTTGAACGGCAACGACACCGAAGCGATGGCGCGTTCTTCCGCCGGGCGCACATCCACCAGCAATACTTCGCTGGCGCGCACTTTTGCATCCACGTCTTTGGGTGACAACGACTGCACTGGCTTGGGTGCGTTCGGGTTGTCGATAGCCAGGCCCTTGCCGCGCACGTCTTCCACCCAGTCGATGGTGATGCCGTCGGCACGGCGCAGGCTGGGCAGGTCGAACTGGATGCGGACGCGGGCCGATTCCGCGGCGATGGCATTCGCGTCGAACCCTGCAATCTGGAAGCTGGGCTGGAACTGCGCATTGATCGACAACGCCAGTGCACTGCCGGGGCCGGCATCCGCCACGGCTTGCGCCAGCATTTCGGCGGCGGCGGGCGTGATGGTGATCTGCGGCGGGGTGCGATCCGGCGCGGCCACGCCCAGTAGCGAAGCCAGTTCGCCGGAGTTGCTCATCTGCTCGATGATGTCGCTGCCGCCGACCAGTTCGCCGTCGATATACAGCTGCGGGATGGTTGGCCAGTCGCCGTAGACCTTGATGCCTTCGCGGATGTCCTGGTCGGCCAGCACGTTGACGTGCGCGTAGTCGACGCCCAACGTGGACAGCGCGCCCACGGCCTTGGCGGAGAAACCGCACTGCGGCATGGTCGGCTGGCCCTTCATGAACAGCACGACGCGATTGGACTGCAACAGGGATTCGATACGGGAACGCAGGGCGGGGTCGAGGGACATCGGGGCTCACCGGCTTTTCGGAAGCGGCAATTTTACGCTGCATGGCATGATTGCGGCATGACCCCGGAAGAAACACAGCGTCACGCGCTGCACCGCAGCCCGCGCCACCCGCACGCATGGTGGTGGTTGCTGCTGGCGTCGCAAGCGGGCGTGGCCGCGCTGTGGTGGCGATTCGGTTGGCACGTGGGCCTGCCGGTGATGGTGGCCAGCCACCTGTTGTGCTGGTGGGGCGTGCTGGTGCCGCAGTCCCGCTTGTTCAGCCCCGTACTCAGTCGCCTCCCCACACACGAGAAGCAGGCCTGGCTGACCATCGACGACGGCCCTTCGCATGAAACGGCGGCGGTGCTGCACCTGCTGGATCGCTACGACGCCAAGGCCACGTTCTTCCTCGTCGCTGACCGCGCCGCTGCGCATCCGCAACTGGCGCGAGAAATCCTGCGCCGTGGCCACGGCATCGGCAACCACAGTTGCTCGCACCCGCAGGCCTGGTTCTGGGCGCTGGGTCCACGGCGCATGGGCGAGGAAATCGACCGGGCGCAGTCCACGTTGCGTGACATCACCGGGCAATCGCCGCGCTGGTTCCGCGCCGTGGTCGGCATGGCCAACCCCTTCGTCTCCGCACCGCTCAAGCGCAATGGACTGGCCCGCGTGGCGTGGAGCGCGCGCGGTTTCGATGGCGTGCGCGGTGAGCCGGATCAAGTTGTCGCACGGATCACCCGCCAACTGCACCCCGGCGCCATCGTCCTGCTGCACGAAGGCGCCCCGCACGGCAACAACCTGGCGATCATCGAAGGCGTGCTGGTGGCGATGCGCGAACAGGGCTACCTTGCGATCCTGCCGTAGCCGGTATCAGGAGACGCCTATGGACCGGCAGAATATCCAAAGTCCCAGGCTATATCGGCGACGAACCCACCCACAAGTTGCCTCCACCCTGCACTCGCTTGGCCGGTTGTCGTCGGCACATTGCTTTCATGGTCGCTGGCGCTAGACTGCGGCCTATCCCTGTAGAAGGAATCACAGATGAATAAGGCTTGGATAGTCACGCTTCTACTTTCACTGCTACCTCTTGCCGCCACCGCCGCTCCAAAGGCGGAAGTGCTCAAGCAGGTTGAATCAAGCATGCTGGTGAAGGGCACCATTGACATAGACACCGATGGCAGCGTCAACAGCCTGGCAATCGACCAAGCGGACAAGTTTCCGGGCGGGCTGGTTGATTTCGTCCAGAAGCAGGTCAAGCACTGGAAGTTCGAGCCGGTGGTGATTGAAGGCAAGGCAAGGCTAGCGCGGGCCCCGGTGAGTCTGCGAGTGGTGGCGCGAAAACTAGACGATGACAATTATTCCATCGCCATCCGAAATGCCAATTTCGACAGCGAAATTCCCAAGGAAGGCGAATCGCTCTCGTCCAAGCGCTTGCAGCCACCACGCTATCCCTTGAGCGTGGCGCGTAGCGGCGCTTCGGGTACGGCCTACGTGGTCGTGAAGGTCGATGCGTCTGGCCGCGTCACAGATGCGGTTGTCGAACAAGTCAACTTGCGTACCATCGGCACCACCAAGGAAATGGAAAGCTGGCGCGGCGCACTCGCTGACGCTGCAGTCAAGGCGGCACGTAGTTGGACATTCATTCCGCCCGTAGTCGGCGAGGCCGCAGATGATGGGTTCTGGTCAGCGCGCGTGCCCGTCGACTTCGAAATGGATGTCAGCCGCAAATTCGTATACGGAAAGTGGGAGTTGTACATTCCCGGCCCACGTCAATCGATTCCCTGGTCCAAAGAGGATCGCCCAGGTTTCTCGCCCGATTCGCTGGCCGAAGGTGGTGTATACATGATTGGCCAGGACAAGGGCCCCAAGCTGCTCACGGCGTTGGATGGAACCTGATGCTTTCGTCAGCGACCTGCCTGTTCTGGTCGCATCTTCTTCGTTGCCGCAACAGGAGCGAGAGTAGCGTGCGCCGTGCGCACGCTACGTGCCAGGTTCCTTGCTACGATTGGTCTTGAAGCCCACTCGCCAAGGAAAGTGAAATGGTTCACACGAAGCAAGTTCCAAAGCCAAATCGTTGGTTGCTTGCGACCCTGTTGTTGCTGCTGTCATTCACGGCATGGGCTGCAGGCCCGGGCGCGGTGCGCAAGC
>CALCNV010000103.1 GCA_937897645.1 uncultured Lysobacteraceae bacterium
TCGAGCAGCGCCTGCAGCAGGCCATGTTCACCTGCCTGCTCGCCTACCTGCGCACCTATCCGCAGGTGTTGATCTCGCCGCTGATGCTGCAGTTGCCTGATGCCAGAGGCGAGCGACGACGCCTGCAGGCCGAGGACTTGGCGGCGATGCCGGACACGATCCTGGCAGACCTGGCGCGCGCCTGCCTGCGTCCCGGGACCATCAACCTGCAGTGGTACAAGGCCGGTGAAGGCGGCTATCCGTATTGGCACTGCGAGCTGTACCCGCGTGATGCGCGCGGCGAAACCCTGCACCGGCACCTGTTGTGGACGCTGTACCTCAACGATCAATTCGCCGAAGGTGAAACCGAATTCCTGTTCCAGCAGCGCAAGGTGACGCCCCGCACCGGCAGCTTGCTGATCGCACCGACTGCCTTCACCCACACCCATCGCGGCAATCGCCCGCACGGCGGCGACAAATTCATCGCCACCAGCTGGATCCTGTTCCAGCCCGCCGAAAAACTCTACGGGCAAACCAAGCCCTTGTAGATCCGGGCTTGCCCGGATGATCTTTCTTGCCAGAAGCTTTTTTTGGACACGGATCAAAGCGGGGAAATCGGATGAAAGCAAAACAACCGCTTGTTTGTTTCCTGCTTTGGAAAAGCACGGGACCGTATCCGGTAATACACAAACTAGGAATCAGGCGATATTGCGGCGCCATCAAGCAAAAGCTTCAAAATCAGGTGTTTCCGCCCTGATCCGCGTCCAAAGTCTTTTGCACCGTCTTGCCAATGTAAACAACGCTCAGAATAATTCGCCTTGCGGCGAAGGCGTGCGCGGCGGCTTGAACAGGCTGCAGTCGAGCTGGCGTGGTCGCTTCATCGGGTAACCAAGGCGTTTCAGCGCCAACGAAAATCGCCGTTCCAGCAAATCGGCATACACCCCCTGCCCGCGCATGCGCGTGCCGAAGCGGGCGTCGTAATCCTTGCCGCCACGCAACTGCTGGATCGTGCTCATCACGTGTGCCGCGCGATCGGGTACATGCGTCTGCAGCCAGTCGCGGAACAGCGGCGCGACTTCGTGCGGTAGCCGCAACAAGACATAGCCTGCGGAATCGGCGCCCGCTTCGCGCACGGCTTCCAGCACGGCTTCGACCTCGCTGTCGTTCACCCACGGAATCACCGGCGCCACCATCACGCCGACGGGCACGCCGGCATCACGCAGTTGCCGGATGGCTCGCAAGCGCGAATGTGGTGCTGACGCGCGGGGCTCGAGCACGGCGGACAAACGGTTATCCAGCGAAGTGACCGACAGGTACACGCGCACCAGGTGGTCGCGCGCCAGCGGAGCAAGCAGGTCAAGGTCGCGCGTGACCAGCGCATTCTTGGTGATGAGTGAAAACGGATGGCGGGTTTCGGCCAGCACTTCGATGAGGCGCCGGGTCAGCTGGAGTTTGCGCTCGATCGGTTGGTAGGCGTCGGTGTTGATGCCCAAGGCAATCGGGCTGACCTGGTAGCCTGGCTTGGCCAGCTCACGGCGCAGCAATTCGGGCGCATTGGTCTTGGCGAACAGCCTGGTCTCGAAATCGAGTCCGGGTGACAGCCCCAGGTAGGCATGCGAGGGGCGCGCAAAGCAATACGAACAGCCATGCTCGCAACCGCGATACGGATTGACGGACTGCGAGAAGGAGATGTCCGGCGAGGTGTTGCGGGTGATGATGCTGCGTGCGGTTTCTTCGCGCACCTGGGTGCACGGCAGCACGTCGGCGAACTCTTCCGCAACCTCGACATGCCAGCCGTCATCGACGCGCTCGCTGACGGTCACTTCGAAGCGTCCCGGCAGGTAACCGGTCGCGCCACGTCCTTTGATCACTTCGCCCATGCCCCAGCATGCGCCCGTGATGTCTCAAGTGCCGCGACAACGCATAGAATCAACGCATGATCGAAACCCTTGCGGCGATGTTGGAGACGGTGTGGTCCACGCCGAACCTGCGGCTGTACCTGGTACTGCTGTGGCTGCTGTACCTGATCCCCCTGGGCATCTTGATCGTGCTGCAGAAGCGCGAGCCGGTGGCCACGCTGAGCTGGCTGATGGCGCTGGCGCTGCTGCCCTACGTGGGCTTCCTGATCTACTTCCTGCTCGGCCCGCAGAAAATATCCCGGCAACGCCTGCGTCGCACCCGGGCGCGCGAGGGCATCAAGGGACACGAAGTGTTCTGCCCGATAGACGAGGACTGCACCGAACTCAGCCTGTTGGGGCAGGCGACGACCGGACTGCCGCCCAGTTCGGCCACGTCGGTGCGCTTGCTGGTCGATGGCGCGGCGAAATACGACGCCCTGATCGAAACCATCGCCTCGGCACGCAACCACGTGCACCTTGAGTACTACATCTACATGCCGGACCGCAGCGGCATCCTGCTGCGTGATGCACTGGTCGAACGCGCCAAGGCAGGCATCAAGGTGCGCCTGTTGCTGGATGCCGTGGGCTCGTCGGATATCAAGGCGCGTTTCCTGCAGCCCCTGCTCGACGCGGGCGTGGAGTTCGCCTGGTTCCACCCTACCCGCTTCCGGCCATTCACCCGACCCTGGCTGAACCTGCGCACGCACCGCAAGATCGTGGTGGTGGACGGCCGCGTGGCGTTCACCGGCGGCATCAACATCACCGACGAGGAAAACGAGCGCCTCAACCCCGACGCCTACCGCGACCTGCACCTGCGCATCGAGGGCAACGTGGTGCGCAGCGTGCAATCGGTGTTCGTCGAAGACTGGGCGTACGCCACAGGCCAGAACCGCACTCACTTCGAAGGCTCGGTGCTGTGGCATGCCGGCGAAACCGATGGCGGTGGTGACATCGACGCACAGACCCTGGTCTCGGGGCCGGATTCCAGCTGGGAGCCCATCCATCGCCTGCACGTGGCGGCGATCCACGAAGCCGCTACCCGGGTCTGGCTGGTGACGCCTTACTTCGTGCCCGGTGAGGCCGCGCGCATGGCGCTGACCTCGGCCGCGCTTGGCGGCCTGGACGTGCGCCTGCT
Organism: uncultured Lysobacteraceae bacterium; assembly: GCA_937897645.1. GTDB lineage: Bacteria > Pseudomonadota > Gammaproteobacteria > Xanthomonadales > Xanthomonadaceae > Pseudoxanthomonas_A. The sequence goes on from CALCNV010000103.1 coordinate 3,013, forward strand.
GGTGCCGAAGATGAGCGACTCGCGCCTGGTGACCTATGCGGCGCGTTCGTATTTCGACGAGCTGCTGGCCTCCGGCATCAAGGTCTACGAATACGGGCCGCGCATGCTGCATACCAAGGCGCTGCTATGCGACGACGACGTGTCCATCATCGGCAGCGCCAACTTCGACCACCGCAGTTTCCGCCTTAATTTCGAGATCTCGATGCTGTTCCGCGACCGTGGCCTCGCCAGTGAGCTCGAGGCGCTGATCGAAGGTGAAATCGCCGGCTCGGAACCGGTCCAGGACCAGCGCAACCGTTCGTTCTGGCGCAACCGCCTGCCCGAGGCATGCGCCCGCCTGATGTCACCCTTGCTGTAGGGCGCGCCGGGTCCCGGATGTCGTGATCGGGTCGGCGTTTCGCCGCGACGAAGATAGTAAACTCGCGCCATCCGACTGGAGGGGACCTACACATGCATTGGTTATTCCTGCTGCTTGCACTGGGTGCGCTGGTGGTGGCGCTCAAGACCTCGTCGCTGTTCCTGATGGCGGTCTGCCTGCTGGCTTCG
>CALCNV010000104.1 GCA_937897645.1 uncultured Lysobacteraceae bacterium
AGGGGCTCGCGCCGGTGCCGCCGTCATGCCCGGAAATCGTGATCAGGTCCGCACCTGCCTTGACTACGCCTGCAGCAATCGTGCCGACGCCGGCATGCGAGACCAGCTTCACCGAAATCAGCGCGGTCGGATTGACTTGGCGCAGGTCGAAGATCAATTGCGCCAGGTCTTCGATGGAATAGATGTCGTGGTGCGGCGGCGGCGAGATCAAGCCGATGCCCGGCTTGGCATAACGCAGCCGCGCGATCATTTCGTTGACCTTGTGGCCGGGCAGCTGCCCGCCTTCGCCGGGCTTGGCGCCCTGCGCGACCTTGATCTGCAGCACTTCGGCGTTGACCAGGTACTCGGGTGTTACGCCGAAACGTCCGGACGCCACCTGCTTGATCTTGCTGCGCTTCTCGGTGCCGTAGCGCGCCGGGTCTTCGCCGCCTTCGCCGGAATTGCTGCGGCCACCCAGGCGATTCATCGCGATGGCCAGCGCTTCGTGCGCTTCCGGCGACAGCGCGCCGAGGCTGATCGCGGCGGTATCGAAGCGGCGCAACAGGTCACCTGCTTCGGCGACTTCTTCCAGCGGCGTCGGTGTCTCCGCTTGCTTCAGCTGTAACAGATCACGTAGTGCGGACGGCGGGCGCGCGTGCACGAAGTCGGTGTATTTCTTCCAGTCTGCGGCGTCACCGGTGCGGCTCGCCTGCTGCAGCGACATCACCACGTCCGGGTTGTACATGTGGTACTCGCCGCCGTGCACGTACTTCAGCAAGCCGCCGATTTCCTGCTTGTGCAGGTCATTCCATGCGTTGCGGGTCAGCTGGCGTGCTTCCACGTCCAGTCGCGCCAGGTCCACGCCGCCGACACGCGAGGCGGTGTCCGGGAAACACAGCTCGATCACGTCCGGCTGCAGGCCCACGATCTCGAACAGCTGCGCGGCGCGGTAGCTGCTGATGCTGCAGATGCCCATCTTCGAAATGATCTTCGACAGGCCCTTGTAGATGCCCTTGCGGTAGCTGCGGCCGATCTGCGCCTGCTCGCCGCCCTTCTTGATCAGCAAGATGCCGCGACGGCCCAGGTCGAACAGCGTCTGGTAGGCGAGGTACGGATACACCGCGGTCGCGCCGAAACCCAGCAGGCAGGCGATGTGGTGCGGGTCGCGCGCGGTGCCGGTCTCGATGATCAGGTTCACGTCGCAACGCAGGCCGACACGCGCCAGGTGGTGATGCACCGCGCCGGTGGCAAGCAGCGCATGCACCATCGGCCTTTCCGCCACGGGGTAGCGGTCGGTCAGCAGCAGCATCACCATGCCGTCGCGCGCCGCCTGTTCGGCCTGCGCGCAGATGCGTTCGATGCCGGCCTTCAAGCCCTCCTCGTGCGAATACGACAGGTCGATCAGCGTGTTCTTTTCGTCGTACGGCTGCATCTTCAGCAACTGCCGCAACTTGCGCTGCGACAGCACCGGTGAATTGAGGATCACGTGGTTCACCGTCTCCGGGCCCGCGTGGAAGATGTTGGTCTCCTTGCCCAGTTGCGTTGACAGCGACATCACGCAGTCTTCGCGCAGCGGATCAATCGGCGGATTGGTGACCTGCGCGAAGGCCTGGCGGAAATAGTCGTAGAGCGGGCGCGTCTGCCGGCTCAGCACGGCCATCGGCGTGTCGTCGCCCATCGAACCGGTGGCTTCCTGTTCGGTTTCGGCCAGCGGGCGCAGCACGAACTCGATTTCCTCGTTGGTCAGCTGGAACAGCTTGTGGTAACTGCGCAGCGTTTTCTCGTCGAACGGTTCCTCCACCAGCGAGGGATCGATCAACTCGGTCTGCAGGTAGGTCACGCCCTGCTGCAGCCATTGCTTGTACGGCGCGCGGCCGCGGTTGATGCGGTCCACGGCTTCACTGTCCAGCAAATCGCCGCGCTTGAGGTCGATGGCCATCATCTCGCCCGGCCCCAGCTTGCCCTTGCGGGTGATGCGCTCGGCCGGCAGTTCCCATACGCCGGCTTCGGAGGCAACCAGGAAATGGCGATCCGAGGTCAGCAGCCAGCGCGCGGGGCGCAGGCCATTGCGGTCGAGCATGCACGCCGCATAGCGCGTATCCATCGAAACGATGCCGGCCGGGCCATCCCACGGCTCGCTGTTCAAACCGTAGAACTCGTAGAAGGCGGCCAGGTCGGCGTCCTTGAATTCCAGCGACTGCGTGGCCGGTGGAACGAGGATGCGCAGCGCCTGGATCAGGTCCATGCCGCCGGCGACCAGCAGCTCCAGCATGTTGTCCAGGCTCTGCGAATCGGAGCCGTGCATGGAGATGACGGGATCGAACTCGGCGATGTCGAAGCGCGGCGTCTTCCACACCTTGCTGCGCGCCTGCGCCCAGCGGCGGTTGCCTTCGATGGTGTTGATTTCGCCGTTGTGCGCCAGCAGGCGGAACGGATGGGCCAGCGGCCAGCGTGGCAGGGTGTTGGTGGAAAAACGCTGGTGGAATACCACGGCGCTCGCGGCCAGGTCGTTGCGCTGCAAATCCGGATAGAAGGTGGACAGTTTGTCCGGCAGCACCATGCCCTTGTAGCCGATGGCATGCGGGGTGAGCGTGACCACGTAGAAATCAGCGATGTCATGCAGGCGCTGTTCGGCGCGGCGACGCGCGAGGAACAGGGCCAGGGTGAACGCGTCGTCGTCCTGGCTGTCGCCGGCATCGACGAACACCTGCTCGATATGGGGCAAGGTGTCCTTGGCCAGTTGTCCGCACACAGAGTCATCGGTGGGTAGCACGCGCCAGCCTTGCAGGGTCACGCCGGCACGCTGCAATTCTTCTTCTAGATACGCGCGGCACTGCGTCGCCTGTTCCACGTCATGTGGAAGGAACACCAAGCCGGCGGCATAGCGTTTGCCGATAGTGATGCCGGCGTCCTTGGCCAGCGCACGCAGGAATACATCCGGTTTGCGGATCAGCAGACCGCAGCCGTCGCCGGTCAGGCCGTCGGCGGCGACACCGCCGCGGTGGGTCATGC
>CALCNV010000105.1 GCA_937897645.1 uncultured Lysobacteraceae bacterium
GCTGTGGGCCGACTGGTGGGGCTTCAAGATGGAGGCCTTCGACGGCATCCAGGAAAACATCGCGTTGGTGGATCGTCCCGCCAATGGATGCGCGATCGTGCATTCGGATTCGGATGAAGGCATCCAGCGCTTGAACCAGGAAGCGGCGAAAGTGATGGCCCACGGGCGGCGTGCAGGCATCGAAATTGCACCGGAGCGCGCGATCCGCTGGATGACTTTGAACCCGGCGAAATCCATGGGCATCGATGGCGTCACCGGCACCCTGGAAGTCGGCAAGATGGCCGACGTGGTGGTGTGGAACCAGAACCCCTTCAGCGTGTACGCGCACGCCGAACAGGTCTACGTGGACGGTGCGCGCGTCTACGACCGCGCGGATAGCACGCGCCAACCGAAATCGGATTTCATGCTGGGACAGAGCCTGCCCCGGACTGGATCCGGGGATGCGGCGATGGGGGGTGCGAAATGAGCGCGCCTACATTTTTGAAGTCGTCATCCCGGCGCACGCCGGGACCCAACTCGACGCTCACGCAGTCCGTTCGCAGGTGCAATCCATTGTCCGGTAGTTGGGTCCCGGCTTTCGCCGGGATGACGAAACTTTTTTTCCTGACTGGACTTTTTGTACTTGGCACGAGTAACGCCTTCGCCCAGGACGTCCTCATCCGCAACGCCACCGTGCATACCGCCGGCAACCAGGGCACGCTGCAGAATGCGGACGTGCTGGTGCAAGGCGGCGTTATCCGCGCTGTCGGTGCGAACCTGCAGGCGCCTGCGTCCGTCAGCGTAGTCGAAGCCAATGGCAAGCCGCTGTCGCCCGCGCTGTTCGGCGGCATTACCGAGATCGGCATCGAGGAAGTGTCCGGTGTAGCCGAAACCGTGGACAGCGCGGTAAAGCTTGCCGATGGCCAGCCGATGCGACCGGAGTTCGACGTGACCCTGGCCTACAACCCGGACTCGGTACTGGTGCCGATTGCGCGTATCGAAGGCCTGGGCTTCACCCTGCTGGGCGCAAACACCGGCGGCTCGTTCATTGCCGGGCAGGGCGGCGTGATGCGCCTGGATGGCGGCGCGGACAGCATCGGGCCGCGCGTGCTGTTCGTGAAACTGGGCAATGACGTGCTCGGTTTGAGCGGCACGTCGCGTGCAGCACAGTGGATGCTGCTGGACCAGATGGTGGGCGAAGCACGCGGGCGCATCGCGGCGGATTCGCCGCACGCACTGCTCACGCCTACGGGCCGTGCGGTACTGGCCCGTTATCTCGCCGGCAACGGCCGCATCGTGGTCAGCGTGGATCGCGCGGCGGATATCCGCCAATTGCTGCGCTGGGCACAACGCGAGAACGTGCGCATCGCCATCGCCAGTGGCGCGGAGGCGTGGAAACTGGCGCCGCAGATCGCGCAGGCCAAGGTGCCGGTGTTCGTGGATGCATTGGCCGACTTGCCCGGTGATTTCGACCAGATCGGCGCGACCCTGCAGAACGCTGCGCGCCTGCATGCCGCCGGCGTCGAGGTCAGCTTCGCCCAGTTCGGCGATGCCTCGCACAACGCACGCAAGATCCGTCAACTCGCAGGCAATGCCGTCGCCAATGGCTTGCCGTGGGAAGCGGGATTGGCCGGCCTGACGCGCATTCCGGCCCAGGTGCTGGGCGTGGGCGATCGCCTGGGCACGATTGCACCGGGCAAGACCGCGGACCTGGTGCTGTGGACGGGCGATCCGCTGGACGTCTCCAGCGTGGCGCAGCAGGTGTGGATGGGTGGACGTTCAATGCCGATGCGTTCGCGACAGACCGAACTGCGTGATCGCTACCTGCGTGCGGCGGGACCGTTGCCTCGCGCCTACGACAATCCCTGAGTCTCATACGTCGGGGGCAAGCAGGCTTGCCTCCGACGCCAGCTGCAAGCAAGGCGACTTAGCTTGTCGACGTCACTTCTTCCATCACCACGCGATTGCGACCGCCGTGCTTGGCCACGTACATGGCGGTGTCCGCGCGCTTGATCAGGGTGGCGACGGTATCGGTGTCGTTGCATTCGGCCACGCCGATACTCACCGTGACCGCGACCTCCGCACCGTCCACTTGGCGACACGTGGTCTCCACCTTGTGGCGCAGGCGTTCGGCCATCGCCAAGGCGTGGCTGCGGTCCGCGCCCGGCAGGCCGAGCACGAACTCCTCGCCACCCAGTCGCCCCAGGTGATCGCCGTAATGCAGTTCTTCGCTGACCGCGCGCACCACCGCACGCAGGCAGTTGTCGCCGACCGCGTGACCGTGGCGGTCGTTGACGCGCTTGAAGTCATCCAGGTCCAGGAACAGCAATGACAGCGGCGCCTGTTCGCGGCGTGCGTTGAGGATGGCCCAGTCCAGGCGGTGTTCGATGCCGGCGCGATTGAGCACGCCGGTCAGCCAGTCACGTTCCGCATGTTCCTGCGCGGTGTCACGCTCGCGTCGGAAGGTCAGCATGCGGTCGGCCAGGCCCAATGCCAGCACCACGGCGACGAACGCGAGTACCAAGGGCAGGCCATATTGCAGCCAGGGTTCGATGGGGATGCCCATGCTCAACTGCACGGCGCGCGCGGTGCTGAACACCACCATCGGCACCCACGCGATCAGCACGAACCCTGCATGCCGGCCGCCATCGCGCCACGCCACCAGCAAACCGGTGATGGCCAACAGGTTGGTCAGCAGGAACAGCACGTTGGCGCTGTTGGGAAACCACGCATTGCCCGCTGGCCACGGCGACATCAGCAGCAGCAACAGGAATCCCGGCATGTAGATGCCTATCCAGCGCAGCCATGCACTCATGCGCGGCGTGCGTGTACGCAGCCCTGCGTAATCGAGCAGCAGGTACACCGCGCTCATGGTGGCCAGGGTGGCGATGAACCAGATGCCCGGCGTGCCGAATGCCGCCAGCCAGCGCAGCCCCGGCAGCGCGTAGGCCTCGCCATAAGTCGACAGCAGGTACAGCAACTGCAGCGCCATGGACACGGAATACAACAGGTAGACGCGTTCGCCCAACATGGCCCAGAACAGCAGTACCGTCAGCGACACACCAACCAGCACGCCGACGGACAACATCACCACGCGCACTTCGGTCAGGTCGCGGGCGATGTGCGTGGCGCGCGGCAGCACCGCGAGTTGCAAGGGATAACGCGCGCCTTCCACCTTGATCTGCACCGGACCGTCACCGCGCAACGGAAACACCAGCGCGTGCCGTGAGTACTGTGGATCCAGGCCGCGATCGAAAAGTGTCTGTGTCAGCGGCGGTGCGCCAGGCGCCGTGGTCACGCTGACGCGCGCACTGTAGGGGTGGTAGACGAGCAGCAGGGGTTGTTCGACGCCCGCGTCGGGCAGCAGCAGCCAATCGCCGTTGGTGATCATGGCCGCGCGGGCGGGTGCCGCATCGTCGGCATGCACTGACACTCCGGCTTGTCCGACCGCGATCGGATCAATGCGCACGATGCCCTTCTCGCCCGCGAGTACCGGCACGCAGGCCACAAGCCAGCACAGCAACGCCAGCATCCCCCCCTTGTTCATCTCGCCCCTCGTTGGTGGACCACTACGAGAGCTTGGCGTGAAGCGATTCGTGACGGTTGTCACGCGCTTGTCGCCGCTGGCCACCGACGCGCGTGCGCCCTGCCATCTCTCCCCGTGCAAATAATGCCGTCTCTGCGGCCCTGTTCCTTCATTCAGATGCCCACGCCGGACCCTAAATGGCGCGGCAGAACGCCATAGTGTGAATCAAGTCACATTTTACGGGACGGGCCGGTTGCAGTTTTGCGCTACGTTGCCGGCCTTGATTGCGATGCATGCCGGGAGGGGCTTCATGCGCATTGGTATAGTGGTGGATTCTGCGTGCGACCTGCCGCAGGACTTCATCCAGCAGAATGACATCGTGGTATTGCCCATCACCGTACGCATCGGCGACGCCGTGCTGGCCGATCATCGCGACGAGGAAGCGACGCTGAGCTTCCTGCATGCGCACGTGGCCGAACGTGGCCATGAAGCCGAAACGACGCCGTTCACGGTCAGCCAGATCCGCGACCTGTTCCTGAACCAGTTGGTCATCGACTACGACCATGTCTACTGCATGACCATCACCAAGACGCGCAGCCCCATCCATGAGAATGCGATGCAGGCCAGCTTCGCCATCCTCAACGACTACAAACCGGTGCGCCAGGCCGCGGGCCACAACTCGCCGTTCGCGCTGCGCGTGATCGACACGCAGACGCTGTTCGCTGCGCAGGGCATCACCGCGGTGGAAGCCGTGCGCATGCGTGCGGCCGGCGCCAACGTGCAGCACATGCGCACCAAGCTGGAATACCTGGCCGCAAACTCGCACGGCTACATGATTCCGCGCGACCTGTATTACTTGCGCGCACGTGCACGCACCAAGGGTGATCGCAGCGTCAGTTTCCTGGGCGCTGCGCTGGGCAGCGCACTCGACATCAAGCCCGTGCTGCACGGCCACGCCGGAAAGACCGAGCCCGTGGCCAAGCTCAAGGGCTTCGACAATGCGGTCGAGCAGATGTTCAAGTTCGCCGGCAACCGCGTCATCGCCGGGCTGCTCACACCCACGGTGTGCCTGAGCTACGGCGGTGAGCTTGACGAGATGCGTGCGTTGCCGGGTTACACGCGACTGCGCGAAATCTGCGCCAACGCGAACGTGGAAGTGTTCGAGAGCGTGATGAGCCTCACCGGCATGGTCAACGTGGGCAAGGGCGCGGTGGTGGTGGGTTTCGCCGCGGAGCCGCACACCTTCACCACGTCCTGAGCGGTCGGCGCATAACGCACTGCTAACGCGCAGGGACTAGGCTGGTGGCGACTCCTTCAGGATAGCCACGCATGCCAATCCGCTACTACATCGGCCTCAAACACCCGGAAAAAGCACGCGGCAGTGATGCCGCGCTGAGTTTCACCGCGCACGGCGCGGCGGAGTTCGCCGCGCAACTGCAGGACGCACTGCGCACGGACGGCCTGTTCCAGCGCTGGCGCGCTACGCAAGCAGACCCCGATGCCGTCGATCCCGCGCTGGGTGCGACGGATCCTGGAGCGACTGTGACCGGCGCGCAGCACGACCTTCAGATTGATTTGATCGCCATCACCGCGCTGCCGGGTAGCGTGTTCAAGCAGCGCCTGCGCCTGCTGGCCGGCAACGCCTGGGAACTGCGCGACGTGTCCACGGCCTGATTGTTCGCGGACGGGTCGCTGTCGGTAGGAGCGCCCCATGGCGCGAGCTTTTGAGGCTTTGCACATGCACGCGAAGATCAAGAGCTCGCGCCCATGGGGCGCTCCTACCGTTTGCTCAAGCTTTCAATGCGGCGGCATGGTGCGCTATGTGCTCGCCGATGAAACTTTCGATGAAATAATAACTGTGGTCGTAGCCGGGTTGCAGGCGCAGCTGCAGTGGATGTCCTGCTGCAGCGCAGGCCGCCTGCAACAATTCCGGCTTCAGTTGCGTGGCGAGGAACTCATCCGCATCGCCCTGGTCGATCAATAGGGGTAGTCGCTCCGCCGCGCCCGCGACCAGCTCGGTCGAATCCCACTCACGCCATGCATTGCGATCCGAACCGAGGTAAGCCGCCAGCGCCTTCTGTCCCCACGGTACCTGTGACGGCGCGACGATCGGCGAGAACGCCGACACGCTGCGGTAGCGACCGGGATTCTTTAACGCCACGATCAACGCGCCATGTCCGCCCATGGAATGGCCGCTGATGCCACGCGCATCGTTGGCGTGGAAATTCGCTTCTATCAGCGCGGGCAGCTCTGCCGCGATGTAGTCGTACATGCGGTAATGCGCGGACCACGGTGCCTGCGTGGCATTGACGTAGAAACCAGCGCCCTTGCCCAGGTCGTAGCCGTCCGCATCCGCGACGTCGTCACCGCGCGGGCTGGTATCCGGCGCGACCAGGATCACGCCATGCTCGGCGGCATAACGCTGCGCACCGGCCTTGGTGATGAAGTTCTGCTCGGTGCAGGTCAGGCCGGACAGCCAGTACAGCACCGGCAGCTTCTGCGTCGCGGCCTGCGGTGGCAGGTACACGGCGAAATTCATGTCGCAGCCAAGCACGTCGGAACGGTGCCGGTAGACGTCCTGCCAACCGCCGAAACAGGCGCGGTGTTCGATGCGTTCGAGGGTCATGGTGGACTCCTGTGTTCCCTTCTCCCTAGGGGAGAAGGTGGCGCGAAGCGCCGGATGAGGGTGTGACGGAACAGATCTTTCGACATCAAGCGAATGTTTCAGCATTCGCGGTGTACATCAGGTCACGATGTCGCCGGACCCTCATCCCAACCCCTCTCCCAGTGGGAGAGGGGCTTGTGAAATCAAAAATGCACCACGCTGCGAATCGACTTGCCCTCATGCATCAAGTCGAAGGCTTCGTTGATCGCTTCCAGGTCCATCGTATGGGTCACGAACGGCGCAAGTTCGATGTCGCCGCGCATCGCGTCTTCCACCATGCCCGGCAATTGCGAGCGGCCCTTCACGCCGCCAAACGCGGTGCCCATCCACTTGCGACCCGTCACCAGCTGGAACGGACGCGTGGAAATTTCCTGGCCCGCGCCGGCGACGCCGATGATCACGCTCTGGCCCCAGCCGCGGTGCGCGCATTCCAGCGCCGCACGCATCACGTTGACGTTGCCGATGCATTCGAAGGAATGGTCCACGCCCCAGCCGGTCATCTCCACGACAACCTGCTGGATGGGCTTGTCATGGTCCTTGGGATTGACGCAGTAGGTCGCGCCCATGTCCCTGGCCATGTCGAACTTGGATGCATTGGTATCGATGGCGATGATGCGGCCGGCTTTCGCCTGGCGCGCACCCTGGATCACGGCGAGCCCGATCCCGCCGAGACCGAACACCGCCACCGAATCACCGGGCTGCACCTTCGCGGTGTTGTGCACGGCACCGATGCCGGTGGTGACGCCGCAGCCCAGCAGGCAGACGTGTTCGGGATTGGCATCGGGATTGATCTTCGCCAGCGACACTTCGGCGACGACCGTGTATTCGCTGAAAGTCGAGCAACCCATGTAGTGGTAGATCGGCTGGCCGTTGTAGGAAAAACGCGTGGTGCCATCCGGCATCACGCCCTTGCCCTGCGTGGCGCGCACCGAGGTGCACAGGTTGGTCTTGCCGCTCTTGCAGAACAGGCACTCGCGGCATTCGGCGGTGTACAGCGGAATCACGTGGTCACCCGGCTTCACGCTGGTGACGCCTTCACCGACTTCCACCACGATGCCCGCACCTTCGTGGCCAAGCACGGCTGGGAAGAGGCCTTCCGGATCGTCACCCGACAGCGTGAACGCATCGGTGTGGCAGACGCCGGTGTGGGTGATCTTCACCAGCACTTCGCCCTTCTGCGGCGGAGCGACGTCGATCTCGACGATCTTCAGGGGTTCGCCTGCTGCGAAGGCGACGGCGGCGCGTGATTTCATGGAAGGCTCCTGCAATGGGAAAAATGGCGAAGGCGATGCGCGCGGCATTGCCTATTTGAGATAAGAACGCACCAGCGAAGTCAGTTCGAGCACACGCGCCTCGCGTTGCGCATCCGAGCGCGCAGCCTGCCCAAATTCCTCGCGGACATGGGCTTCCAGTACTTCCGACATCAGCCCGTTGACGGCGCCGCGGATGGCGGCGATCTGCTGCAGCACTTCGCCGCAATCGACGCCGGCCTCCAGCGCACGTTCAAGCGCATCGGCCTGCCCCTTGATGCGGCGCACCCGGGTCAACACGCGCTTTTTTTCGTGGGCGGAATGTGGCATCTGGCGGCCCGAGTCTGATACTGGGGTGGAGTATACACGGGCCGCGACGAGGGATTGTGTCCTGTTTCGCCGGCTTTCTACGCCTAAGTAAGGGTCACCCCCATTGCAGGAAGCAGCATGAACACCCTTCGCCACCCCCTTTGCCTTGCCCTCGCCGCCACCCTGTTGGTTGCCTTGCCCGCCAGCAGCGCCCCGCCTGCCGGGCCACCCACCCAGGTCTGGATCGACGTGGCCACCCACAGCATGGCCGGCATGCCCGACATGGGCATGATGGGTGGGTTCGCCAACCGCATGATGGGCGGCGCGAAGGGGCCACAGGGCTATCCGCAGTCACGCAATATCCCGGCCAGCATGGGCAAGGTGTTGGACATCGCCATGTACAACAGCCTGCGCCCGGGCATACCCGCCGAACAGTTTGTGCCGGCAGGACTGGGTGTCGGCAAGTCGCTGCCGCTGTTGCCGCCGGTGCAGGGCGCGCGAACGGACGAGCGCACGTCCGGCAAGATGGAAGACGTCGAAGTCACCATCCGCCAGTACTGGGGTTGCGGCGCCACGGTACGGCCCGGCCAGCCCAAGGTGATGACCGTGAGGATGAAGAACGGCACGGTCCAGACCAATGGCAGCCTGGCGCCGGGCCTGTTCGTGCCTGATCGCGACATCGACGCGAACCCAAGCTACGCACTGTGGCCTAACCAGAAGAACAGCAAGCGCGTCGCGGACGGTTCCTCGATGGTGGGGCAGCACCGCATCACCGGTGACGGCGTGCCCGCATCGCTGCAGTTCCAACTGGACCGGAACGCCGATTTCATGCCGAAGATCGCGCTGGGCAGCACCGGCGAACTCGCCGACAGCGTCCAACTGCAGTGGCAGCCGGTGGATCGCGCGCGTGGTTACTTCCTGCACGCCGTGGCAATGCAGGACGAACGCAATTTCGTCATGTGGAGCAGCGCGGATGCCGCGGGTGCCGGCATGGAGCTGATCAATTACCTGCCTGGTTCCAATATCGAGAAATGGTTGAAGCAGAAAGTGCTGTTGGCACCGACGACCACGCGCTGCGCGGTACCGCAGGGCATCTTCAAACCCACCGGCACCGCTGCTGCCGAAGGTGGCGGCATGGCCGCCTTGAACATGGTCGCCTATGGACCGGAGACCAACGTCAGCTGGCCGGAAAAGCCGGCCGATCCGAAGCAGCCGTGGAAACCGGAGTGGAACGTGCGCGTGCGTACCAAGGCCACCACCACCGCGATGCTGGGCATGGACCTGTCGGGGATGTCGTCGCAACCCGATGCCGAGACCGGCGCACAGCCGCCCGCGGAAGAGGAAAGCAAGAGCAAGAAACTGCTGAAAGGTTTGCTACGAAACTTCTGATGACAACATCCGGGCGACTGTGCTTGAACGCTTTCCTGCCCCTGCTGGTTGCAGTGGGCTGGCTGGCCATCGCCACGCCGGCACATGCGCGTGATCCGTGCCCGCAGTTGCGCCTGCAGGTGGATGCTCCCGACGTGGGGACGCGGATCGCCGCGCTGGCGTGCCAGGAAAACCACGCCTGGTTCCGCACGTTCATCGATGCAGATGGACGCTTTGCTGGACAATCCGTTTACGAAGCCGAGAACCTGTCCCTGGCCGATGGCGACCAGGCCTGGAAGAAAGTAGCTGCGTACTGGAATGGCAGCGGACTTTCGAGCGAGTGCGCCATCCTTGCAATGACCTGCCGCAACTTCGTCGTGGACACGCCATGGTCGGCGGCCTTCGTGTCGTGGGTGATGCGTCGTGCAGGCGTGTCTGGCTTCCCTGCATCGGCTCGCCACCTGGACTACATACGCGCGTCCCGGCTCTCAGCGTCCTACACGCCCCATCGATTGGTCTCGCCGCAGCTGGCCATGCCGGCGCCTGGGGACCTGCTGTGCTACGTGCGCGGCAAGGCGCGCCCACTGGGACATGACGGGTTGGTGGAGCGACTGGACGACGACGTGGGGCTGGCGATGCACTGTGAAATCGTGGTCGCCGCCGTGCCCGGCGAGATGGCCTGGCTGGTAGGCGGCAACGTACAACAGGCGGTCACCCTGCGCATGTTGCGACTGGACGCGCAGGGCCGCTTCGCCAACCTGCCATTGCGCGACGCGTCCGACCCGCCGTGCAGTCCGGATGCCCCGGCTCAATGCAACCTCAATCGCCAGGACTGGGTCGCATTGCTGAAGTTGAACTTCGAGGCGACGCAAGCAGCGCCCATGACCGCGGCCTCTGGTCCGTGAATCCAGGCCGCTTCCCAAAAAGGGAATCCATTCAAATCAGTAAGCAAACTCGCGGAACACGCGATCGATGTCGCCGTTCCATTCACCATGGAACAGCGCCAGCTTGCGTTCGGCCGGGGTTTCGTTGGCTTCGACGAATTCGACCAGCGGATCCAGGAAGCCGGATTCGTCCGCGCCCTTGCCGTTGAAAACGGCACGGCGCTGCAGGCCGGCCACGGCGATCTTCAACGCCTCCGCCGCCAGGTCGCGCGCGGTGCCGCCGCCGAACGGAAGTTTCAGCGCGTGCTTCGGCACGCCGTCGCGCAAGTGATTGCGTTCTTCGATGCTGAAATCCTTGACCAGGTCCCAGGCGGCGTCGAGTGCCGTCTGGTCGTAGAGCAGGCCCACCCAGAACGCGGGCAGCGCGCACAGCCGACCCCATGGACCGCCATCGGCGCCGCGCATCTCCAGGAACTTCTTCATCCGCACTTCCGGGAAGGCGGTGGTCATGTGGTCCGACCAGTCGGTCATGGTGGGCAGCATGCCCGGCAACGCCGGTAGTTTGCCCGCCATGAAATCGCGGAAGCTCTGGCCCGAGCAGTCGATGTACTCGCCATTGCGGTAGCTGAAGTACATGGGCACGTCCAGCAGGTACTCGACGTAGCGTTCGTAGCCGAAGCCATCCTCGAACACGAAGTCGAGCATGCCGGTACGGTCTTTATCGGTGTCCGTCCAGATGTGCGAGCGATAACTCTGGTAGCCGTTGGGCTTGCCTTCGGTGAACGGCGAATCGGCGAACAAGGCGGTGGCGATGGGCTGCAACGCAAGCGAGACGCGGAACTTCTTCACCATGTCCGCTTCGCTGGAAAAATCCAGGTTGACCTGCACGGTGCAGGTGCGCTTCATCATGTCCAGGCCGAGCGAGCCGACCTTGGGCATGTAGTTGCGCATGATCTGGTAGCGACCCTTGGGCATCCACGGCATCTCGTCGCGCGTCCACTTGGGCTGGAAGCCCATGCCGAGGAAGCCAAGCTGCAATTCGTCGGCGACCGTCTTCACTTCCTTCAGGTGCGTGCCGACTTCGCTGCAGGTCTGGTGGATGTTTTCCAGCATGCCGCCGGAGAGTTCCAGTTGCCCGGCGGGTTCCAGCGTGACCGAGGCGTTGTCGCGCAGCAGGGCGATGACGTTGCCGTGCTCTTCGACGGGTTCCCAGCCGAAGCGGGTCAGGCCCTTGAGCAATGCTTCGATGCCACGCTCGCCTTCGAAGGTTGGGGGACGCAAGTCATCGAGGCGGAAGCCGAACTTCTCGTGCTCGGTGCCGATGCGCCACTCGGACCTGGGCTTCTCGCCCGACGCGATGTAGTCGACCAGTTGCGTGCGGTCGGTGATGGGCGTACCCGCAACGTGGCTGGGACTGGACAAGGGCACGGCTCGCTGCGTCGGGGAGTGGGAGATGTGGGGCTATGCGCCTGACATCGCAAGGCCCGCACTATATCCTGAGCCGATGCGCCTGATCGTTGTCGTCCTGTTGTTGCTGTGTTCCGCCGGTGCCAACGCGCAGTCGCCCGCCGTGGCGCAACTCGAGCGTGGCAACGGGCCCGAACCCTCCACGCTGGACGCGCATCGCTGCCAGGAAGTGGCCTGCGGCAACGTGCTGCGCGATCTCTACGAAGGCCTGGTGACCGAGGACGCGGCCGGTCGCCTGATCCCGGGCATGGCCGAACGCTGGGAGGTTTCGCCCGATGGCCGCACCTGGACCTTCCATCTGCGCGAGGGCTTGCGCTGGTCGAACGGCAAACCGCTGGACGCAGCGCAGATTGTCGCGAGCTTCCAGCGTGCGTTCTCGCCGAAGACTGCTGCGCCGTTCGCGGAACTGTTCGACGCGCTCCACAATGCGCAAGCGGTGCAGGCCGGCACGCGCCCGCCCACGGCACTCGGTGTCGCCGCGCCGGATGCACGCACGGTCGTGTTCACCCTGGACCGCAGCGCAGCACTGCCCGCGCTGTTGACCTTGCCACTGGCATTCCCGGTGTACCTGCCGGCCGTGCAGGAATTCGGTGCGCAGCACACGCGTCCGGGCCGACTGGTCAGCAATGGCGCGTATCAGCTGCTGGCGTGGACGCCGCAGGCCAACCTGGTGGTGGAAAAGAACCCGCGCTTCCACGATGCCGGCAACGTCGCCATACCGCGCGTGCGCTACCAGGTCACCGAAGATGCTGCTGCGGAACTGCAACGCTTCGCCGCCGGCGATCTGCACATCACCGAAACCGTGCCGCCGCAACCGATTGATGCCCTGCTTGAGCGCCACGGCGAGCAACTGCGCATCGCGCCGTATGTCGGCGCGTTCTGGTTGGGCATGAACCTGACGCAGCCGCCGTTCAAGGACAATCCCGCACTGCGCGAAGCGCTGTCGCTGGCTGTGGACCGCGACACACTCACCCGCCATGTCACCGGCCTGGGCGAGCAACCCGCCTTCGGCATCGTGCCCACCGGCATTCCCGGTTACACCGGCGCGACCACCACTTGGGCGACCGACACCCAGGCGCAGCGTGAAGCACGTGCGCGTGCGCTTTACCACGCCGCGGGTTATTCGAAAAAAAATCCGCTGGTGCTGGAGCTGCGCTACAACACCTCCACGCCGCATCGGCGCATGGCGTTGGCAGTCGCTTCGATGTGGCGTGACGTGCTGGGTGTGCAGGTGCGCCTGCGCAACGAGGAATGGAAAGTCTTCGTGCAGAACCGCAAGCAGCGCGTGATCACCCAGGTATTCCGCGGCGGCTGGGTCGGCGATGTGGTGGATGCACGCAATTTCCTGGCTGCCTTTGGTAGCGACGGCCCGTTGAACTGGACTGGCTTCGATGATGCTGGCTTCCGCGAGCGACTTGGCAAAGCCGACGCCGCCAAGACCGAGGCCGCGCGCAATGCATGGCTGCGCGCCGCGGAACAGAAACTGTTGAACGCGCATGCCCTGGTTCCGCTGTATTTCTATACATCCAAGCATCTGGTCAGGCCTGAAGTAGCGGGCTTCGAACCGAATCCGCTCGACCGCCATGCCTCGCGGTGGTTACGCTGGCACGATTGACCATAAGGAATGCCACATGCGCGCCAAACACAGGGAAGCACACCGCTCCGATCGCGCAGGCTGGTTGCGTGCCTCGGTCCTCGGCGCCAACGATGGCATCGTGTCGGTCGCCGGACTGGTGGTGGGCGTGGCCGCCAGCGGGGCCAGCCACACCACGGTGTTGATGACGGGCGTGGCCGGACTGGTGGCCGGCGCCATGTCGATGGCTGCAGGTGAATATGTTTCCGTGCAGTCGCAGGCCGATACGGAGAATTCGGACTTGTTGAAGGAAAAGAAGGAGCTTGCCGACGATCCCGACATCGAGCTGGCCGAACTGGCGCACATCTACGTGCGTCGTGGACTGACGCCGGCGCTGGCAAGCCAGGTGGCCGAGCAATTGACCGCACACGATGCGCTGGGCGCACATGCACGCGATGAACTCGGCATCACCGACACCCTGCGCGCCCGTCCGATACAGGCGGCGCTGGCCTCGGCGCTCGCCTTCACCGTCGGCGCTGCCGTGCCGATCGCCGCGGTCCTGCTGGCTCCGGCCGAGCGCGTGGGCGTGGTGACTGTCGCGGTGACGATCATCAGCCTGTTCCTGTCCGGCGCATTGGCGGCCTATGCAGGTGGCGCGCCCATCGTGCGCGGGGCATGGCGCGTGGGTTTCTGGGGCGCGATGGCGATGGCGGCTTCGCATCTCATCGGCAACCTGTTCAACGTGCACGTGTAATGCGGGTCGGAACGGAATTGGAATGCTTGGCTCGTACAGCGCACCATTCCTCAAGGCTCGTCATCCCGACGAACGCCGGGACCCAGCCTTCAGCTGATGCAATACACTCGCAACCGCATTGTATTGGCCGTGAGTTTGGTCCCGGCGTCCGCCGGGATGACGACTTCAAAATAACGTGCGTGCCTACCTCATCGTGAAGCGCCTCCTCTCCCGTCTGCTTGAAGCCGTCATCACCCTGTGGCTACTCGCCACCTTGTGTTTCGTGCTGCTGCGCGCCGCGCCGGGCGGGCCGTTCGACACGGAAAAGTCCGCGCCGCCGGAAGTGCAGGCTGCACTCGCGGAACAATTCCGTCTCGACCAGCCACTGATCGTGCAATACGGCGCATGGCTGGCGGACGTGGCGCGGGGTGACCTGGGTCCGTCATTCCAGTATCCGGACTACACGGTCAACCAGTTGATCGCACGTGCGCTGCCGGTGTCGCTGCTCAATGGCGGACTCGCGTTGTTGCTGGCCTTGCTGGTGGGCATTCCACTCGGTGTTTTCGCCGCGCTGCGTGCGGGGCAGTGGATGGATCGCGCGTTGATGCTATTGGCAGGACTGGGGCTTGCGATTCCCAAGTTCGTGGCGGCGCCGTTATTGGTGCTGCTGTTCGCGGTGACGTTGAACTGGTTGCCGGCGGGCGGCTGGGGTGAGTGGCAGAACATCGTGCTGCCGGTGATCGCGCTCGCGTTGCCCAACTTGGCGTACTGCGCGCGCCTGACGCGCGCATCGATGCTGGAAACGCTGTCCGCCGATTACCTGCGTGCGGCGCGCGCACGCGGAT
>CALCNV010000106.1 GCA_937897645.1 uncultured Lysobacteraceae bacterium
TCGTGCAGGGCGCGTTGAACCGCGACTACACGCTGGTGCTGGGCGTGGTGCTGGTGGTCGGCGCGTTGATCGTGTTGATCAATACGCTGGTGGACATGCTGCGTGCGTGGCTGGATCCGCGTCTGGAAGACGTTTCGTAGTCGCCGATTTGTAGCCCGGGTAAGCGCAGCGCACCCGGGAGTTGGCCTTGCACTGAAACTCTTCGTTCCCGGGTGCGCTGCGCTTACCCGGGCTACGCTTGGTTGATCAGAAGGCGAGCATGGCGGCTCTGATCGCCAATGCAAACAGCACCAGTGACGAGACTAAGAACACCGCGAAGCGAAGGGTGATGCGGTTGGTGGTGGTCTGCACCAGGCTGTGCACGATACGCAGGATGACGTACGCCCACGCGAGATTGAGGCTGATTGGGGATTGGTCGCCGAGCACGGCGAGGCCGAGTGCGGTGGCGTAGAACAACGTGGGTTGTTCCATCAGATGGTTGTAGTTATCGGCCTTCCAGCGCACGTTCGCGGGAAGCTGAGACATCTGTTCGCCGCGAGGCATCATGGGATCAAGCCGCATGCGCATCTTGATGATGGCGGGTATGCGCGTGGCGTACATCCAGGCCCAAATCAGTCCGGACCAGAGAACGAGTACGATGACCGGGGCAACAATGGGCGCGGTGTTTGGCATTGCGTGCTCCTATGAATTCAGGAATCCAGGGTGGAATCAATGCAACTAACCCTGATGAAATTACGAATCTGATTGAACCACGAACGATCACCACCTCATGACGTCATCCCGGCGAACGCCGGGACCCAACTTGACGTGAAGGATATTCCCTTGGAAAGCGTCGTGTTCAACAAAGGATCAATTTCTTTATGGCTAGCAATGTAGCCCGGGTAGAGCGTGGCGGCTTTCAACAGCGAAGCTCTACGCAGGCTACGCTGGCTACCGATCCGACTTGGATGAAGTGTTGGGCCGCACCGCGCGAAGAATGAGCTCTGGGCTGGCTCCTTTGCACTCTATCTCCAGAGATTCACCGGGGGCCAATCGCGCCTTGATCGTAGGCGCGCGATCCATATGAAGCCACCCTTTGAGGAAGCCACATTGGTCGCCACTGCGATTACACCCCGCCTCAATCTGGTACGAACCCGGGCGCAAGTAAACAGGATGACGATAGTCGGATGTGCCGACACGAAACTCTCGTGTTTCGCCGGTCGGCATTGCCATAACAGACCATAGCGAGACAGCCGGCTCCCCGGAGTCGCAGATTGCGGAACGGATGCTTGCCGAGTACTGCGGAGACGCCTCAAGCGAAATTCGCGAAACGCAGCCAGAAATGAGCAAAATACAAAGGGCAGCGAGTAATCTCATGCGGCCAGACGCCTAGATTGAGCTGGCCAGTATTGGATTGGCACAGAAGCCTACATTACCCAAAACCAACCGAAGTTAGAGAACCTGATGCGGGTTCGAATTGAATGAATTGTTAGGCCTCATCCTTGACTCTTGGAACTATATTAATAAATCCATCCTTGCATCTGAGCTCGTAGTCCTTGTTCGCCTCGAATCTGTACACAATCGACGGCGCTCCATGCATACCTAGAATTCCATCTGGAAGAGTTGGACACGCATGTGTAATTACGTGCTCTCCAGGAAGCAGCAGCACATATCCTCCACCGAGACTGAAAGTGTTATCAATACCCAAAATTGTTCGGCCAGTAGGCAGCTTGAAGTCGCCATCGCCATCCTCAATGAATAGTCGAGAAGAAGTCTCCAGATACTCCGTGCTGCCGCTCTGGCTGGATGTCGTGGTGCATCCAACAATCGCAAAGGAGAACGCGCAAACAAGGATATTCTTCATGACGCCTAACTCCGACTAACCCACATCCCCACCATCAACCCGACCAAACCCCAGCCACCCATTCACCACTGCGCGCGCTTCGTCCACGCCTTGTTTGGATTCGCCGGAGAACGTCTGCACGCTGACGGTGTCGCCGAACTTCGAGAACAACTCCTTCTTCACCGCCTGCAACGCATTGCCCTGCTGCCCGCGACCCAGCTTGTCGGCCTTGGTCAGCAAACCGTGTGCTGGAATGCCGTTCTCCACCGCGTAGCTCAGCATGTGCTGGTCGTATTCCTTCAGCGGGTGGCGGATGTCCATCACCACCACCAGCCCCTTGAGCGACTCGCGGCTGCGGAAATAGCGATCTAGGAACGCCTGCCAGTGATCCTTCAGCTCGTGCGGCACCTTGGCGTAGCCGTAACCCGGCAGGTCGACCAGGTACTTGTCCTGCTCCACCTCGAAGAACACCAGCTGCTGCGTGCGGCCCGGCGTCTTGGACACGCGGGCCAGCGAGTTCTGCCGGGTCAGCGCATTCAGCGCCGTGGACTTGCCGGCATTGGAGCGCCCGGCGAAGGCGACCTCATGGCCGATATCCGGCGGAAGCTGGCTGGGAAGGTGCGCCGCCAGCAGGTATTTGGCTTTTTCTAATGGATTGAGCATGCGCCTAGGATGGCACGTGGGGGCTATTCGCGGTTCCTGGTTGTAGAAGCGCCGGTTCTTGGTTGTTGGTTCTTGGTTCTTGGAGAGGGCGGAAGCGAGCTACCTGGAACCTGGAACCAACAACCAACAACCTGCCCCAACGCCCCGAATTGACCGCGCCGCCCCGCCGCGACGATAATCCCCCGGTTTCGCGGCCTTTCAACTTCGCCGCTTTTTCAGGTTTTTCGGAGCTTTAGCATGCGCCACGCTCGCGTTTTGGGACTTGCCGGACTGGCCATTGCGGCCGTGGGTGCGGTCGCCTTTGCACAGACCACCGTCGCGCCACTGCCGGACAACGCCCCCGTGGTGGCCGCGCCGCTGGAGATCGACCTCAGCAAGACCACCTGGGGCGATGCCGCCGCCGGCCAGACCAAGGCCACCGCCTGCGCCGCCTGCCATGGCGTGGACGGCAACCCCAGCGACCCGCAATACCCGCGCATCGCCGGCCAGGCCGAGCGTTACACCGCACGCCAGATCGCCCTGATCGCCAGCGGCCAGCGTGGTGGCGCCGCGGTCGCGATGGTGCCGTTCGTGCAGGGCCTGACCCCGCAGGACATGCGTGACATCGGCGCGTACTTCGCCACCCAGAAGGCCGGCGCAGGCCTGGCCGACGACACGGTGATCGCCGAAGGCCCCAACAAGGGCATGAAGTTCTATGAAGTAGGCCAGCGCCTGTTCCGCGGTGGCGATGCCGCACGCGGCGTGCCGGCCTGCCTGGCATGCCATGGCCCCAGTGGTGGCGGCAACCCCGGCCCGGCCTACCCCTTGGTCGCCGGCCAGTTCCAGGATTATTCGGCGCGTCGCTTGCAGGAGTACCGCACCGGCACCACCATGGAAAAGGATCCGGCGCTGTTCCACATCATGGCGCAGGTCAGCAACAAGCTGACCGACGAGGAAATCCAGGCGTTGGCCACCTTCCTGCAGGGCCTGCACGACCGTGCCGACGATGCCGCGGCGACCACGACCCCGGCCGCCGCACCTGCTGCGGCTCCGGCGCCCGCACCGGCCCCCACGCCCGCCGCCGAGCCCGCCCCGCAGCAATCGTGAACTTGGCGCGCCTGGCGCGGTCCACGTTTCACAGCTGATGTTCACGCCGGCCGGATCATGGCCGGCGTTTCTGTTTGTGCTGCCCCGTTTTTTTTGACCACTGCTTCCTGACAGACCGCTGCGTGCCTGCCTGAAGAGCATCCGAGCAAGCTCGGATCTACAAGAAGCGCATCTCGGCACGCCCGGAACCACCCTTTGCACTTGGAGTCCCGCCAATGAAATCCAGATTCGCCCTGCTGTTGCTGGTCCTCATGCCCTGGTTCGCCCATGCGGCCACGCCGGTCGAAGGCACCGACTACGTCGTGATTCCCGACGGCAAGCCCTTCGCCCCGCTCAATGGCAAGGTGGAGGTGGCGGAAGTGTTCGGCTACACCTGCATCCACTGCGCGAACTTCCAGCCTCAGGTGGATGCATGGAAGAAGAAGCAACCGTCCTACGTGCGCTTCACCCCGGTAGCGGCGGCCTTCGGTGGCTACTGGCTTCCGTATGCCCGCGCCTACTACGCGGCCGAGAAACTCGGCCTGCTGGGCAAGACCCACAACGCCATGTTCAAGGCGCTGCATGAGGACGGCAGCTTGCCGATACAGAACGCGTCCGCCGAAGAAATCGCGGCGTTCTATGCGCGCTACGGCGCCAACGCCAAGACATTCGCCGCCACCATGGGCAGCGCGGAAGTAGAGGCCATGCTCGCGCGGTCGCGGCAGTTTTCCAGAGACGCGGGCGTAGAAGGCACGCCGACGGTCATCGTCAATGGCAAGTACCGGGTGACCGGCCGCAGCCTGGACCAGGTGCTGAGCACCACCGACTACCTGGTGGCCCGCGAACGCGCAGCGCGCAAATAAGCGCGCTCCTTGCGATGACGTAACGCGTTACATGCGATTCTTGTTGCCTGCCGGCGTGATGCCGGCACGCGCTTCCTTCTGAATGCCCTTAACGATGCTGGAGTCCACCACCATGAAATCCCGTTTCGCATTGATGCTCATTGCGCTGCTGCCGCTGTTCGCCGCCTGCAGCAAGCAGGCCGACGAAGCCGCGACGCCCGCCGTCGAAACCGTTGCCGCACCGGCGACCACCGCGCCGGCAGACGTGGCGCCCGCCGCTGAAGCAGCCGCCACTACAGAAACACCGGCAGCCGCCCCGATCGCCGTGACCCCGCCTTCCGGCCCGGCACCGGTCGCCGGCACGGATTACGTGGAAATCCCCGGCGGCCAGGCGTTTGCGCCGGCTGCAGGCAAGGTGGAAGTGGCGGAAGTCTTCGGCTACACCTGCCCGCACTGCGCGCAGTTCCAGCCGCTGATCGACAGTTGGAAGGGCAAGCAGCCCGCCGACGTCAACGTGATCTCGGTGCCGGCTGCCTTCGGTGGTTACTGGGTGACCTATGCGCGCGCGTTCTTCGCCGCGGAAACCCTGGGCGTGCTGGAGAAGAGCCACGACGCGATGTTCAACGCCCTGCACGTGGCCCGCAGCCTCAACCTGCAGTCGACGTCCGAAGACATCGGCAAGTTCTACGCGCAGTACGGTGTCGATCCCAAGACCTTCGCCAGCACCATGAAGGGCTTCGCGGTGGAAACCAAGCTCAACCGCGCCAAGCAGTTCGCCGTGCGCTCCAAGATCGAAGGTACGCCGTCGATCGTCGTGAACGGCAAATACCTGGTGTCGGTGGACCAGCGCGGGCCGGAGCAGATGTTCAACACCATCGAACACCTGGTTGCACGCGAACGCGCATCGGCCAATTAACGGTTTGCGCTAGTCCGTCTCAACCCCGCCGCCATCCACGGAGCGCACCCCCATGACCTCCCGTTTCGCACTGATCCTGGCAGCACTGCTGCCATTGCTGGCTGCGTGCTCCCAACAGGAAACACCCACGCCGGGTGCTGCTCCGGTGCCGGCGTTACCCGTCACGCAAACTCCGGCGCCTGCTGAGGTCGCCAGCGAAGTTGCTGCCGCGCCTGTCGCGCCCGCACCGGTCGCAACGCCGGCCGGCCCGCCGCTGGTGCCGGGCGTGGATTACGTGGAAATCGCCGGTGGCCAGCCATTCGAGCCGCTCAATGGCAAGGTCGAAGTCACCGAAGTCTTCGGTTACGTCTGCCCCGCCTGTAATGCCCTGGAGCCCAACCTGCGCGCCTGGAAATCCAGGTTGCCTGCGGATGTGCGCCTGACCTACGTGCCGGCGCTGTTCGGTCCGGACTGGACGCCGTATGCGCACGCCTTCTACGCCGCCGAATCGCTGGGCCTGGTGGAGAAGACCCACGAAGCGGTCTACAACGCCATCCACGCGCAGGACCGCCTGCCCGGTGAAGGCGACAAGCCCACCGACGCGCCGATCGCCGCGTTCTACGCCAACTACGGCGTCAGTGCCGAACAGTTCCAGAACACCATGAAGAGCTTCGCGGTGAGCGGAAAGATCAACAAGGCCAAGCAATATGCCCAGCGCAGCAAGATCGAAGGCACGCCCACGCTGATCATCAACGGCCGGTACCGGGTGCAGGGTAGGACCTACGACGACATGTTCCGCATTGCCGACGCGCTGATCGCACGGGAGCGCGCGGGTAGCACGACACCTGCCGCTGCCGCCAACTGATCCTGACCGGTCACCCCACATGACCACTGCGGACACGCGCCGGCTGCGCCTGCTCAGCGCCAACATCCAGGCCGGCTCCAGCACGCGCCGCTACAGCGACTACGTGACCCGCAGCTGGTCGCATGCGCTGCCGGCCGGCAACAAGCGCGGCAGCCTGGATGCGATTGCACAGATGGCCGCCGAGCACGACATCGTCGGCCTGCAGGAAGCGGATCCGGGCAGCCTGCGCTCGGGCTTCACCAACCAGACCCACTACCTGGCCGAGCAGGGTGGCTTCGATTACTGGAGCCACCAGCCGAACCGCAACGTCGGCGGCGTGGCGTCCAGCGCCAACGGACTGCTGAGCAAGCTGGAACCGGTGGAAGTCAGCGATCACTCGCTGCCGGGCCGCATCAGCGGACGCGGCGTGTTGTTGGCACGCTTTGGCCGCGGCGACGAAGGCCTGGTGGTGGCTGTCGCGCATCTGTCATTGGGTGCGAATTCGCGGCGCGCGCAACTGGGCTTCATCGCAGAGCTGCTGGAAGACCATCCGCATGCGGTGCTGATGGGCGACTTCAACTGCGTGCCTGATCGACCCGAGATGGATCTGCTCTACAGCCGCACGCACCTGCGCCCGCCGGCTTTCTGCGTGCCCACCTTCCCCAGCTGGGGACCGAAACGCGCCATCGACCACATCCTGCTCAGCGAATCGCTCAAGTCCGTAGATGCACGCGCGATACCCGCCGCGTTCTCCGATCATCTCGCGCTAGCCCTGAGCATCGACGTCCCGCAAATCGCATTGCGCTGAACGCACGAACGCACGTAGGAGCGACGTGAGTCGCGACCGAAAAAAAAACATTGGACACGGATAAAAGCGGATACCCGTTGATGTGGGAGCGACGTAAGTCGCAAAGCTTCTGACGCTTCCAAGACCTCCTGCTTCGCGACTTACGTCGCTCCTACACCAGCAGCGCCACGCCCACGCTGACCAGGAACAGCGCGAACACCCGCTTCAACGTCGCCCCGCTCAACCGGTGCGCAAGACGCATCCCGTACGGCGCGGCCAGCACCGACGCTATTGCCACGCCGATTGCGGCTGGCAGATACACATAACCCAGCGCATACTGCGGCAACGCACCTGCAGGCGCATGCATCGCATAACCCACTGCGCTGGACAAGCCGATCGCCACGCCGCACGCGCTTGACGTGCCCACCGCACGCACCGGCGCGACCCCGCGCCAGACCAGTAATGGCACGGTCATGCTGCCGCCACCGATGCCCACCACTGCCGACAATGCGCCGATGCCCGCGCCCGCCGCCGTCATCGGCACGCCGACCGGTGCAGGCACCGCGCTGCCATCGCTGTTGCTGCGCGCCTTGCCGAACAACATCTGCGCCGCAGCCAGGAAACAATAGCCGGCCACGATCCAGCGCAACGCCTGGTCATCCAGCTTCACGGCCACGCCGCTGCCCAACCAACCACCCAGCAACAGGCCGGGAATCATCCATTTCACCGTGGGCCACAGCACGCTGCCGCGCCCATGGTGTGCGTACGCGGAGGATGCCGCCGTTAGCACGATGCTGGCCAGCGAACTGGCCAGGGCCGCATGCATTGCTGCCTCCTGCGGCACGCCGTACAGCGGCAACAACCACGCGAGCGCGCCTACCAGCACCAGCCCACCGCCGACGCCCAGCAAGCCCGCCAAAATGCCGGCCACCACGCCCAGCAAGGGGAATACCCAGAATCCTTCGAGCACGTTTCCTCCGGAATTTTTCTCGCCACGCCGCCCGATAACGGCAACAGGGACGCGATATTCATGCGCCATCCCTTATATTCGCGCCATGACACGACCCCACTTCGCCATCCTACTCGCTGCCGTCTCATGCCTGTGCCTGCCGCTCCACGCGCAGGCACAGAACCTGGAAGCGCAGCGCCCGCAAATCCGCGCTGCCCTCGAAGCCGCGGAGCGTGGCCAGTTCAACGCCGCGCAATATCCCGGATTGAACTCGCATCCGCTGTACGGCTGGGTGGAACTGGCCGACCTGAAACGCAACATCGACACGCTGTCCACGGCGCAGGCGCAGTCCTTCCTCAAGCGCTACGAAGGCCAGGCCGTGGCCGATTCACTGCGCAGCGCATGGCTGCCGGCGCTGGCACGACGACAGGACTGGCCGGCTTTCCGCGCGGCATGGAAACCGACCACCAACGTGGCCCTGCAATGCGCTGAATTGAACGCGCGCCAGGCCATGGGCAAGGCCGATGCGCAATGGACGACCGATGCACAGGCGATGTGGCGCAGCACCGGCAAATCATTGCCCGACGGATGCGACCCGGTGTTCGCCATCCTCGACAGCAAGGGCGGCCTGTCCCCCGCGCTGCGCTGGGAACGCATCGACCTGGCCGCCGCCGAACAGCAGCCCGCGGTAATCCGCAACATCGCGCGTGGCTTGCCTGCGGCCGATGCCGCACTGGCCAACGATTACGCCGCGTTCCTGGACAGCGTGCACCCACGCGCGCTGAACTGGCCGAAGACCGAGCGCAGCCGCAACATGGCCGCGCAGGGCCTGATGCGCCTGGCCAAATCCGCACCCGCGGCGGCGGAAATGCAGTTGTCGCAGTACGCCGATGCGCTGGGCATGAATGAACAGCAGCGCGGCAAGGTGTTGTACGAAGCGGCGCTGTGGACAGTCGCTTCGTATGAGCCTGACTCCGCGCGTCGCCTGAATGCCGTGCCCGAATCCGTCTATGACGAACGCCTGCACGAATGGCGCGTGCGCGAAGCCATGGCGCGCGGTGATTGGCGCGCGGCCTTGACGGCCGTGCGCAAGATGCCGAAAACACAGCGCGAGGATTCGCGCTGGCGCTATTTCGAAGCGCGACTGGCGGAAGAAACCGGCGACCAGGCCGAAGCCCAGCGCCTGTTCCGCGAGGCCGCCAAGTCGGCCACCTTCCACGGCTTCCTTGCTGCGGATCGACTCGGTCTTCCGTATGCACTGTGTGCGTGGATTCCCAACGAGAGCAAGCAGGCGCGAGCTGCCGTGGCCACCGACCCGGCCATCGTCCGCGCCATGGAACTGTGGAAGCTGGAGCGCGTCGGTCCGGCGACCAGCGAGTGGAACAACGCACTGGCGCGCTTCGACGACACCAAGCGCCGCATCGCGGTGGAAGTGGCGCGCGACAGCGGCTGGTTCGACCGAGCGGTGTTTTCACTCAAGGGGGCGGAGGAGCAGCGGCTGTACGAGTTGCGCTTCCCGCTGCACCACGACGCCACCATCCGTCGCGAAGCCGCGCGCCATGCGCTGGATCCGGCCTGGGTCGCCGCCGAAATCCGTGCCGAGAGCATCTTCAATCCCAAGGCGCGTTCGGGTGCGAATGCAATGGGCCTGATGCAGGTCATACCCAGCACCGGCGCGGCCGTGGCCAAGCGGCTTGGCATTCCCTATGGCGGTGCGTCTGACCTGTACGACTCCGACACCAATATCGCCATCGGCACCGCCTACCTGCGCGAAATGGAAAACAAGTACGGCGTGCCCTATGTCGCCATCGCCGCCTACAACGCCGGCCCCGCGCCGACCGCGCGTTGGCAGTCGCAGCGACCCAATTTCGATCCGGACTTCTGGATCGAAACCATCAGCTACAAGGAAACCCGCGAGTACGTGGCGCGGATCCTGGCCTTCAGCGTGATCTACGACTGGCGCTTGAACGGCAACGCACTACCAGTGACCGACCGCATGCTGGGCCGCGTGGAGGCGAAGCGGAAATCCTTCACCTGCCCGACCGCGCAGGTGCCGAAGAGCTAGTGTCGTGCCCCCTCCCTTGCGAAGCAGGGGAGGGATGGGGAGGGGTTGCTTGTGATGTTGATTTTGTTTGCTTCTATTTCATACACACCCCGCAAACAGCACCCCTCCCAGCCTCCCCTACCCGCTGCGCGGGCAAGGGAGGAGACAATCGCTGCGAAGGCATCGGGAATTTAATCAGGCATCATCCACCCCATGAAAACCTACCTGGTCGGCGGCGCGGTACGTGATCCCCTGCTGGGCCTGCAGCCCGGCGACAACGATCATGTCGTGGTCGGCAGCACGCCCGAGCAGATGCTGGCGCTCGGCTTCAAACCGGTGGGGCGTGACTTCCCCGTATTCCTGCATCCGCAAACCGGCGAGGAATACGCGCTGGCCCGCACCGAGCGCAAAAGCGGTCGCGGTTATCGTGGTTTCGTGGTGGATAGCGATCCCTCGGTCACGCTGGAAGAAGACCTGGGCCGTCGCGATTTCACCATCAACGCCATAGCCAAGGGCGAGGACGGCACCCTGGTCGATCCGTTGGGCGGCGTGCGCGATATCGAAGCACGCGTGCTGCGCCATGCAGGCCCGGCCTTCGTCGAAGATCCGCTGCGCATCCTGCGTGCCGCGCGCTTCATGGCGCGCTTCGCGTCGCTGGGGTTCAGCGTGGCACCGGAGACGCAGGCCTTGATGCGCGACATGGTCGGCAACGGTGAGTTGGCCGAACTGGTACCCGAACGCGTGTGGCAGGAACTATCGCGCGCGTTGCGATCCGCGACTCCTTCCGCCTTCCTGCGCACGCTGCGCGACTGCGGTGCACTGGTGCAGGTGTTGCCGGAGATCGACGCGCTGTACGGCGTGCCGCAACGCTCGGATTACCACCCCGAAGTGGATACTGGCGCGCATCAGGAACTGGTCAGCGACATGGCCGCGCTGCTCGCGCCCGGCGATGATGTGATCGGTTTCGCTGCACTGACCCACGACCTGGGCAAGGCACTGACGCCAACCGACGTGCTTCCGCAGCACATCGGCCATGAACATGCGGGCGTGACGCCATTGCGCGAACTGTGCGAGCGCCTGAAAGTGCCGGCAGAACACCGTGAGCTGTCCGTGATCGCCTGTCGCGAACACCTCAACGTGCATTGCCTTTTTGAGTTGCGCGACGCCACCGTGTTCGACCTGTTGTCACGCTGCGACGCTTTCCGCAAACACGAACGCATCGCGCAACTCGCACTGGTGTGCGAAGCCGACAAACGTGGCCGCGGCGGCATGGCCGACAGCGACTATCCGCAGGGCCGTGAACTGCAGCGCCTGCATGCAGCCGCACTGGCGATAAGCGCGCGCGATATCGACAGCGAAAACCTGAGTGGCCCGGCGATTGGTGAGGCGTTGAAGCAGGCACGTATAGTTGCCATCGCCCGCGCAAGATCCGGACAAAGGTAGGAGCGCCCCATGGGCGCGAGCTCTTGACGTTGGCGCAATGCCTAAAGCCTCAAGAGCTCGCGCCCA
>CALCNV010000107.1 GCA_937897645.1 uncultured Lysobacteraceae bacterium
CACCCCGTTTGTTGAGGTCGTGGGCGTGGCCGTCGCGCATCAGCCAGGCACCGCCCAGGTTGACGAAGATGCCGATGGCGGCCACTACCATGACGGTCACGGCGGGGATTTCGGGTGGCGCGCTGAAACGGCGGATGGCTTCCCAGCCCAGTGCGCCGGCAAACACCATCAGCAGCACGGAGTTGGCGAGTGGCGACAGCAGGGTGGCGCGGCGCCAGCCATAGGTGTGGCGGTTCGTGGGCGGGCGCTTGGCCAGCACGGCGGCGGCCCAGGCAAGACCCAGGCCGAGCACGTCGCCCAGGTTGTGCAGGGCATCCGAAAGCAGTGCCAGCGAGTTGGTGTGGAAGCCGTAGCCGGCTTCGAGCACGGTGTAGGCGAGGTTGATCAGGGTGACCGTGGCGAACGCGCGCGTGGTCGAGCCGTGATGCGAGTGAGGGGCGTGGGAGTGGGCCATGGACGCTAGCGTGGGCGATGGGCCGGGCGGACACAATTACAGGTGGTAGTGAAGTCGCTCGCGTTGCTCGCTGCAAAGTCGGTGGCTGCGCCGCCTGTGAAGGGTGAAGAGGGCGTCTACTCGATCAGGTCAGTTCGCCCTGATCGGATGTTGGTTTGTCTGAGTTACCGGTCCTGCGTCGCATAAGCGCAATGGCACCTACACCCAGTGCTAGAGACAGAAATGCCGGATAGATCAATGCCAACGGAAAATCAAGGCCGGCCTGAATCAGCGCGGCAATCAGTGCGAGCAAATATAGGCCACTGAACAGAAAACCTAACAAGATTGCTAATCCTGTGATTGATCGAAATCTTGGGAATAAAATACTGGCCAACGACAGTGCTACAGGCAACGCAGACAAGCACACGAAGATGGGGCTCTTGCTCCCATTACGGACAACCTCCGTCAACCCCCAAATGACCACCAACAGTGCAAGGGCATTGGCAACAATGATGACTGTCAAAGTCGAATGCCAACTGGCTGAGCTCTCGACCTTGCTGTTAGGTGGCGAGTAGGGATTCTGATCTGTCATGGAGAATCTCAATTCACGATGCACAGGCGGCGCAGCCGCCGACTTCACCCTTCACAGCGCCAAAGGCGCGGCTTCACCGCCAATCAATTACGGCCTTTCACCAGCGTACCGATATTCTCGCCACGCAGGATCCGCATCAGGTTGCCGGGCACTGACAGGTCGTAGATGCGCAGCGGTACGTCGCTGTCGCGGCACAGGGCGAAGGCGGCGGTGTCCATGACCTGCAGGTCGCGGCTGAGGACGTCGTCGTAGGTCAGCTGGTCGAAGCGCACGGCATCGGCGAACTTGCCCGGATCCTTGTCGTACACGCCATCCACCTTCGTAGCCTTCAACAAGAGATCGGCGCCAATCTCGATGGCGCGCAGGGCGGCACCGGAGTCGGTGGTGAAGAACGGGTTGCCGGTGCCGGCGGCGAAGATCGCGATGCGGCCTTTTTCCAGGTGGCGCACGGCGCGGCGGCGGATGTAGTCCTCGCACACGTCGTTGATCTTGAGCGCGCTCATCACGCGCACGCGGGCGCCGAGTTTTTCCAGCGCATCCTGCATGGCCAGCGCATTGATGACCGTGGCCAGCATGCCCATCTGGTCGCCGGTGACGCGGTCCATGCCGCTTGCTGCGAGGCCCGCACCGCGGAAGATGTTGCCTCCGCCAATCACCAGGCCGACTTCCGCGCCGGCGTCACGTGCCTCGATGATTTCGCGGGCGATGCGGCCAATCACCGCCGGGTCGATGCCGTAGTCCTCGGCCCCCATCAACGCCTCGCCAGAAATCTTGAGCAGGATGCGGCGATAGGCGAGGGGAGCAGTCATGGGCGTCTCTGGCGTGGGGGATCCGCTTCATTCTAGCCGAGGCCGACAGCGCCGTCAGAGCGGGGGCTCGTAAACCGCGTAGAGCTTGCGTGCGAACTCCAGTACTTCCCAGGTTCCTTCGAAGCCCGCGGGAATGACGAAACTGTCCCCGGCGACCACGGTGATGTCGCTGCCATCGTTGCCACGCATGCGCACTCGACCCGCCAACATATGGCAGAGCTCGTGCTCGGTGTACGCCACCCGCCACGCACCGACTTCACCTTCCCATATGCCGCAGTGGAAGGCATTGCCGGCATCCGAATAGGCATTGGCCAAGGACTGCATGGGGTTTCCGGCGATCAGTCGCTCGCTGGAGACAGGTTCCGGGCTGCTGCCTTGGGCGTGGTGCGGGATGCGGATGATGCTGGGCATGGGGAACTACCGTGGCGGGCGAGTCGCGATTATGGCGGGCGGCAGGCTCGCTCCGCATGGCATCGGCGGGAATCGAGGTGCAGGACGGCGGCCAGGCAAGGGAGCCTGCGGCGGGGCGCGGCGTTCGTGGACTGCCCGCATGGTCAGCCCGGGCATAAAAAAAGCCGCGGGAATCCGCGGCTTTTTCCTGGTGCGAAGCAAGCGGTCGGCTTACGCCAGGCCGGCCTGCTTCATCACTTCGGCGGCGTAGTCTTCCACCACCTTCTCGATGCCTTCGCCCACGGCCAGGCGCTGGAAGCCGACCACGTCGGCGCCGGCGGCCTTCACGGTCTGCTCGACGGTCTGGTCGGTGTTCAGTACATAGGGCTGGCCGTACAGGGTCACTTCGCTGACGATCTTGTTGATCTTGCCGCTGATGATCTTTTCCAGGATATCGGCCGGCTTGCTCTTGTCCTTCTCGGACATCTTGGCCAGTTCGATTTCCTTTTCCTTGGCGACGAACTCGGCCGGCACGTCGGCCGCCTTGTTGTGCGCCGGGTTCATCGCAGCCACGTGCATGGCGATGCCGCGTGCCAGCTCTTCGTTGCCGCCGGCCAGTTCGACCAGCACGCCGATCTTGCCGCCGTGCACGTAAGCCGCCACGTTGTTGCTGGTGTCGATGTACGACATGCGACGGATCAGGATGTTCTCGCCCAGCTTGGCGATGGCGGCCGCGCGTGCGTCCTCGACGGTTTCACCCGACGCCAGCTTGGCGGCCTTCAGGGTTTCCACGTCACGGGCGCCGGAGGCCAGGGCAGCCTGGGCGACGGTATCGACGAAGGCCAGGAAGTTGGCGTCCTTGGCGACGAAGTCGGTTTCGGAGTTGATTTCGACCAGCACGGCCTTGCCGCCGGCCTGTGCAACCGCGATGCGGCCTTCCGCGGCGACGCGATCAGCCTTCTTGTCGGCCTTGGCCAGGCCGGACTTGCGCAGCCATTCGCCGGCAGCGTCGATGTCGCCGTTGTTTTCAACGAGCGCCTTCTTGCATTCCATCATGCCGGCGCCAGTGCGCTCGCGCAGTTCCTTGACCAGGGAAGCGGTGATTTCCACGGGATTTCCTCATTTATGCAGGTAGGGTGGGCCTTGGCCCACCACAGGGATCAGCGACGGGGCACCAGGCCCCGCAGCGGTTTCAGGCGGTTACGCGAAACAGTCACGCAGCGTGGCGTGACTGCATTGCGGCTTGATTACTCGGCAGCCGGGACTTCGGCGGCTTCGTTCGCGGCCGCGTCAGCCTTGGGGGCTGCCTTCTTGGCCGGTGCACGGCCACGCGGGGCCTTGGCATCGCCTTCGCCGAACTCTTCTTCACGTACCGAGGCGGAGTTCGGGGCAGCGGCCTTGCCTTCCAGCACGGCGTCGGCAGCGGCGCGTGCATACAGCTGCACGGCGCGGATGGCGTCGTCGTTGCCCGGGATCGGGTAATCGACCAGGGCCGGGTCGTAGTTGCTGTCGACCACCGCGATCACCGGGATGCCGAGCTTCTTGGCTTCCTTGATGGCGATGTCTTCATGGCCGATGTCGATCACGAAGATCGCGTCGGGCAGGCGATTCATGTCCTTGATGCCGCCCAGCGACGCGAACAGCTTCTCGCGCTCGCGGCGCAGGCCCAGCACTTCGTGCTTGACCAGCTTGTCGAAGGTGCCGTCGGTTTCGCCGGCTTCCAGTTCCTTCAGGCGCGCCACCGACTTCTTCACCGTGGCGAAGTTGGTCAGGGTGCCGCCCAGCCAGCGCTGGGTCATGTACGGCTGGCCGCAGCGGATGGCTTCTTCCTTCATCGGCTCGCGCGCGCTGCGCTTGGTGCCGAGGAACAGGACGATGCCGCGCTTCTGGGCCACGCCGGAAATGAAGTTCATCGCGTCGGTGAAGAGCGGGACGGTCTTCTCGAGGTTGATGATGTGGATCTTGCCGCGGGCACCGAAGATGTACG
>CALCNV010000108.1 GCA_937897645.1 uncultured Lysobacteraceae bacterium
TCACGGTGTCGCAGACCAAGCAGTTCTACCACTGCTTCGGCTGTGGCGCGCACGGTACCGCCATCTCGTTCCTGATGAACTACGACCGCCTGGAATTCCTGGATGCGGTGGACGAGCTGGCCAAGCGCGTCGGCATGGAGATTCCCAAGGACGCGCAGAAACGCGACGAGAACGACGACAGCCGCGACATGTACGCGGCGCTGGATGCGGCGGCAAAGTTCTTCCAGCGGCAATTGGAAAGCAGCGACAAGGCCAAGGCCTACCTGGATGGACGCGGCGTGGACGCGGCGATCCGCGCGCAATTCGGCATCGGCTTTGCGCCGGATGGATTTTCTGCACTGAAAGACGCGCTGGGCACGGACGAACGCCGCATCAAGCTGCTGGACAAGACCGGCATGTTGTCGAAGAGCGACAACGGTCGCGTGTACGACAAATTCCGTGATCGGGTGATGTTTCCCATCCACGACCGCCGTGGCCGTGTCATCGCCTTCGGCGGCCGCGTGCTGCAGAAGGATGACGGCCCGAAATACCTCAACTCACCGGAGACGCCGCTGTTCCACAAGGGTCGCGAACTCTATGGCCTGTGGCAGGTGCGCCAGGCCAACCAGAAGATCGAACGGCTGGTGGTGGTGGAGGGCTACATGGATGTGGTGTCGCTGTTCCAGTACGGCGTGACGCAAGCGGTCGCGACACTGGGTACCGCGACCACGCCGGACCATGCCGAGTTGTTGTTCCGCAATTCGCCGGATGTGTATTTCTGTTTCGACGGCGACGCCGCCGGCCAGCGCGCCGCTTGGAAAGCGCTGGAGTCCGTGTTGCCACGGATGAAGGACGGACGCCAGGCGTTCTTCCTGTTCCTGCCCGATGGCGAAGACCCGGACAGCATCGTGCGCAGCGAAGGCGCGGCCGGTTTCGACCAACGCCTTCAGCAGGCCACGCCGCTGTCGCAATTCTTCTTCGACGAGTTGGGCAAGGACGTGAAGCTGTCCACGCTGGACGGAAAGGCACGACTCGCAGAACGTGCGAAACCTTTGTTGGCACAGATACCTGAAGGCGCGTTCGGCGACCTGATGCGCCAGCGCTTGGGCGAGATCACCGGTGTCGGCGCGCAGCAGCAAAATGCGCAGCCGGCGAAACCGAAACCGCTTCCACGCGTGGTCGCTACCACCCAGAAGCGCAGCCTCGTGCGTGCGGCGATCTCGGTTCTCTTGCAACAACCTTCACTCGGATTGGCGTTGGAACCGCCGTACGGGTTCAAGGACCTCAAGCAACCCGGCGTGGAGCTTCTGGTGGAGTTGCTGTCACTGGTGCACGCGCGGCCGGAAATCACCACCGGTGCCTTGCTGCAGCATTTCGCCGAGCGCGACGAATTGAATGCGCTGCAGAAACTGGCCTCGCACGCATTGCCCGGCAACGAAACCACATGGCGCATGGAGCTGCTGGATGCCGTGGTGCAACTTGAAAAGCAGACGGTGGAACAGCGCATCGAAGAGCTTCAGGCCAAGAACCGCGACGGCGGCCTGGACGAAGCCGACAAGTACGAACTGCGTGCCTTGTTGCAAGCACGCCTGGGGCGTAGCTGACGCATCCACCTTGGATTCGCACTCGGATTCTGTTGTCTGCTTCTTTGTAAATCCGTGCTTGCTCGGATGTTCTCGACAGGATTTGTGGGAGGGGCTTCAGCCCCGACGCTCTTACCATTGCACGCGTCGGGGCTGAAGCCCCTCCCACAGAAGAGCAGCCGAGCAAGCTCGGCCCTACAAAACATGACATCCGGCATGCACGCAACGTGCAGCCACGGGTTAAAGTCCGGGTAACCACTGTGGAGTTTCCCGATGCGTCTTTCGCCTGTCGCCGTGTTCAGCTGTCTTCTATTGTTCACCGCTTTGCCCGCATTCGCCCAGCCCGCGCCGGAAGTCAAACGCATCGAGCAAGGCAACCGTGTCAGCGAGAACGTGCCCGAGATCCCGGTCGAATTGATCGACCGGCTAAACCGCTACCAGAACACGCGCGCAGCCAACGTCGCCGGCTGGACCCGCGACGGCTGCCTGCTGATCAGCACGCGCTTTGCGGAAACCGCGCAGGCGCACCGCGTCTGCCAGCCTATGGGCATGCGCGAGCAATTGACCTTCTATCCTGAGCCTGTCGCCGGCATCACACCCGCACCGCCCAAGGCATGGCGCGACGGCTTCGTCTTCGCCAAGGACAAGGGCGGCGACGAATACTCGCAGCTGTACTGGTTCGATGCGCCCACGCGTTCGACGACCCTGCTCACCGATGGCAAGCGCACCCAGAACGCCGGTACCGTGCTCAGCCGTGACGGGCGGCTGATGGCCTACACCAGTACCGCACGCAACGGCACCGACCGCGATGTGTGGATACGCGACACCCAGGCCGGCACCAGCAAGCCCGTGGTCACCGCAGGCGGCAGTTGGACCGCGCTGGATTTTTCACCGGACGGCACGCGCCTGCTGGTGATGAAGTACATCTCGGCGAACGAATCACAGCCTGGCGAAGTTGATGTGGCCACGGGCAAGTTGGAATTGTTCCCGGTGGACGGTGGCAAGGCGTCATTCGGCGGCTTCCGCTTCGCAGCGGATGGCGAGTCGGTGTACTTCGTATCCGACGAACCCTTCAACGGTGTTCCCAGCGAATTCAAGACGCTGCGCTTCCACGATCCGGCGCGCAACGTGCTGTTGCAACTCAGTGGCGCACAGCCGTGGGACGTGGACAGCTTCACCCTGTCGGATGACGGCAAGCACCTGGCCTATGTCACCAACGAGGACGGCATCGACAAGCTGCACGTGCTGGCCCTGCCCGCGCACACGCCGGTGGCGTTGCCGGCGATGTCGATTGGCCTGATCAGCGGCATTGATTTTTCACCCGACGGAAAACGCCTAGCGTTCGCCCTGAATGGCGCGACGTCGCCCAGCGATGCCTTCGTGGTGGACCTGGCCAGCAGTACGCTCACGCGCTGGACGCAGAGTGAAGTCGGCGGGCTGGATACCGCGGCGTTCGTGACGCCTACGCTGGTGCGTTTCCCTACCTTCGACCAGGTGGACGGCAAGCCACGCACCATTCCCGCCTTCCTGTACATGCCCGCGAAGCCACCAGCGAGCGGCAAGGTACCGGTGATCATCAGCATCCATGGCGGCCCGGAAGGACAGTCGCAACCCGGCTTCAATCCCACCACGCAGTTCATGGTCAACGAACTGGGCGTGGCCGTGCTGGCACCCAACGTGCGCGGGTCGTCGGGTTACGGCAAGACCTTCCTGACGCTGGACAATGCGGAGAAGCGCGAGGATTCGGTGAAGGACATCGGCGCGCTGCTGGACTGGATCGCCACGCAGCCGGGACTGGATGCGAGTCGCGTCGGCGTGATGGGTGGCAGCTACGGCGGCTACATGGTGCTGGCCTCGCTGATGCATTATGGCGATCGCATCCGCGCGGGCGTGGACGTGGTGGGCATTTCGCACTTCGGCACGTTCCTGAAGAACACCGAGGACTACCGCCGCGACCTGCGCCGGGTGGAATACGGCGATGAACGTGATCCGGCTATGCAGGCGGTGTTCGAACGCATCTCGCCGCTGAACCACGCCGATCGCATCACCTCGCCGCTGTTCGTGGCACAGGGCCGCAACGACCCGCGCGTGCCGTACACCGAAGCCGAGCAGATCGTGAAAGCGGTGCGCGGCAACGGCCAGCCGGTGTGGTTCCTGATGTTCAACGACGAAGGCCACGGCTTCCGCAAGAAGAGCAACAGCGATTACTTCGGCGCCGCCAGCATGCGCTTCTGGGAGGAGCATTTGTTGGGTGGTGAGAAGTAAAAACAGACAAACCGTTACCGTGCGCGCACTGGCCAAATGCGTGGGCTGGTGAAACTGGCCCAGTCTAGGAAACTGCTTCCGGCAATAACCGAAGATCGCGCAAGAAGCGCGCGTAAGCCCGTTCCCGTGATTCGCCGCCATGTCGCAACACCCATGACGGATGCACGGTGGCGAGCACGCGCGTGCCGTCGGGCAAGTCATGCCAAGCACCGCGTTGCCGCCCAAGCATGAAGTCATCGCCCAACACCGCCTGCGCTGCGATCTCTCCCAGGCATACCACGATGCGTGGACGCACGCTGGCGAGTTCGCGTTGCAGCCACGGGTGGCAGGCTTGCAGATGCGATGCTTCCGGCGCGCGTGCCACGCGAAACCTGCCGCGTTGCTCGGAGCTGAAATGCTTGAGTGCATGGCTCAGGTAGAACATGTTGCGGTCCAGACCCAGTTCTTCCATCGCGCGCGTGAACAGTTTGCCCGCCGCGCCCACCAGCGGGCGACCGCTCAGGTCTTCCGCATCGCCGGGTTGCTGGTCCACCACCATCACCCGTGCATGCTCCGGCCCTTCGCCAATGACGGTCTGCGTGGCGGGCTGCCACAACGGGCAGCGCCGGCATTGGCGGGCGGCAGCATGCAGGGCGGCGAGGCTGTCATCCACGGGCTCTGGCGACGCGGGTGCGGGCAACGGAATCTTGCGGCGCGGTGGCTCCGGCGCGCGCTCGGCCATGTCGCGCACGCGCTGACCTGCATCGCGGATCAGGTCGGGCAGCAGGTGTGCTTCCGGCAACAGCTTCCAGTATTTCTGCGGCATCTCCTGCCGCATCATGCGTGGATTGAGTCGCGACGGATTGAAGATGTTGGCGTAGTACGTGCGCCACAGCGTTTCCTGCGCGTCATCGGCGGGCGCATCGGCGCGCACGCCACCGGGTCCGAACGCCAGCAACGCGCCATTCCAGTACGCACTGCGGTAAGGCGTGAGGATGGCCCAGCGCATGCCGGTGAAACGGCGCGCGAAGAACGGCGCCACGCGGTCCACGATGTAATGCTGTGGCTCGAACCAGGCCACGAAGGAATCGGCTTCGCCGGGGATCTCGCGGAAGCGCACGAAGGCCTTCATCTTGTGGTTGTCGCGGCGCACGGATTTTTCCAGTTCGCGCGCGCGGTGCACGTCGGCATCGGTGGCGCGTTCCAGCAGCGCACGTTCGCCCTGGCTGATGCGCCACAGCAGGCGATACAGCAGGCCGTGCCGATGCGGGTCGCGATGGCACAGCACTGCAGACGCGAGCGACAGGAAATCCGCCGACACGCGGGGCGATTCGTGCAGCACGGGCAGGGAGTGAAGATCGCTGCCGAATCCCAGCCCGCCCTGTGCTTCGCCATTCCAGCTCAATGCCTCAGGCGGTACGCCAGCGCGCAAGGCGGCGCGCGCCGATTGCCGCCATGCCTCGGCGTCCCATGGTGGATCCACGTCGAGGCTGTACATGCCGCCGTGCCTCAGTCGAACAGGCCGGCCTGTCGTGGGCGCGGCACCAGTTGCGCACGCAGGCGCACGGGATCGTCCAGGCGTTTGCGTGGGTGGTGGTCCAGCAGGCTGACGAAGGGCAGCACTTTCTTCATCGGCACGCGCAGGCGTTGCAGGTCGGCCACGCGCAGCGCGCCATGCCGGCGCGACAGCACGACGCGGGCCACGTTGCGCGTGCCCATGCCCGGCACGCGCAACAACATTTCGCGCGGCGCGGTGTTGAGGTCCACCGGGAATTGCGCCGGGTTGCGCAGCGCCCAAGCGAGCTTGGGGTCGATGTCCAGGTCCAGCATGCCGCCGGCGTCGGCCGGTGCGATTTCATCCACGCCAAAGCCGTAGAAACGCAGCAGCCAGTCCGCCTGGTACAGCCGGTTCTCGCGTTGCAACGGTGGCGAGAGCAAGGGCAATTTGGCGGACGCATCCGGAATCGGGCTGAAGGCCGAGTAGTACACGCGCCGCAAGCGATAGTTGCCGTACAGGTTGTCGGTGGTGGCCAGGATGGCGCGGTCGTCGGCATCGTCCGCGCCCACGATCATCTGCGTGCTTTGCCCGGCGGGGGCGAAACGCGGTGGCTTGGCGCGCATGGTCTTCGCCTGCTTGCGCGCCTCCTTGCCTTCTTCGATGCGCCAGCGCAGGTCGCCCATCGCAGCACGGATGCGTGGCTGGCTTTTCTCGGGGGCCAGTTGGGTCAGTCCGCCTTCGGTGGGCAGTTCCACGTTGATGCTCAAGCGGTCTGCGTAACGGCCCGCCGCCGCCATCAGTTCCGGCGTGGCATCGGGAATGGTCTTGAGGTGGATGTAGCCGGCGAACCTGTGGTCTTCGCGCAGGCTGCGCGCCACTTCCACCATCTGTTCCATGGTGTAGTCGCTGTCGCGGATGATGCCGCTGGAAAGGAACAGGCCTTCGATGTAGTTGCGCTTGTAGAAGTCGAGCGTCAGCTTCACCACTTCATCGGGCGTGAAGCGCGCGCGGCGCACGTTGCTGGACACGCGGTTGACGCAGTAGGCGCAGTCGAAGGTGCAGAAGTTGGTCAGCAGGATCTTCAGCAGCGATACGCAGCGTCCATCCGGCGTGTACGAATGGCAGATGCCCATGCCCTCGGTGCTGCCTATGCCGCCGCTGTCGGAAGAGTTACGGCGATCCGCGCCACTGGAGGCACAGGAGGCGTCGTATTTGGCGGCGTCGGCCAGGATGGCCAGCTTGTCTAGGATTTTCACGGGTCGATGTTGTCTGCGTGATGTCGCAGCGGGTGAGACGTGGCGACAGGTTGATGGATCCAATCGATTCATCAAAAAACCCCAGGGATTCCCCTGGGGTTTTTCGGAGGACTCCCGCGGCTTCCCGCAGGGCTCGTTGCGCTTACTGGCCCACGGGCGCAGGACTGGGCTGCTTGAGGGCCTTGGTCATTTCGCGTGCGGCTTCAGGCGTCGTCTTCCATGTTTCGTACTGCTCGTCGAATTCGGCGAGCTCCTCGGCAGAGAACAGTTTCCTGGCCATCTTGAACATGGTCTTTTCTTCTTCGCCGGCGTGGTGGTCGACGAATTCACCCAGCACCTTGGCCGAGCCCGCGAACTCGACCGAATCGGTCGGCTTGCCCTTGAGATCGGGCAGCACGGTCAATTCCACCGCGCGGTGCTCCTGCACGGCTTCGGCATGGGTCTTCAGGCCTTCGCGGTCGGCGCGCTGCTTGAACGCCGGGTAGAACACCAGCTCTTCCCACTTCGCATGCGGGATCAAACCAGCCTCGATGTCCTTGAGGATTTCGCCACGCGTTTTCCTGGCGCGATCGGTGGTGCCCTCCATGTCCTTGAAGAGTTTGCGCAGGTCATCGTGCTCGCTTTTCAGTGTTTGCAGGATATCGCGTGGCATGGCCGTCATCCGCCGAGTGGGGACTGTGATGATGGCGATGCGGGGTTATTTGCAGGTGATGGCGCGGCTCCGTGTCCTTCATTCTTTGTTGACGCAAACGTCTACAGGCTCGTTATTACGGGTTGATTCGGATGAGAGATAGACAAAATGGTGTGAGAGGAAAAATGTACTCTGACCCCTGTTTTTCATGATGGTCCGGCGCGCAGGGTCAAGTGGAAGTGTCATGGCCAAGTACCTCGCTTAGCGATCCACACGTGCTTGCAGCGCAGGCGCGTATCGATCACCTTCGACCTTCACTTCCTTCAGTGCGGAGTTGATGCGATGGAGGTCGGTCTCAGACATCGTCACTACGTCCGCGCCCAGGTTCTCCTCAAGGCGGTGCTGCTTGGTGGTTCCCGGGATGGGCACGATCCAGGGTTTCTGCGCCAGCAACCACGCCAGTGCAATCTGCGCTGGAGTAGCACCCTTGTCCGCGGCGATGGCTCCCAGCAACTCCACCAAGGCTTGATTGGCTTGGAGCGCTTGCGGTGAGAAGCGCGGCACGATGCTACGGAAGTCATCGCTGCCAAAGCTCGTGTTAGCAGTGATCGCGCCGGTCAGGAAGCCTTTTCCAAGTGGGCTGAAAGGCACGAACCCAATTCCAAGCTCTTCCAGTGCGGGCAGGATGGATTGCTCAGGTTCACGCCACCACAGCGAATACTCGCTTTGCAGCGCAGTGACTGGTTGGACAGCGTGTGCGCGGCGAATGGATTC
The DNA here is from genome assembly GCA_937897645.1 of uncultured Lysobacteraceae bacterium. GTDB lineage: Bacteria > Pseudomonadota > Gammaproteobacteria > Xanthomonadales > Xanthomonadaceae > Pseudoxanthomonas_A. The sequence goes on from CALCNV010000108.1 coordinate 7,966, forward strand.
GACCCCAGCCTCTGACAGCCCGAAGTGGCGCACCTTGCCTTCAGCGATGAGATCTCTGACCGTCCCGGCCACGTCTTCCATGGGTACATTCGGGTCGACGCGATGCTGGTAGAACAGATCGATGTAATCGGTCTTCAGGTGGCGAAGCGCGGCGTTCGCCACCTCGCGGATGCGCTCAGGCCGGCTGTCCACGCCCTGCGTGCTATCCCCGTTCTTGAAGCCGAACTTGGTGGCGATGACGACCTGGTCGCGCATGGGTTGCAACGCTTCGCCCAGCAGATCTTCGTTTGCCCCTTGCCCGTAGGCTTCAGCGGTATCGAAGAAGCTCACGCCACGCTCGAAGGCGTTTCGGATCAGGGCAATGCCATCAGCGCGGTCCACGGCCGGACCATAGCCAAAGCTCAGGCCCATGCAGCCCAAGCCGATGGCGGATACGTTCAGTTGGCTGTTGCCGAGTTGTCTGGTTTTCATGATGTTCTCCTTTGAGTCCAATCTAGGCCCGATCCATTGCCAGCACTAGATGGCATAATCGGAATTGGTTGATAACAAGGCCGCATAAATGTCTTCGGAAAGTTACGACCAGCTCGCGATCTTTTCGATCGTCGCCCGCGAACGCAGCTTTACCCGCGCAGCGGCGAAACTCGGCATGTCGCAGCCGGCGTTGAGCCGGTCCATGCGCCAGTTGGAGGAGCGGCTGGGCGTCAGGCTCTTGGCACGCACGACCCGAAGCGTCTCCCCCACCGAAGCCGGCGCGCATTTGCTACACGTAATCGCGCCCAGGTTTGAGGAGATCAACACCGAGCTGGCGCTACTGAGTGCGTTTCGTGACAAGCCTGCGGGCAAGCTACGCATTACGGCCGGCGAGCACGCGGCGATCACGGTGCTGCAGCCGGTACTGTCGAAGCTGTTGCCGGCAAATCCCGACCTCCGCATTGAGATCATCGTGGACTATGGCCTGACCGACATCGTTGCCGAAAACTTCGATGCCGGCGTGCGCTTGGGCGAGCAAGTCGCCAAGGACATGATTGCCGTGCGCGTCGGCCCCGACATGCGGATGGCGGTCGTCGGATCACCAGACTATTTCTCACGGCACGCGCGCCCCAAAACACCCCATGACTTGACTGGGCACAACTGCATCACCATCCGCCTGCCCACCTATGGCGGCATCTATGCGTGGGAGTTCGAGAAGAAAGGCAAGGAGTTGAAAGTCCGTGTGGAGGGCCAACTGGTGTTCAACAATATCGCCATGCGCCTGGACGCCGCACTCAAGGGGCTAGGCCTGGCCTACATGCCGGAAGACCTGGTGTTGACCCATATCAAAGAGGGCCGCCTGGTCCGCGTGTTGTCGGATTGGTGCGAGCCGTTCTCCGGCTACCACCTCTATTACCCGAGCCGGCGCCAGAGCTCACCCGCCTTTACGCTATTCCGCGATGCTGTGCGCTACACGGGTCGATCCAGCCGAAGCGCATGAGCGCGCTGTCGTAGACCACGCGTAGGCCTACGCTACATCAGGAAAGTGGCGCCTCGACGCCGCTGAATGCCTGCACAGCTGGCGGTAATCGCTCGCCGTTGATGGTGATGCTTGCCAGAGATGCCTCCAGGTCTTTCAACTCACCGTCGTCCAAGGAAATCATGGCGGCACCAATGTTCTCCAGCATGTGAGCCATCTGGGTGGTGCCGGGGATGGGAACGATCCAAGGCTTGCGCGCCATCAGCCATGCCAACGCGATCTGCGCGGGCCTGGCGTGCTTGCGCTCGGCCCATGCCTCGAGAAGACGGACCAACGCCAGATTGGGGACCACGTTCTCTGGCGAGAATCGGGTCTCTATCTTGCGAATGTCTCCGTCGGCGAAGCGCGTCCTTTCATCAATAGCGCCCGTCAGAAAGCCAACGCCCAAAGGACTCCAAGGGACGAACCCGATTCCGAGCTCCTCACACAGCGGTAGGACTTCGTTTTCTGGTCCGCGCCACAGCATTGAGTACTCGCTCTGTACGGCACTGACAGGCAGCGCGGCATGGGCCCTGCGCAAGGTCTTCAATCCCATCTCGGAGAGACCCCAGTGCAGGACCTTACCTTCGGCCATCAAGTCCTGGACTGCGCCGGCCACGTCTTCAATTGGGATCTGGGGATCCACACGATGCTGGTAGAGCAGATCGATACGGTCAGTCCTCAGGCGCTTGAGCATGCCTTCGACGACTTGCTTGATGTGATCTGGTCGACTGTTGAGTCCAGGACGGCGTTCCCCAGTCTCTTGATCGATGTTCCAGCCGAACTTGGTGGCAATCACGATCTCATTGCGGAACGGAGCAACACCTTCACCAAGAATTCGTTCGACTTCGTGCGGTCCGTATGCTTCTGCCGCGTCGTAGAAGGTCAATCCTCGCTCGTAGGCATTCCGGATGATGTTGTGCATCTCGGGCCGCGAGGGGATGGTGGTCTGGTAGGTGCGGCTCATGTTCTGTACGCCCAACCCCACGCTGGACACCTTGAGCGCCCCCAGTTTGCGACGACCAGTCAGTGAGGCCTGTGCCGCGGCTGAGCCTGAAGAACTCGAGCTGATGTCCGAAGCGGCGTTTTTGGTTCGATCACTTCCCATCGCCGTTGTTGCCAGTCCCGCTATCAATGGGCTGGCTGTCATTGCAGCTGCGCCGGCGAGGAACCTGCGGCGATCACGGCTTGTTGTCATGTTGCTCACGTCGTTCTCCTTCATGGTTGAGTCGCCGCGCTTGCCATTACTTGATCTAGCGCTTGGGCGGCGCGCTGCGCCGCTTCAGGGTCACCACCTTCGGCAATCAGTTGGATCAGCTGACGGAGTTGCGGCGCGCTGAGTCCAACGCGCAGGCTTGCTGCCATGTGGGAACGAAGTTGTGCTTCTACGCCAGGCGTGGCAGCCAGTGCACCCACGGTCGCAAGCTCGCGGCTTTGCCAATCCAGGTTGTCCCGTTCAAAGATGTCTCCAAACAGGTGCGCCTGCAGGAACTGGTTGATGACGGGCGCGAAATCCATCACTGGGCCTTTTACTGGCGCGCCTGAGATCTTCGTCTGATTTGCGGTGCCGACTGCAATGAGTTCGTCACCGACAGGAACCACTCGGTGAGGCTCTCTGCCAGGCTCATCTTGTATTCCGCGCGCCTTCCTCGCCTCGACGACGTTGAGAAGTTCACCCAGCGCATTGAGGCTGCGTGGGAAGCCGGTGTAAGCATAGAGCTGCACCAAGACTTCCTTCGCTTCGCTGATGGTCAGGCCCGCGTCGAGCCCCCGGTTCAGCGCAACGTTGAGTCGTGCCATGTCGCTAGTCGCCATGGCAGCAGCGATCAACGGAATGGCTTGCTGCCTGGGAGACAGCGCCTCTGGCGTGGTTACGGTGTACGTCATGGCGACTCCTTCAGCCTGTTGCGCGACAACTGGCGATGACGTGGCTGAAACGAGGCCTACAACCAGCGTGACTATCAACATGGCCAGTCGGTGCCTAGCGGGCGTTGTACTGGTCATCGCTGACTTTCTCCATCCACTCCACGGCTTTGCCGTCCAGCACGCCACTGACAGCCAGATGCGTCATGGCTGTGGTGGCCGTAGCCCCGTGCCAGTGCTTCACCCCGACAGGGCACACGACCACGTCACCAGGGCGTATCTCCTGCACGGGTTTGCCCCACTCCTGTGTCAGGCCAACGCCTGACACCACAATCAGTCGCTGGCCGGCTGGATGGGTATGCCAAGCCGATCGGGCGCCGGGCTCAAAGGTCACGTAGGCACCCGACGCCGGAAGCTCATCCGTGGCAGGAAACAGCGGATCAACCCGGACGCGGCCAGTGAAGTTCTCAGCAGGTCCGACGAGAGAAGCCTGGTTACCAGCGGGAATTATCCTTTGACCGCCACCATCGCTCGCATGTGCCAAAGGGAGCACCGCAAACGCAGCAATGCCTAACAGGGTCTTGGTCATGATCGTCGCTCCGGGGTTACTGATACTGAGGTTCAAGCTTGGTGGCACAAACGCGCTAGAGGGTCCTGCCAAAAAACTCGGTCAGTTTGGCCACAGCTGCATTCACGTACTTGGGAACCCAATAGGTTTCGATGTGGGTGGCGCCATCAAGCTTGAACAGCTCTTTGTCCTTCGTGCCGACAGCCTTGGCGAATGCGTCTTCGGTCATGTACAGACTGTCCGCCTTGCTTCCGGCGATCATCAGGAGCGGTTGGTCGATCAACTCGATCTGGTTGGTGGCGTCCCAGCGCATGAGGTCCAGCAAACTGCTGGTGGTGTATTTGAACGTCGACCCTGGATGCGCATGAGTCTTCCAGTAGTACTCATAGCCTTGGCGATACAGGTCAAACGGCAGCTTGGCAATCTGTTCGTCGCTCAGGTTGGCATCACCTGAGTAGAGCACTTCGCCGCCAGCCGTTTCTTGGGCTCGCGCCTCGGAGGTCTGTTTCAAACGCGCCTGGATAGTGTCCAACTGCGAGTCCGCATAGCCATTACGACGGACGCGACCAGAGTTGAACATGCTGATTGTGGCAACCGCCTTGAACCGCTTGTCAGTCTGCGCAGCCGCCAGCGAGTACCCACCGCCACCACAGATGCCCAGCAGGCCGAGTCGCGAGGTGTCCACGCCGGGGTAGCGGCTGATGAAATCCGCCATGCCGTGGATATCCTCGATGCGGTGAGCGGGCTTGTCCACGCTGCGCGGTTGACCTCCGCTGGCACCCTGGTAGGCCGCATCCGCGGTGATTGTGATGTAACCAAGCGCGGCCATGTGTTGTGCGTAAAGTCCCGCCACTTGCTCTTTGACGCCGCCATTAGGGTGAGCGACTACCACGGCGGGATAGCGCCTGCTGGAGTCGTAGTCGGCCGGGGTATACACGTTAGCCGCGATGTCCAACCCGTTGAGCTGGTAAGCCACGGGATGCACGTTCACCTGCCCGGAAGCGTTCTTCGTGATCGCGCCCTCATAAACCAACGAGAAAGGATTGAGTTTGTAGTCCGCAGCAGTTGCATCACCCATCGCCAGGGTGATCATCGTTGCCAGAGCCGCGCCTTGAAGTGCCTTGCGCTTCATACCATAGTCCTCGATTAGTTCGAGGACTAAACTACCGCGCCCTATTCATAAGTCATAGAGGCATAGTCGCATAGGACTCATGCATTCAAGATATAAATATTGCCTGCCGGCTTCAGCCTGCCTCCTGCCGCATGAAGGGCAAGCACGATAGGAAGCGATGTCCACTTTGGGTCGAAAGAAGACGTCAGCACCAAATTCCACAGACACCGTGGTCAAACCACGCATTGGCAATCAGCGCGCATCCTTCACCACATCCCCACCCTTCATCACGAACGGCACGGACTCCAGCAGCGCGACGTCCTGCGTGGGATCGCCGGCTATCGCGACCAGGTCGGCCCAGCGTCCTGCTTCGATCACGCCGACGTCCTTGCGGTCCAATGCCTCGGCGGCATTGAGCGTCGCGCTGCGGATGGCTTCCACCGGCGTCATGCCATAACGCACCATCACCTTGAACTGTCCCGCGTTCATGCCGTGCGGAAAAATGCCTGCGTCGGTGCCGTACACCATCTTCGCGCCGGCCGCGTGCGCACGGCGGAAATTCTCGCGCTGCAGGTCCGCGATCTCGCGGTCCTTGCGCAGGTTGTCTTCCAGCACGCCGTTGTTCTTGCCTTCCGCCTGCGTGTAGTCCGTGTTGTAGATATCCATCGACAACCACGCACCGCGCTCCTTCGCCAGGCGAATGCCTTCGTCATCGATCAGGCTGGCGTGCTCGATGGTGTCCACGCCGGCGCGGATGGCGTCCTTGATGCCGGCGGTGCCGTGCGCATGCGCCGCGACCTTCAGGCCCCACTGGTGCGCTTCCTGCACGATGGCCTGCATTTCCGCCAGGCTCAACTGCTGCTGGCCCGGCTCGGTGTTGCGCGAGAACACGCCGCCGGTCGCGCAGATCTTGATCACCTGCGCGCCATACTTGCGCAACTCGCGCACGCGCTTGCGGCCTTCCTCGGGACTGTCCGCGTTGAACGCACTCTTCTGCTCCATCGACGGCGGGAAGAACGTGGAATCGCAATGCCCACCGGTCGCGCCGAATGAATGTCCCGCAGTAACGATGCGCGGACCGACCAGCTTGCCGGCATCGATGGCCTGGCGCAGGCCCACGTCATTCCAGTCCGCGGCACCGACGTTGCGCACCGTGGTGAAGCCGGCCATCAAGGTCTTCTGTGCATGGCCCACCGACAGCACCGACCAGAAGCGGTCGGTGAACTGCAGGTTGGTGTAGCCGCCAAAGGTGGGATCACTGTCCAGGTGCACGTGCATGTCGATCAAGCCGGGCAGCAGGGTCATGCCCTTGAGGTCCACGTGGGTGGCGCCGGCCGGCAACGTGGCATCACCACTGCCGACTTCGACAATGCGGCCTTCGCGAACGAGCACGTGCGGCTGCGCGATCAGGCGACCGCTGCGCACGTCCAGCATGCGATCCGCGGTGATCCACAGTGCCGGCTTCGGTGTCGCTTGCTGCGCGCCGACCACGCCCGCTGACACCACCATGCCCACGGCCAACAACACACTGGCTGATACCACCACGCCACGCTTGATCCTCATTGCCATCCCCTGTTGTCGATGTGGTGAGTATAGGCAATGCGGGCGTCGCTAGGGATCGCTTGCTGGAACCGGGAAAACGATGTCGTAGCACCAGTTGAAGGCGAACGCGTAGACCAGGTAAAACCCCGCCAACGCCACGTCCATGACGAAGGCATGCCACAGCGACACGTCGAGGTACCAGGCGATGAATGGCACGAGCAGGCACAGCAACCCGGCTTCGAACAGCACGGCGTGGACAATACGGACTGGGACCGTCTTGCGAACATCGTTGAAGCGCCTCAGCATGGCGTGGTCGAAGCCCAGGTTGAACACGTAATTCCAGAGCATCGCGATCGTCGTGCTGACGAGCGCAACGACTCCGAAATCACGCAGGGGAACATCGAAGACCAGGCCGCCGAGCGGAGTGACGACCACGAGCGCGACCAGCTCGAACAACACGGCATGACGGATACGGTCCCGAGTGTTTCTCATGTTCCCACCTGGTGTCGAAGAATGTCCGAGCGTCCCAGATGGGGGAGATGGTCCTCGCTCACGCCTACTGTATCGGATTGGTCCGCTTACTGGTTGCGGCGGGCATGCACATCCCCACGCGTCCTGTGAACTTGCGAGGATGTCTCGCAGCCGTATTCAACGCAGGATCAAGCGTTTCTTCGCCCAATAGGCATACATCGCAAACAGCAGCAGCAGGACCGCGATGACGCAGCTGGCGATCGCCATCTGCTGGCCCATGATC
>CALCNV010000109.1 GCA_937897645.1 uncultured Lysobacteraceae bacterium
GCGCGCGGCCGCATGGCGGCCAGAGGGAAGCAACCCAGCGGGCCGCGATGGAGTGCACGCGGTACCGCGTCATCACTCGGTTATGTATGGGCATACATCCCCTCATTCTTCCTTGTCCCGCGCGCACTCCATCGCGGCGTGATCCATCCCAGTAGCGTTAACAGGCCCTGGTCACAAAAAAACTTCCGGCGCTGCATGCAGCGCCGGAAGATGGGTGTCGCTCACACTGTCCGCGAGTCGATCAGAACGTGGCCCGCAGGGTCAAGGCGTAGCGCCTGTCATTGACGAACCACGACGTGACGCGCTTGCCGGCACCATTCTGTTCCATGAGCGTGCGTTGCTCGGCATTGTTCAGGTTGTTGGCCTCCAAGCCGATCTGGAAGTTCTCGTTGAACTTGAAGAAGATCGAGCCATCCAACTGGCCGAAGTCATCGCTGTACACCGGCAGTTTCCAGACAATGTTGTTGTTGTTGCCGTTGTAGCCATTCGCACCCACCGACAGCAGGTATTCGCTGCGCCAGTTGTAGGCCAGGCGCACCTGCCAATGGCCCTTTTCGTAGAACCCGGCGATGTTGTAGGAGTGCTTGGACAGGCCATCGGCCGGCATGGTGCCGAACCCTGAGCCGTCGGTATCGGCCGGCAACACGGTGGGGTCGTCGGGCAGTCGGGTGCTGCTGTCGATGTAGGTGTAATTGGCCGACATGCCCAGGCCATCGAATGGCGAAGGCAGGAAGTCGAAGAACTGGTTCCAGCCCAATTCCGCACCGGTGATGCGGGCGGTGCCGACGTTCACCGGCCGGGTGATCAGGTAGTCGTAGTCGTTGCCGTCAGCACCCGGGAAGGCCACCAATTGCGACTGCTTGCGGAAATAGTCCTTGATGTCCTTGTGGAACAGGTTGACCCAGGCCATGCCGCCGTGATCCGGATCGAAATACCATTCCAGCGAAAGATCGTACTGGTTGGCCTTCATCGGGGTCAGGTAAGGGTTGTCGTCCGAGCTTCCGGTCAGATCAAGATCGCTGACAGGCAGCGTTGCGCCCGGGGTGGTCGGCGGGGTGACGCCCGTCCTGACCGAAGCGCTGAGTACCTGGTAAGCCTGCAAATCGCTGAAATTCGGGCGGGCGATAGCCTTCGAAGCCGCGAAGCGCACGATCAGGTTGTCGACAGGCTCCCAACGGACGTTGACGCTGGGCAATACATCCGTGTACGAGTTCTTCGCCGTGATGGGCTCGAATTCGCCGGCGCCCAGGTACGGTGCGTACGACAGGTTCGGAAAGGTCAGGTAACCGCTGGCAGCATTCTCGGTGCGCACGACGCGCACACCGACGTTGCCGTCAAGCATGTGCTCGTCCAGGCCGAAGTTGAGCATTGCGTAAGCGCTATCGGTGGTCTCGCGCTGCCGGTTGGTGTTCGATTCGCCGGGGACCCTGGGTACGTACGCGATGCAGCAGAGATAGTACGGGCTGGCCGCATCGTGGATGGCCTGGTAGCTGTCCGGGAAGCCCAGCGCAGTCGACAGCACGGGCGCGAAGAAAGAACCAGGCGTATTGGCACCGCCGCGATAGAAATTGTCGAAGGTATTCTGGTTGACTAGGCTGGAGTTGACCTCGGCATTCAAATCCAGGCTGGGCAGGGGCACCCCGCCCGGCAACGCCCACCACTGCATCCACGGCTGGAACACCGCCTGCCAGTTGTAACCGGTATCGATGCTGGTCGCCGTACGCTGGGTCAGGCGCACGCCGCCCTTGATGCCCTTGAAGAAGCCAGTGCTTTCGAAACGGTGGCTGAGGTCGGCACGCCAGGCCAATGAATCGGCGACGTTGTCATCACGATGATCCATCGTGAAGCCCCAGTAATAGTTGCCGGAATTGGCCGCGTAATCCCTGTCGATGCCGATTTGGGGCAAACCACCGCCAAGCGCGACATCGATGAACGGCATCTGGATACCCAGGGCCACCGTGGAATCCAGGCCCTTGGTGGTGGCCTTGATGTACTGCATGTCGGTCGAGAATTCTGTGTTGTCGCTCAGTGACCACTTCAAGCCAACGGAGAAGTCGCTGGTTTTGGAATCACGCTTGGAGGCACGGATATCGGTTCCCATCGGGATGCCGCCGGGCTGCGTGAGCCGGCCCGAAACGAACACGTTTCCATCCAGTTCATAGGGCTGGCTGGTGTCGATGCGTACTTGCGTCGGATCGTTGTCGACGAAAATGGCATCCTCGTTCCAGACCTCGTTGTACTTGCTCTGGAAGGCGGTTGCGTACAGCTCCACGTCTTCACTGGGACGGAATTGCAGCGCTATGTAGGCACCATCGCGCTGGCGTTCGAATTCCAGCGTGCGCCAGTCGGCGCCACGCGGCACCCAGACCGGGTCATTGACGTTGTCGCCGGTGACGTCACTGTTGGAATTATTGAAGAACGGCCGCACGAACATGCCATCCGTACGCGTTGCCAGCTCGGAACGCGCGACATCGACCAGGATGCCGAACTCACCGATGCTCGTGTCCCAGCGGTTGCTGTACAGGGCCGAATAGGAAGGCTTGCTGGTCTCGACGAAATCGCCGTAATTCTGGCTGAAGGTGAAGCCGATCTTCTGGCCTTCGAAGTCGAACGGCATGCGCGTACGCAGGTTGACCGTACCGCCCAGGCCGCCCTCGATCATTTCCGCGGTCTGGTTCTTGTAGACGTCCACGCCGGCCATCAATTCGGACGGCACGTCCTGGAAGCTGAGGTTGCGGCCGCCGGAAGCGGAGAAGCTGTCGCGGCCGTTGAGTTCCGAACGTACCTGGGTCAAGCCGCGGACCTGCACGCCGTTGCCCTCTGCCGAGAAGTGTTCCGGGTCACCCTTCGACAGGAAGTGGTCGATGGTGACGCCGGGAATACGCGACAGGGTTTCAGTAACGCTGCGGTCGGGCAGCGCGCCGATGTCCAGCGCGGTGACCGAGTCGACGAAGGTGTTGGCGTCGCGCTTGATGTCCTGGGCGCGCATCACTGCGCCGCGCACACCGGTGACTACTACCGCATCAAGCTCGGTCGCCTCGGCTTTCTTCGCGTCCTCATCGGCGGTGGCCGTTGCTTCCTGGGCCTGCACGCCCGCACTGAGCAGCATGCCGATGGCCAGGGCCATGACCGAATGGCGAGGACGGCGGTTGGACATGGTCCGGACAATCGGCGAATTGCTGTGACGCATTGACATGGTTGTTCCCTCCCAGGACACCTTGACGAACGATTTGGTTTTTCTTGCGGACCCCAAGCGCCATCGCGCCGGAATCCATTGATTGTTTATGCGTTGTATTCCTGCTCGTGAGTCCGGATTCCCCAAACTCTTGCCGCACCCTGTCGGTTTCAAACGTAACGAAACAGTTAAAACCTGACTTGCCGCGCAGAATAGGCTCGTCAAACATGCCCTACCAATGAAATATTGATCACGTGATATATCGCGATTGAATACCTGCCCCTGCCCGACCCCAGCGGGCTCGCCCCATGGGTCAGGGCTTGGCGTACAGCTGGCTGGCGGTCGTCCGCAAGGCCTCCAGCACCCGCTCGGCCCCGGGCGACAATTGCTGGTCGCGGCGGCGGATGATGCCGAAGAACTCCATGCGCACCCCCAGTTCGATCGGCAGCACGCACATCTGTGCCGTCTGCAGGTAGGGCGCCACCGATTCCGCCGGCAGGGCCGTCAGCATGTCGCTGTGCCGCAGCAAATGGATGATGACCGGCAGCGAGGACGTCTCGATGATGTTCTGCGGCGGCTGCAGGGCATGCTCCAGGAATACGGAATCCAGGCGCATGCGCAGCACGCTGGCCGCCGGCGGCATGATCCAGCCGTAGTCGGCCAGGTCGGCATGGCTCACCCTTTCGCGCTGCAGCAGCGGGTGGCCGGCACGCACGATCACCGAATGCGGTTCGTCGGCCAGCGGCTCGAACTCGAGGTCACCTGCACCCTCGGGCCCCATGATGCGGCCGATGACGATGTCCAGTTGCCCGTCCAGCAGCTTGGCCACCAGGGGCCGGCTGTAATCCATTTCCACGCGGATGAGGATGTCGGGGAAGTCGCGCTTCACCGCCGCGATCGCCTGCGGGACCAGGGTGGTACCGGGATTGACCACGGTGCCGATGGACGCCTGCCCCATGCGCCCGCTGCGCAGCGCGGCGATCTCGTCGTGGGCGCGGCCGATCTCCGACAGTGCCGAGCGCGCCCGGCGGATCAGCACCTGCCCGTACCAGGTCGGCTCGACGCCGCGCGCATGGCGTTCGAACAGCGGCACGCCCAGCAGGCTTTCCATCTCCGCCAGCAGCTTGGAAGCCGCCGGCTGGGTCATGTTGGCGGCCTCGGCCGCACGCAACACGGAACGCTGTTCGTAGAGATGCAGCAACAACAGCAGGTGCCGGGTCTTCAGTCGCGAAGCATTGAACCAGCTGGTAGTGGGTTGGGCCATGGCATCTCTCTCCGAAGCTGAAAGCTAGCTATTCAGGCAGGGAATAGCATATGACGAAAATTTCATTTGTCGTACATAGCTGTCACGGGCAAGGCTATGTCACGCTGAACCTTGGCGCACACCAGGCTGGGGAAGGCTGGGATCAGCGGCCGGCGACAACCGCTCCCTTCGGGCCGGATGCCGAGCCACAACGTTTGCTGCGAGCCGGAGGAGGGCCCATGGCGCGACAGGACAACAGCCAGGCGCAAGCGCGTGGGCGACCCCGGCAATGTCCCATGGGGACAGCTGCATGAGCGGCCGCCTGCACGGCAAGGTCGCCATCGTCACCGGTGCCGCCAGCGGCATTGGATTCGCGACCGCGCGGCTGTTCGCCGAACACGGCGCGCAGGTGGTCGGCCTGGATCGCAATCCCACCGCGCAGTCCAGCGACCGCCTCGCCCACGTGATCGCGGACGTGACCGATGGCGACGCCGTGACGGCTGCAGTCGCGCAGGTCCTTGCAAGGCATGGACGCATCGACGCGCTGGTGAACAACGCCGGCGCCGATGTGTTTTCGGAACCACTTTCCCTGAGCGATGCCGACTGGGATCGATGCCTGTCCCTGAATCTCAAGGGCGCTTGGAATGTCGCCCGTGCCGTGCTGCCGTCGATGCTGGCGCAGGGCGCGGGCGCCATCGTCAACATCGCTTCCGTGCATGGGCACAAGATCATTCCCGGCGCCTTCCCCTACCCGGTCGCCAAGCATGGATTGATTGGCCTCACCCGTTCACTGGGTATCGAGTACGCCTCGCGTGGCATCAGGGTCAATTCGATCTCCCCCGGATTGATCCTGGTGCCGCGCATCGAGGCCTGGTTTGCTTCGCAACCGGACCCTGACGCCGCACGCCGCGCACAGGCCGAGCTGCTGCCACCCAAGCGCATCGGCACGCCGGAAGAAGTCGCGCATACCGCGCTGTTCCTGGCCAGCGACGAAGCACGCTTCATCAACGCCACCGACATCCTGATCGATGGCGGCCGCTCGCAGCTATACCACGAGTGACGGCATGAGCCCTGCCCTCGCCACGTCGCCATTCCAGTTGCCGCTGATCGCGATCCTGCGCGGCGTCCTGCCGCACGAGGCATTGGCGCACGTGCAGGTGCTGGTCGACGGCGGCTACGACGCCATCGAGATACCGCTGAATTCGCCGGACTGGGCGGAGAGCATCGGCGCATCGGTCCGCGAATTCGGCACGCGTGCGTGGATAGGCGGCGGTACCGTGCTGCGCGGCGAGGATGCGGATGCGCTGGCGACGATGGGGGCGCGTTTCATCGTCACCCCGAATACCAATCCCACCCTGATCCGCCACGCGGTGGATCGCGGCCTGCAGGTCGTTGCGGGTTTCGCCACGCCCAGCGAAGCCTTCGCCGCACTCGATGCCGGGGCACAGATGCTCAAGCTGTTCCCCGCCTCCACTTACGGGAGCCAGCACGTGCGCGCACTGCGCGCAGTGCTTCCGCCTGTCCCCATGTTCGTCGTCGGTGGCATTACGCCGCTCAATCTTGCCGAATACCTCTCCTTCGGCTGTGCGGGCGCGGGCATCGGCGGCGAACTCTACAAACCCGGCCAGCCGGTCGAGCGCACGCGCGAGCACGCGCACGCCTTCCGCCAGGCCTTCATGGACGCTGCCCGATGAAGATTGTGCGACTCAGCACCTACCATGCCGCCCCGCGCTGGCTGTTCCTCAAGATCGAAACCGACGAAGGCATCAGCGGCTGGGGCGAACCCATCGTGGAAGGCCGCGCACGCACCGTCGAAGCCGCCGTGCACGAGTTTTCGGATTACCTGATCGGCAAAGACCCCACGCGCATCAATGATTTGTGGCAGACCCTCTATCGCGGTGGCTTCTACCGTGGCGGCGCCATCCTGATGAGCGCCATCGCCGGCATCGACCAGGCGCTGTGGGACATCAAGGGCAAGGCGCTGGGCGTGCCAGTCTACGAATTGCTGGGCGGGCTGGTGCGCGAGCGCATGAAGACCTACCGCTGGGTCGGCGGCGACCGCCCTGCCGACATCATCAAGCAGATCCGCGACTACCAGGCGCAGGGCTTCGACACCTTCAAGTTCAACGGCACCGAAGAACTGCAGCTCATCGATTCGCCGCGCACGATCGACGCGGCGGTGGCCAAGGTCGGCGAAATCCGCGCCGCGTTCGGCAACACCATCGACTTCGGCATCGACTTCCATGGCCGCGTCGGCGCGCCGATGGCACGCGTGCTGCTGCGGGAACTGGAACAGTTCCATCCCTTGTTCGTGGAAGAACCGGTGTTGCCGGAACAGGCCGAGTATTACCCGCAACTGGCCGCCGCTTCGTCGATCCCGCTGGCGGCGGGCGAACGCATGTACTCGCGCTTCGAATTCAAATCGGTGCTGGCCGCCGGTGGACTGTCCATCCTGCAGCCCGACCTGTCGCACGCGGGCGGCATCACCGAGTGCTTCAAGATCGCTGCCATGGCGGAAGCCCACGACGTGGCGCTGGCACCGCACTGCCCGCTCGGGCCAGTGGCGCTGGCCGCCTGCCTGCAGCTGGACTTCGTTGCGCACAACGCGATGTTGCAGGAACAGAGCATCGGCATCCATTACAACGAAGGCGCCGACCTGCTGGATTACGTGGTGAACAAGGAAGACTTCACCTGCACCAACGGCCAAATCGCCGCCCTGCCGAAGCCAGGACTGGGCGTCGAGGTCGACGAAGCACGCCTGCTTGAGGCCAGCCGGAATCCACCCGACTGGCGCAACCCGCTGTGGCGCCACGCCGATGGCAGCGTGGCCGAGTGGTGAGTCGTTGACGGTGCACAACGCCGACGGAAATGCCGTCGCCAGTCTTCTGGTCGACAGTCGCTGCCAGTTGGGCGAATCCATCCTGTGGTGCGACCAGCGCGCCGCGCTGTTCTGGACGGATATCGAAGCATGCCAGCTGTGGATGCATACGCCGGCTACGGGTGAGACAAGGCACTGGGCACTGCCATCGAAGCTTGGTTGCCTGGCATTGGCCGCGGACGGACGACTCCTGCTTGGCCTGGCCAAGGCACTCCAGGTAGCCGATGTGGACGCGGCCACGGACACGTCACTGCCCATCACTGCGCTGGTCGCGGTGGAAGCTTCCAACCCAGGCACGCGCATCAACGACGGTCGCGCTGATCGTGCAGGCAATTTCGTGTTCGGCACCAAGGGCGAACGCGACGACGGCGCGGCGATCGGCAGCTTCTACCAGTATTCGAGCCAGCATGGCCTGCGCCGGCTGGATTTGCCGCACGCGGCCATTCCCAACTCGATCTGCTTCAGCCTGGATGGCAAGACCATGTACTACTGTGATTCGCGACGACCGCGCACCCTGTGCTGCTACTACGACGCCGCGAATGCAGCCGTTTCCAGCAGCCACACGTTCATCGAAGTCGAGGCCGCCAATGCCTCGCCGGATGGTTCGACCATCGACGCGAAGGGTCGCCTGTGGAACGCCCAATGGGGCGCGTCGCGCATCGCCTGCTACCGGCCGGACGGCACGACGGATCGCATCGTTGCGATTCCCGTGACGCAGCCGTCCTGTTGCGTCATCGGCGGCATCGCCGGCGACACGCTCTATGTCAGCAGCGCCCGCGCCGAACTGGACGAGCAGGCGCTTGCATCTGAACACAGCGCGGGCGGCATTTTCCAACTGAGGCTGGAGGGTGCGCTGGGCGTGCCGGAAAGCCGCGTGCATCTCGCATGATCGCGGTTGACTGGGGCAGCACCCGCCTTCGCGCCTACCGGCTGGATGCAGCGGGCAACGTGATCGCACAGCAGCGCAATGACCACGGCGTACTGGCATGCAACGGTGACTTCGCTGCCGTGCTGGCGTCGGTGGTGGAGCCGTGGGATGACACCGACATCATGCTCAGCGGCATGATCGGTAGCCGCGGCGGCTGGCATGAACAGCCGTATGTGGATTGTCCCGCAGGCATCGCCGAACTGGGCGAAGCCGTTTCACTGGTGCCTGCTCCTGAACTTCCGACGCGCCGCCTGTGGTTCGTGCCCGGCGTGGCCGACCATACCGCGCCCGAGGCACCTGACGTGATGCGTGGCGAGGAAACCCAGGTCTGTGCATTGCTCGGATTGCTGCAGCAGGGCACGCATCTGCTGTGCCTGCCGGGCACGCACAGCAAGTGGATAACGGTACGCGACGGACGCATCGCCAATGTCTCGACGGCAATGACCGGCGAGACCTACGCCGTTCTGCGCCAGCACAGCGTGCTGGGCAAGCTGATGGACAAGGACGACTCGCGTTTCGATGCGCATGCCTTCGATGCCGGCTTGCGCCGCAGCGCGGATGACAGCGGCTTGTTGCACCACCTGTTCGGCGTGCGGACCCTGGGCTTGTTCAACCAGTGGTCGGCGGCCGCCTTGCCTTCCTATCTTTCCGGCCTGCTGATCGGGCACGAAGTGCGCGCATCCGGAGTATTCACGCGCACGCCGCGGCCTGCGCAAGTCCACCTGATCGGCAACGACCGCCTGCTTGCCGCGTATGCACGCACGCTGGTGGCACTGGGCATTGGCGTGCAGCGCCATCCCGAACACCTGGCTGCCAACGGCATGCATGCGCTGTGGCAATTCCGCACGCACGCCACGTAAGCCCACACCTGTCCACGCACCATCCGTAAGGAGATCGCGACATGAAACCATGGCCATGGGTACTGGCGGCATGCCTTGCCGCCGCACCTGCCTTTGCGGGTGACGTACGCTTCACCGAAATCCACTACGCCGGCGACGATGGCGGACCCGCGCTGGCCGCCAACCAGTTTCGCAATCCGGTAGTCGCCGGTTTCCATCCGGACCCTTCCGCGATCCGCGTTGGCGATGACTTCTACCTGGTGAATTCGACCTTCGGCTATTTCCCCGGCTTGCCTGTCTTCCACAGCCGCGACCTGGTGTCGTGGCGGCAGATCGGCAATGCCATCGACCGCACCGACCAGATCGACTACGGCGAGAAGGATGAGCTCACGCGCGGCCTGTTTGCGCCTGCCATCAGTTACAACGAGGGCACGTTCTACATCGCCAACACCTGTTTCTACTGCGACGGCGGCAACTACCTCATCACTGCGAAAAATCCCGCGGGCCCGTGGTCGGATCC
>CALCNV010000110.1 GCA_937897645.1 uncultured Lysobacteraceae bacterium
GGCTCCTCCCTGAGGGGTGTGTTCTCGGGGGGCCAACGTTACACACGTCGCGTTAATAATTCATCGCTTGCGCGTGAAACCTTAGTTTCGTTATTCGGCAACCTACTGGCGGATTTCGCGGCGTGCCAACGGGGCCGCAAAACCGGGTGTCGCCCGCCATGGGTTGATGTCCAGTCCGCCACGCCGGGTGTAGCGCGCTTCCACCGACAGGGCGCGGGGTGCACAACGCGCGGAAACATCCTGAAAAATGCGCTCGACGCACTGTTCATGGAACTCGGCGTGGTCTCGGAAACTCACCAGGTAGCGCAGCAGTCCGGCGCGGTCGATGCGTGGGCCGCGGTAGGCCAGCACCAGGCTGGCCCAGTCGGGCTGGCCAGTGACCGGGCAATTGGACTTGAGTAAATGTGAGACCAATAACTCTTCGACAAGATGCGCAGGATCCGCCGACAGATATCCGGCGTTGGGCGGACCGTAGTCGTCGATGTCCAGGTCCAGCAGGTCAATCAGTTCGCCGGCCGTCTGGTCGTCCATCGCCGGCAGCCCGAATGCCACGGACACCTCATCGCCTGCGCGCGCCGACAGGTCGTTGGCAATGCGTTCGCGCACGGCTTCGGCGCTGTTGAAGCGTTCGGCGTTCAAGGAGTTGAGATAGAGCTTGAGCGACTTGGATTCGATCAGGTGGGGCGAGGTGCACGGCACCGTCAGCGTGGCCGTCGCCACGCAGGGCTTGCCGCGTGCGTCCAGCCAGCTGAGTTCGTAGGCGTGCCAGCGGTCATGGCCGATGAACGGGAGCGCGGATGCATCGATGCCGATGTCGTCGCGCCCCGAGGCACGCGGGATAGGGAACAGCAATCCCGCGTCGTAGGTCGAGGGATAGGCGACCTCGCGGCCCAGGCTGGAGTCTTCGGGAGTATTCATGCGCGCAGTTTAACGGGGCGCGGGTTATGGGGAGGTGGTGGGGCTGGATTTTCCGTGTCGCATTTGCTGGTTGTTTTCAACAGCCGTCACTACGACCTGTGCCAGCCAACAGCCCCACGACAACGGCAACTATGATAAGCACAACGCCAAGGGTAAATAGCACGCCGGCGAGAATGTCTATACCAAGTAACCAGTCTCAAATTACTGAGAGGTCATTAGCTTCAGCCGCCAGCGAAAGAAGGCCAGAAGCAGCGGCAACTATCCAGCAAGCAAGTACAACTCCTTTAATTATTGATAGGTACGCGGCATCGGACACTACGAGCATGGAATCTAGTGCATGAATTAAGTCGCCCCGTTGTGGGCTCGGCTTCAATGAATTATTAGGTGCCGCCCGGGGTTTACTTGGGGCAGCGCCATCTGTCCACTTGGTCGAACAGCCTTGAATCCAGTTGCATCAACTGATGTTCGTTTGGAACTGGAGCCTTGGAGATGAATCGATACTCAAGTGCATAAGCATTGCCCCGGATGTAGCGACTACAGCCATACTCTCCTGCCTTTCCAAGGCCGGCGGACCGCACGAAATTTTCGATCTCCGTGCAGGAAACGACAAGTCGATCTCTATCATTCAGTTGCTTGTTTGGATAGCTGGGGTCGTAGCGCCTCCAAACGAACCACTCATCCCAAACACTTTTGCTCGAAACGACCAGCATCTGCGTGGAAGGGTCGATGGAGTACTGTGCTGTTGGGTCAGCCGCCACGGCCGCAAAGACTGCAGCATCCTTTAGTTCGCTCCACGCCACGTTTCGCTTGACCGAAAGGGACTCAACATCTGCGCTTATGAACTCTCTTGGCAATGTGCATTCAGCTTGATCCTGCTGGGCCAGGCGGTGGCAGCCGCCGAACGAAAATCCGCTCGGCGTTCCAGGCTCATCTTCTGGAACAAACCAAACCCCAGGAGAGATGTAGCCCTTCTTTGGTACACAGAACTCTGAATCGACGCCGTCCACGGAAAATCGATCTGCCTCGCTACAGGATGCAAGCAGAATAACGGTCAGCAACAGGGGTTTTGGGGGGATGCGCATAGATACCCGTTGGCACCTAACTCTTATTTACGTCACAAGTGCAGAAAAGCTCGCGGCAGGACGCCGCACCCACGATCACGATTGCGGCGGCTTTCCATGCAGATAATCCAAACTGACCTGCATCAACGCACGAAACCCAACGTCCAGCGCCTTCTCATCCAGCAGGAACTGCGGTGAATGGTTGTTGGCCACGGTCGTCAGGTCGGTGCCCTTGGCGGTCGAGCCGACGAAGAAGAACATCGAAGGCGCGACCTCCCCGAACAGCGAGAAATCCTCCGAACCCATCTGCAGCGGCGGTTCGTACACGTTGTCCTTGCCGACCACCGCCTGCAGGCTGGGCAGCATGCGCGCGGTCAACGCGGGGTCGTTGATGGTGACCGGATAGCCCTCGCTGTCCGGCACGTTGGCTTCCACGGTGGCGCCGTGGGCCGCGGCGACATGCTCAGAGACGTTGCGCAGGTCGGCGAAGATCTTTTCGCGCATGCCGGCATCGAAGGTGCGGATGGTGCCCACCACTTCCACGTCGTCGGGAATGATGTTGTAGCGGATGCCGCCCTTGAT
>CALCNV010000111.1 GCA_937897645.1 uncultured Lysobacteraceae bacterium
ATCTTCGAGAAATGGTTCAGCCTGCCCAACCTGTTTTTCCTGATGCCGATCCCGTTATTGACTGGCCTGCTGTTCATGGCCTGCCTGCGCGCGCTGGTGAAGCTGGGGAATGGCAGCACCAAGAAAGAGTGGGTGCCGTTCGTATCCACCATCGGCATGTTCGTCCTGGCGTTTGGTGGTCTCGCCTTCAGCATCTTCCCGTACCTGGTGATCGACCAGATCACGCTATGGGAAGCGGCCTCTGCGTCGGGCTCGCTGAAGATCATGCTGTTCGGCGCCGCCATCACCCTGCCGGTGATCATCGCCTACAACATCTACAGCTACCGCGTGTTCTGGGGCAAGACCAGCGAATTGAATTACTGAAGTGGTCGCGCAAGCGCAGGGCCTGCGGGCAAGTCCTTATGCACCGTCAGGACTTGCCCCGAGTGAAGGCACGCAGTCCCGTTGCTGCATGCCGGCTTCCGTGACAAGGTGGGCCACTTTTCGCCACCGACGCCTCACATGCTGACTCCTCTGCTTCCGCGCCTTGCACTGTTGTGCGTATTGACCCTGCTGGCCCAGTTAGCGGCGGCTGCAGAAAACAGCAAACGACCCATCACTGCGCAGGACCTCTGGGCCGTGAAGCGCGTGGGCGCGCCTGTGCTCTCGCCCGACGGCAAGCACGCCGCCTACAGCGTGCAGGAGTGGTCGATCGAGAAGAACAAGCCCACCGCGGCGTTGTGGCTCACCGAGGTGGCCACCGCGCGCACGCGGCGGCTGACCGCCGGCACCGGTAGCGACACCGCCGCGGCGTGGAGCCCGGATGGCAGCCGCATCGCCTTCGTCAGCAAGCGTGGCGAGGACGAGGCCGCGGCACTGTACGTAATCCCGGTCGGCGGTGGCGAAGCCGAGAAACTGGTGGAGTTGCCCATGGGCGTGGCCGTGCCGGCCTGGCTGCCGGACGGCAAGGGCATCGTCTTCGCCACCCAGGTCATCCCCGAATTGGCGGGCACGTTCGCCAAAGCCGATCTGGCGGCGATGAAGAAGGAGGCCAAGCGTCGCAAGGACTCGAAGATGACGGCCTACGCCACCGAGTACCGCCAGTACCGCTGGTTCGACCGCAACCTCACCGACAATCTTGCCAACCGCCTGCTGAAGATCGACGTGGCCAGCAAGGCACTGACCGACCTCACCCCGAAATACGACCGGCTGTTCTTCCCCTCGGGCGAAGTGCGCTTCGACATCGCGCCCGATGGACGGCATATCGCACTCGCGCTCAATTCCATCCCGCCACCCTACGCCGAACAGCCCAACACCGACATCGTGCTGCTGCCCACCGATGGCAGCGGTCACTTCACCAACCTCACGCCCGACAACCGCTACGGCGACGACAACCCGCGCTTCACTCCAGACGGCAGCTTGGTGCTGTACACCCGCGTGGCCACCGCCAACAGCCAGGGCGAGTTGCGCCGGCTGTGGCAGGTATCGCTGGCGGACAGGAAATCCACGCCGTTGACCGCTGCGATCGACCTGAGCATTGAAGACGTGGCGTTCTCCGCGGATGGCCGCCGGCTCTGGCTCCAGGCCGAGGACCGGGGAATGGTGCCGGTGTTCGCCATGGATGCCGCGGGCGGCGCGGTGAGCAAGATCGTGGCCAACGGCAGCAATACCGAACTGGACAGCGCCAACGGCCAGCTGGTGTTCCTGGGCGAGACCAGCAGCCGCGCGCCGGAGCTGTTCGCCCTCGACGCGGACGGCACGCCACGCCAGCTCACGCGTTTCAACGACGATCTGTTCGCCGGCCTGGACCTTGGCAAGGTGGAGTCGCACGACTTCCAGGGCGCAGGCGGCGACACGGTGCAGGCGTGGGTGGTCTACCCGCCTGGCTTCGATCCGAAGAAGAAATATCCGCTGCTGCAACTGCTGCACGGCGGCCCGCACACCATGGTGCGCGATGCCTTCAGCTACCGCTGGAACAGCCACGTGTTGGCCAGCCCCGGCTACGTCGTCGCATGGGTCAACCGGCACGGCTCCACCGGGTTTGGCGAAACCTTCGCACGCAGCATCAACGGCGCCTGGGGCGACAAGCCGACGGAAGATATTTTGAAGGCCAACGACTACCTCTTCGGCAAGATCCCGGCGATCGACCGCGACAACGTCGCGGCCGCCGGCGCCAGTTACGGCGGCTACCTGGCCACCTGGTTGCTGGGACACACCAAGGCGTTCAAGACCCTGGTCAACCATGCGGGCGTTAGCGACTTCATGGGCCAGTACGGGGCCGACACCACCACCTACGGTTTCACCAAGGAGGTGCTGGGCGGCACGCCGTGGGACAGCGCGGAGGCCATGCAGCGCAACAACCCGGTGACCTATGCCGCTAACTTCAGCACGCCGATGCTGATCACGCATGGCGAGAAGGATTATCGCGTGCCCTACGGCCAAGGCATCGCGCTGTACGGCATCCTGCAGACCATGCGCGTTCCGTCGCGACTCGTGGTGTTCCCGGATGAGAACCACTGGATCCTGTCGCCGCAGAATTCGATCTATTGGAACTACGAAGTTCAGGACTGGCTGGCGCGTTACATCGGCGGCAAGCCGATGGCGAAACCGGAGTTCAAGGCAGCTGAGTGAGCTTGATTTCCTGTCATTCCGTCCGGGAAGCATATTGGACTGACAGCATTAGTAACCGGTCAGTCCACCAGGTGCGCTTGCAATGCTTCGTAGCTAGCCTGCACGGGGATCGCATGTGCCGGACGCGCCAGCAATTCGGACAAGGCGGGAGGCACGTCTAGCGCATTGCCGAGCAAGGGCTCGACGATGCTCTCGAACTTCGCCGGATGTGCGGTGGCCGCCACGGCCCAGTAACCGGGAACCCCAGCCGCACGCAATCCCTCCAGCACGCTGACGGCAGTAGCGGTGTGCGGGCAGAACACCTCGCCAAAATGTTCGTAGCGACGCTGGATGACGGCACGGATGATGTCGTCACTGACACTGGCCGATGAGAACACCGCACGCAGCGCGGTGTCATCGCCACGATAGAACCAGCGCAGGCGCTCGAAATTGCTCGGCGCGCCTACGTCCATCGCATTGGCGATCGTCGGCACGCTGGCGGTCGGTGCGTACTCGGCACCCGCAAAGTAATCCGGCAGCACTTTGTTGGCATTGGTCGCCAGCACGATGCGACCCAGTGGCACACCCAAGGCGCGCGCAAGGATCGCCGCCATCGCATTGCCGAGGTTACCGGTGGGAATGACGAAATTGAGTTCCTTGCCGGTAGCTGCCTGATGTCGCAGTGCGGCGTCCGCGTAATAGCTCATCTGCGGCAGCAGCCGGCCCAGGCTGATGCTGTTGGCGGAGCTCATCGGCACTTGCGCCTGCAAGGCTTCGTCATTCAATGCACGCTTGACCAGCGCCTGGCAGTCATCGAACGAGCCCTGCACGCGCAATGCCGTGATGTTGTCGCCGAAGCAGCCGAGCTGGTGCGCCTGCCGCGGCGAAACCCGACCATCCGGATACAGCACGACCACGCGCAGACCGGGCTGCCGATGGAACGCAGCCGCTACTGCCGCGCCCGTATCGCCGGACGTGGCGACGAGGATGGTCAACGGACGATCGGATTGCCGATGCAGGCGCGTCAGGCATGCCGCGAGGAAACGTGCACCGAAATCCTTGAAGGCCGCGGTCGGACCGTGGAACAGTTCCAGCACCTGATCATTGGGCGTAGCCAGCGGCAGCAACGGCGCAGGGAAATCAAACGCTTCGTCGCAGATCGCTGACAGCTCCGCGGCGAGAGCGTCGCCCTCGAAGAAAGGAGCGATCAGTTGCGTCGCGGTGTCGGCAAGCGTGTTGCCGTGCTGCAGCCGGCGTGCGACCGGCATCTCTGCGGGCACGTACAAGCCACCGTCCGGCGCAAGGCCGGCGGCGATGGCCTGGCTCAATGTTGCAGCGGGGGCGTGGTTGCGGGTGGAGATAAAGTTCATGTGGGCCGCATAATTTCGAGTTGTTTACAGAAAATAAAGAGCCGTCATCCCGGCGAAAGCCGGGACCCAACTATCCGATGCCTGTTGGCTGGGTCCCGGCTTTCGCCGGGATGACGATCATAGGTTTGAAGCGCTATCTGCCATCCCTCAGCTCAATAACCACGCTGCCGGACTATTTATCGGCGACACCCAAGCCTGGCTCTCGAATCCAGCCGCTGCAAACGCCGCCTGTATCGCCGGCGCAGCCGCTTCTGCCTGCACACGCGATTCAAACCAGCCAAATACACTTGGACCGGCACCGGAAATGCTCGCGCCCATGGCACCTGCGTCCAGTGCCGCCTGCTTGGCTGCATCAAAGCCAACGATCAAGGGCGAGCGACGCGGCTCCACCAGTACATCCTCGAGGCCCGCACGCACCAGCCCCGCGTCGCCGGCATGACAACCCACCAACACGAGCGCGAGGTTTGCGGATTGGGAGACGAACTCACCCAGCGTGTAATCACCTTTCAATGCTTCGCGCGCCCGGCGCGTTTCCAGTATCGCCTCGGGATGCACCAGCACGCTGTGCCAGGCATCCGGCACCGTGATCTTCACCAGTAGATCCGCGGTGGAAAGTACCAGGCCGCCCAGCAGCATTGGCCCCAGGTTGTCGCCATGGCGTCCGCCGCTGGCCACGGCTTCGCCAGTCAGCGCGAACGGATACAGCGCCTCGCGCGACAACGGTGTGTCGAGCAAGGCATTCGCGGCTACCAGCGCCGCCACGCACGAAGCAGCAGAACCGCCCATGCCGGAACCCAGCGGGATGCCTTTGTCGATTTCGATCTCGAAACCGAATGGCAACGCCAGCGCCTCCCGCAATGCGATCAACGAGGCGCCGGCGGTGTTGGAAGGTGTGTCGAGCGGAAGATCCACCGTCGTTCCGCGGATGGCGGCGATCCGCACCTCGGGCGACTCGATGCGACGCACACTGACGGTATCGCCGACGCCTTCGATCACATGGCCGAGGATATCGAAACCGACACCCACGTTGCCTACCGATGCTGGCGAAAAGGCCTTGGCCTGCTGGCTCATGCAGCACGCTCACAGGCAACGGCGTTTGGACGCGGATGAAATCTGAAAAAAGCGGATACAGCTATTAATGTAGAGGCATCCTTCTCCATGTATCCCATTGCTTTATCCGCTTCCATCCGCCCTGATCCGTGTCCAGAAATTTGCTTTCCAATACTCACAACTTCGCTCCCTGCCCCGCCGCCACGCGCAAGACGTCGGCGAACACACCCGCCGCCGTGACTTCGGGACCGGCGCCCGGGCCCTGCACGATCAGCGGATTGTCGCAGTAACGGCGCGTGGTGAACTGCACGATGTTGTCGGTCAGGCGCAGGTTGGCGAAGGCATGCTGCTTCGGCAATTCCACCAAGCCCACGCTAGCCTTGCCGTCCGCATCCAGTTTGGCCACGTAGCGCAGTACGTTGCCTGCGGCGTTGGCGCTTGCGAGTTTTTCGGCGAACGCCGCATCCACTTCGCCCAAGCGCGCCATGAAATCGTCGACACTGGCTTCGCGCAAGGCCGCAGGCACCAGGCTTTCCACGCTTACATCATCCAGGGTCAGCGCACGGCCCGCTTCACGCGCCAGTATCACCAGCTTGCGTGCGACGTCGGTGCCGGAAAGATCGTCACGCGGGTCGGGTTCCGTATAGCCCAGTCCGCGCGCTTCGGTGACGAGTTGCGAGAACGGCACGCTGCCGTCGAACTTGTTGAACAACCAGGCCAGCGTGCCCGAGAAAATGCCTTCCACAGACATCACCACGTCGCCGGTATCCACCAGGTCACGCAGCGTGGAGATGACGGGCAGACCCGCACCCACTGTCGCTTCGTAGCGGAAGCGCGCGCCGCTAGCTGCCGCCGCGTCGCGGATCGCATCGAAACGCGCCAACGGGCCGGCACCCGCCTGCTTGTTAGGCGTGACCACATGGATACCGGCCGCCAGCCATTCCGCATAGCGATCGGCGACGACCGGGCTGGCGCTGCAATCCACGATCACCAGGTGCGGCAGGTGCGAACCGACCAGGTGCGCGGTGAACTGATCCAGGTCCAGAGCGCTGGTGCTGGCAGCGAAGCGTTCGCGCCAATCGCCGCTGATGCCGCGTTCGTCCAGCAGCATCTTCTTGCTGGAGGCGATGGCGCGCAGGCGCAGGTCGAGATTGGCCTTGCCCAGCAGCTGCGGCTGCGCGGCGCGCAATTGGTCCAGCAAGGCGGCGCCCACGTTGCCCGGGCCGATCACGCCGACGGCAAACGTCTGCGGCGACAGCCAGAAGCCGGCGTGCGCGGCGCGCAGCGCTTTGGTCGCGTCGGCGCTGTCGATGGCTACGGAAATATTGCGCTCGGACGAACCCTGCGCAATAGCAAGGATGTTCACGCGTGCACGACCCAGCGACTCGAAAAGGCGCGCGGCCACGCCAGGTTGACCGGTCATGCCGTCGCCGACCGCGGCAAGGACGCTGACGCCCTGGGTCAACTGCACGCGTTGGATCTGGCCGATGTTCAATTCGTGGGCGAACGCATTGAGCAGCGCCGCCTGCGCGCGCTGCGATTCCGCGCTGCGCACGACGCAGCAGATTGAATGCTCCGACGAGCCCTGGGAAATCATGACCACCGATACGCGCGCATCGCGCAAGGACGCGAATACGCGCTCGGCCGTGCCGGGCACGCCGATCAAACCGGTGCCTTCGAGGTTCAGGACGGCGAGGTCAGGACTCAGCGTCAATCCCTTCACCGGCCCGGTGACATCGCGCTCCGCGGTGATGCGGGTACCGGGATGCTCGGGCTGGAAGGTATTGCGGATGATGATGGGCAAGCCGCGCTCGATGGCCGGTGCCATGGTCTGCGGATGGACGACCTTGGCCCCGAAGTACGCAAGCTCGCAGGCTTCGTCATAACTCAGCGCACTCAGTTGCACGGCTTCCGGAACCACGCGCGGGTCAGCGGACAGAACACCATCGACATCGGTCCAGATGTGCAGTTCCGCCGCATCGAACAGCGCAGCGAAGATTGCGCCGCTGTAATCGCTGCCGTTGCGGCCCAGCGTGGTCAAGCGGTTCTGGCGATCACGTGCGACGAAGCCGGTGACCACGATGCGATGTTGCGGATTGCGCGCGCGCCATTCGGCCAGCCGCGCGCCGCTGGTGTCCCAATCCACCTCCACGCCCAGGTCGCTGTGATCGACCACCAGCACCTCGCGCGCGTCGAGCACGGCGCAGTCCTCGCCTTTCGATTTCAGGTAATCACCGAGCAAGCGCGCCGAGCACACTTCACCCAGGCCCTGCACGCGATCCAGCACTTCGCGCGGGAGCTCGCCGATTACCGCAAGCGCAGCGAGGATCTCGGCGAGCTTGTCGAAGCGTTCGTCCAGCCATTCGAGCGTGGGGCCGGAATCCTCGCCCAGCAGCGACACCACCGCGCCGCGGTGGCGGGCACGCAGTTCATGCCAGGGTTCGCGCCATTCGCTGCGGCTGCGCGATGCCAGCTCGCACAATTCGATCAGTGCATCGGTGACGCCCTTCATCGCCGAGACCACGGTGACCTGTATGTCCTCGTCGCGCGCCAGCAGCAGCTGGGCGACGTGGCGGTAGCGTTCGGCATCGGCGACCGAGGTGCCGCCGAACTTGTGCACGATGGTGCGGGCTGGTGTGGGTTGTGCGGCTACGGACGACATAAATACCGAGTACCTCTGGAATGAGGTCCCCGCGCGTTCCAGGTTCCGGGTTCCCCCGCATCCTGATCCGGGTGCGGGGACGTGGTTTGCGAGATTACGCGAACACGATCCACCGCACCCCACGAGTAATCGTGGTGGTACCGGTGGTAATACCGCCAAGGCCGGACACGCCCCCGGGCACGCGCGACGCTGACGTCGGGCGGATGCGGCGGGAACAAGTGTGGGCTGCAGGCTGCATGCCACTAGGGGACATGATTCAGCGCGGGGCTGTCAAGTGCTGCGTTGCAACAAGTTGCAGGTGAAACAGAAACCCTAACCAAAAAGTAGTGGTGACCCCGGCGCGATTCGAACGCACGACCTGTCCCTTAGGAGGGGACCGCTCTATCCAGCTGAGCTACGGGGCCATGGGGAAATTGTAGCGGGTGTTCGTATTTGGTTCTTGGTTGCTGGTGGGAGCAACTGGCTCCTACCAGGAACCAGGAACCTACAACCAAGAACCAGCAACCCCGGCGCTCCCTCGTGCTACCTTCCCTACGCCAGTCCGCGAGTAACGGTGGGCAGGCACCGGGGGCGGCTTGATCGGGGGGAAATCGGGGGACGCGCGTAGCGCTTTGCGCTGTCCTGCTCCCGTCGCGGCGGCGTAGCGCAAGCCCTTAACGTTGCCAGGAGTCGTACTGCATGTGTCCCAGCAAGGTCGCCGATGGCGATGAAAGAGGTTGGATCGTTCCCATCGGCGGTGCCGAGAACAAGGAAGACAACCCCCGCATCCTCAAGCGCTTCCTCGATCTCTGCGGCGGCAGCGACGCGGAGATCGTCGTGATACCCACCGCCAGCCAACTGGCCAGCACCGGCCCGCGCTACGAACAGATCTTCGGCGAACTGGGCGCACAACGCGTCGACGTGATGGATTTCGACACGCGCCGCGACTGCCAGGAACCCAACCGCCTGGCCCGCATCGAGCGCGCCAGCGGCATCTTCTTCACCGGCGGCAACCAGCTGCGCCTGTCCACCATCCTGGGCGGAACGCCAGCCGCGAAACTCATCCGCGAGCGCAACGCGGCAGGCATCACCGTCGGCGGCACCAGCGCCGGCGCCAGCATCCTGTCGGAACACATGATCGGCTTCGGCAAGGAAGGCTCCTCGCCGCAGGCCGACAGCGTGCGCCTGGCCCCGGGCCTGGGGCTGACCAACCGTTTCGTCATCGACCAGCATTTCCGCCAGCGTGACCGCCTGGGTCGCCTGGTCGCGGCACTGGCCTACAACCCGTTCGCCATCGGCGTTGGCCTGGACGAGGACACCGCCGCCTTCATCGGCCCAGACAACACGCTGGAAGTGGAAGGCAGCGGCGCGGTCACTGTGGTCGATGCCGATGGCCTGACGTTCTCTTCCATGGCCCAGGTCAGCGAGGACGAACCGGTCTGCCTCTTGGGCCTGACCGTGCATATCCTGGTCGCAGGCGCTACCTTCAACCTGCACACCCGCAAGGCATCGGCCGGTTCACTGGCCCGATCCAAATCCGACTGATCCTGACACGACGCGACATCCAGACCCGGCCCTTCGATCCATGAGGTAAAGCATGCGCATCCTCGAACGCTCCGTTTATGTTGGCCCCTCGCAGTACGCCCATTTCCCGGTCATCCGACTGGAACTGGACCTGCAGGCGCTGGAGGCATGGCCTACTGGCAAGCTGGGTGAGCAGTATGTCGACGGACTGGTCGCCGCCCTGCCCGGCTTGGCCGAGCATGGTTGCTCCTATCGCGAGCCCGGCGGCTTCATCCGTCGCATGCGCGAAGGCGAAGGCACCTGGCTGGGGCATGTACTGGAACACGTCGCCATCGAACTGCAGAACGTGGCCGGTGAGGACGTGACCTTCGGCAAGACCCGCAGCGTCGGCGACGACCGTCCCGGCGTGTACAGCGTGGTCTACGAATACGCACAGAAGGAAGAAGGCATCGCCGCCGGCGAACTGGCCATCAAACTGCTGTGCTCGCTGCTGCCGGCGGAACTGCAACCCGAGAAAAGCGTTGCCGACGACTGGGACTGGGACACCGCGCGCGACGACTTCATCCGCTACGCGCAACGGCGTGCGCTGGGGCCTTCCACCGCATCCTTGGTGCGCGCCGCCGAAGAGCGCGGTATACCGTGGCTGCGCATGAACCAGCAATCGCTGATCCAGCTGGGCCACGGCAAGTACCAGCAGCGCATCCAGGCCACGGTCACCGGCAAGACCCCGCACATCGCGGTGGAACTGGCCAGCGACAAGGAGGAAACCAACAAGATCCTCGGTGCGCTGGGCCTGCCGGTACCGCGCCAGGAACTGGTCAGCGATGCCAGTGGCGCCCTGCGCGCAGCAAGGAAACTCGGCGGCACCGTAGTCACCAAGCCGTACAACGGCAACCACGGGCGTGGCATCACCATCAATATTTCCAGCGAGGATGAAATTCGCGAAGGCTTCGCCGCCGCGCGCGAACATTCGCGTTCGGTCATCGTGGAAACCTACATCGGCGGCGACGACCACCGCCTGCTGGTGGTGAATGGCGAACTGATCGCCGCGACCAAGCGCACGCCGGGCCACGTGGTCGGCGACGGCACCAGCGACATCATCGAACTGGTGGACATCGTCAACGCGGATCCACGCCGCGGCGTCGGCCACGAGAAAGTCCTGACCCGGCTGGAACTGGATGCGCAGGCCGACCTGATGCTGGAGCGCGTGGGCTACAACCACTTCTCCGTGCCCAAGCAAGGGGAAGTCGTCTACCTGCGTTCCACCGCCAACCTGTCCACCGGCGGCACCGCCACCGACGTCACCGACATCATCCACCCTGACAACCGCGACATGGCCGTGCGCGCGGTGCGCGCCATCGGCCTGGACGTGGGCGGCGTGGATTTCATTTCGCCGAATATCGCCGAGAGCTACAAATCCATCGGCGGCGGCATCTGCGAAATCAACGCCGCGCCCGGCTTCCGCATGCACGTGGCGCCCAGCGAAGGCACGCCACGCGATGCGGCTGGCCCGGTAATCGACATGCTGTTCCCGCCGGGCACGCCCACGCGCGTGCCGATTGCCGCCATCACCGGCACCAATGGCAAGACCACCACCGCGCGCATGCTGGCGCACATCACCAAGATGGCCGGCTACACGCCCGGCCTCACCACCACCGACGGCGTCTACATCGACGGCCAGCGCACGGTGGAAGGCGACATGACCGGGCCGGTATCGGCACGCATGGTGCTGTCGGACCCGCAGATCGACATGGCCGTGCTGGAAACCGCACGTGGCGGCCTGCTGCGCTCCGGCATGGGCGTGCCGGAAGTGGACGTGGGCGCGGTGTTGAATGTCGCCTCCGACCATCTCGGCCTGAAAGGCATCGACACACTGGAGCAACTGGCCGAGATCAAGCGCATCGTGGTGGAAGTGGCGCGCGAGTGCGCGGTGCTCAACGCCGATGATCCGAATGTGTTGAAGATGTCGGCCTACACCGATGCCAAAGTGATCTGCTACGTCACCCTGAATCCTTCGCACGCGCTGGTGCGCGAACACATCCGCGCAGGTGGCCGCGCCTGCGCGCTGGAAGCCGGCGTCAACGGCCACATGATCACGCTGTATGACAAAGGCAGCCATATTCCGCTGATGTGGACGCATTTGATTCCCGCCACGATGGAAGGCCGCGCGCTGCACAACGTGCAGAACGCTATGGTCGCCGCGGCCATGGCGTTCTCGCTGGGCATCAAGCTGGATGCGATCCGCCAGGGCCTGCGCACCTTCGACACCACGTTCTTCCAGGCCCCCGGCCGCATGAACGTCTACAACGAACATCCGTTCAAGGTGCTGATGGACTACGGCCATAACGCACATGCCGTCGGCATGATGGCCGACCTGGCCCAGCGCCTGGACGTGACCGGCCGCCGCATCGTGGTGCTCACCGGTCCCGGCGACCGTCGCGATGAAGACCTGCGTGCGATCGCCGAAGCGGTGGCTGGTAAATTCGACCACTACGTCGTGCGCCGCGATGATTCCCTGCGCGGCCGCGATGGCGACGAAGTGCCGCGCATCATTTCCCGCGCACTGCAGAGCGGTGGCGTCGCGGAAAGCGCCATGTCGATCATCCCCGACGAACAGGAAGCCGTGGACGCCGCCCTGCGCATGGGCCAGCCGGGCGACCTGATCCTGGTCTTCGCCGATGCACTGACGCGCACCTGGAAGCAGATCATCAAGTTCCAGCCCGAAGGTGACATGGCCAAGGCCTCGCCACGCGTTGAACTGCCGTCGCTGGAGTCCTCGGAGGAAGAAGTCCCGTTCACGACGATGGAAGGCGTGATCCGCGAGGAGCGCGGGCTGGTGTTCGAGCGCGAAGACAGCGACTGACCCGTGCTTCCCGAACCCTTCGAGGACTCACGCCGCCTGACCGGCAGCAACCTGTATTTCGACGGCACCGGCGCGGCGCTGGAGACGTTGCGTGGGCTGCAGTTCGACGATTCCGTGTTATCGAAGTGGACACAGAACGTCCTGATCGCGCGTGCGGCTCTCGATTGGCGTGACGACACGCTGATCCTGCGACGACACCGCACCGGCGTCTCGCTCGCGTTCACTGCGCCCGCCGACCAGCTTTATACGGCTACCGAAGTCAACGAGTGGGCGTGGTGGTCGGCGCTAATGCTTCCCTTCTCCCTCCGGGAGAAGGTGGCCGAAGGCCGGATGAGGGAGGGAGCTCCGAATGACAGCACAACTCTCCGAAGAAAGCTCCCCCTCGATGTGGAGACACAGAACTTCATCCGCCAACTGAGAAGAAACTCCACCGAACCAGAGCAACTCATCTGGTCGTTCCTGCGTGATCGCCGGCTCCATGATCAAAAATTCAGGCGCCAGAAATCACTTGGCCCCTATGTGCTGGACTTCTATTGCCACGAACTGAAGCTAGCTGTCGAGCTCGATGGTGGACAGCACAATGAGCCGGAACGTCTCTCCAGTGACGCCAAACGTGATGCATATGTCGCGAGCCAGGGAATAACAACGCTGCGGTATTGGAACCATGATGTGTTGCATCGTACCGAAACTGTTCTGGAGGACATTTGGAACCGGGTTCATCCGCTCGTAGCTGGCGATGCTGACGACGAAGAGTCCACGCCCTCATCCGCCCTTCGGGCACCTTCTCCCGGTGGGAGAAGGGTAGAACCTGAGCCCTTCCACGCACCCGGCCACGCCGCGATCTGGGACGAAGATTCCGCGCTGCATACCCTGCGTGCCGCTGCGAAGGCGGAAGCCCGCCCCGCGCTCATCGCGCTGATGCAGGCAACGCGCGAACACCACTTGCCCTTCCTGGCCGACGACGACGAAGTGACCCTCGGCGAAGGCACCGGTAGTCG
>CALCNV010000112.1 GCA_937897645.1 uncultured Lysobacteraceae bacterium
TTCCCGCGCCTGACGTACGCCGAAGCGATGCGTCGTTTTGGTTCCGACAAGCCGGACCTGCGCAACCCGCTGGAACTGGTGGACGTGGCCGGGCTGGTCAAGGACAGCGAGTTCAAGGTGTTCACCGACTGGGCGTCGAACCCGGAAGGCCGCGTTGCCGCGCTGCGCATCCCCGGTGGTGCGGTGCTGTCGCGCAAGCAGATCGACGACATGGGCGCGCACGCGGCCAAGTACGGCGCCAAGGGGCTGGCCTACATCAAGCTGGGCGAGAACGGTGAAGTCACCTCGCCGATCGCGAAGTTCTTCAGCGAACCTGCCTTCGCTGCGCTGATCTCGGCGACTGGCCTGAAGAACGGCGACCTGGTGTTCTTCGGCGCCGGCAAATACAACACGGTCAGCGACTTCATGGGTGCGCTGCGCCTGAAAGTCGGCAAGGACATGAACTTCGTCGAAGACCGCTGGGCGCCGCTGTGGGTCACCGACTTCCCGATGTTCGAGTGGGACGAGGAAGCGCAGCGATACGTCGCGCTCCACCATCCCTTCACCGCGCCCGCGGTGGACGACATCGCCGACCTGCGTGCAAATGCCAAGACGGCGGTGTCGCGCGGTTACGACATGGTGTTGAACGGCAACGAGATCGGCGGTGGTTCGGTGCGTATCCATCGCCCGGACATGCAGAGCGCGGTGTTCGAGCTGCTGGGCATCGGCGCGGAAGAAGCGGAAGCCAAGTTCGGCTTCCTGCTGGACGCGCTGAAATACGGCGCGCCACCGCACGGCGGCATCGCCTTCGGCATCGACCGCATCGCCGCGCTGATGGCGGGCACGGAATCCATTCGTGACGTCATCGCCTTCCCCAAGACCACCACCGCGCAATGCCTGATGACCGGCGCACCGTCGCCGATCCCGGATGCGCAACTGGCGGAAGTGCATGTGTCGGTGCGCGCGAAGCCCGCCAAGGTCGCTGAGTGACACAGGCACAGGCCAGCGATGCCGGGTACCAATGTGGGAGGGGCTTTAGCCCCGACGCTCTTCGCGAAGAGCTGTCGGGACTGAAGTCCCTCCCACAAGTGCCCTGCATGGCTGCAGAAGACCTGTCGAGTACACGCCCATGATCATCCGTCGCGCTACCGTCAATGACGCGGCACTGATGTCGCGGATCGCATCAGAGACCTTCGTCGAAACCTTCGGCCATCTGTATCCGCCGGAAGACCTGCAGTATTTCCTCGACAACAGCTACTCGCCGGCGGCGCAGCACGCGAGCCTGGCCGATCCGGCCAACGCGATGTGGTTGCTGGAAGACGATGACGGCGTGGCCATCGGCCATGCCTATGCCGGCCCCTGCGGTTTGCCGCACCCGGACGTGCGCGCTGGCGATGGCGAGCTCAAGCGCCTGTACGTGCTGTCGCGTGCGCACAACGGGGGTTGGGGTGGGCAACTGTTCCAGGCCGTACTGGACTGGCTGCAGCGCGACGGCCCGCGCACCTTGTGGATCGGCGTGTGGTCGGAAAACCTGGGCGCGCAGCGTTTCTACGCGCGCCATGGCTTCCACAAGGTGGGCGGCTACAAATTCCCGGTCGGCAAGACGATGGATGACGAGTTCATCCTCCGGCGTCCCGCCAGCGTGGCCTGATCCCTGCTGCTAGACTCGATCGCGTCTTCCCATTGCCTGCGGAGCCTGCCATGAAGCGTGTTGCCCTGGTCACCCTGTGCGTCGCTGTTTGCATGTTGGCCGCCTGCGCATCCTCCGCGCCGATGCAGCCCGCCAGCGGTGGTCCGCAAGTCAGCGGCGACGGCACCTGCCATGCGGATCGCGTGGCCTGGGCGGTAGGCAAGAAAGGCGACGAGCCCACCATGAAGGCGGTGTGGAAGCAGAGCGGCAGCGGATTGATCCGGCCGATCGCGCCGAACCAGGCCGTCACCCGTGATTTCCGCCCGGACCGGATCAACGTGCACCTGGACGCAGGCAACGTCATCACCAAGGTCGACTGTGGTTGATCTTCCCGTTTGCCTGAGTGCGCATGACTGACCGTGTCCTGCTGATCCACGGCATCTGGAATGCCAAGGCCTGGCTGAGTCCGCTGGCGTCGCGCCTGCGGGGGGCCGGTTTCACCCCGGACGTGTTCGGTTATTCCAGCGTGTTCGGCGGCCCGGACGTGGCCGTTCCCCAGCTGATCGAGCGCCTGCGCAACTCCGGCCCCGTCACGCTGGTGGGCCACAGCCTGGGCGGATTGATTGCCCTCGAAGCACTGCGCCAGGCGCCCGACCTGCCGGTGTCGCGCGTGGTCTGCCTGGGCTCGCCGCTGCGTGGCAGTGGCGCGGCCCGCAGCCTGGCCGGGCGCACCTGGGCGGCGCCGGTGCTGGGGCGCAGCAGCCATCTCTTGCAGCGCGGGTTTGAGCGCTGGGAAGGCAATCCCGCCGTAGGCATGGTCGCCGGCAACGTACCGCAGGGCCTGGGTCGGTATTTCGCGCGTTTCGACGGGGGCTCCGACGGCACCGTGGCCATCGCCGAAACCGAGCTTCCCGGCCTTGCCGACCATTGCGTGGTGGCCTCCAGCCACAGCGGCCTGGTGTTTTCGCCCGAGGCCACCCGCCAAGCGGTGAACTTCCTGCGCGAAGGCCGTTTCTCCGTCCCCGGGTAGGAGCGCCCCATGGGCGCGAGCTCTTTGCCGTATCGAGCCAAATCCAGAGCTCGCGCCCATGGGGCGCTCCTACCGGGGGGTGCGTCGCCGGTATAATTCGCGGCTTCGCCTCACACTGCCGGAACTCCCATGGGTCGTGGTCCCTCCATCGAAGGCCGCAAGAACGCCACCGATGCCAAGCGCGGCAAGATCTTCACCAAGATCATCCGTGAAATCAGCGTCGCCGCACGTACCGGCGGCGGTGACATCAACAACAACCCGCGCCTGCGCGTCGCCGTGGACAAGGGCCTGTCCGCCAACATGACCAAGGACGTCATCGAACGCGCCATCAAGAAGGCGACTGGCGAACTGGAAGGCGTGGAGTACGAGGAAATCCGCTACGAAGGCTACGCGCCGGGTGGTGTCGCCGTGATCGTCGACTGCCTGACCGACAACCGCGTGCGCACGGTCGCCGAAGTGCGCCATGCCTTTGGCAAGTGCGGCGGCAACATGGGCACGGAAGGCTCGGTGGCCTTCATGTTCCGCAAGCTGGGCGTGTTGAGCTTTGCCGCCGGCGCGAACGAAGATGCGGTCACCGAAGCGGCCATCGAAGCGGGTGCCGACGACGTGGTGGTCTATCCGGAGGACGGCGCCATCGACGTGCTGACTTCGCCGGATGCATTCGTGTCGGTGAAGGAAACCATGGAAGCAGCCGGCATCGCCGCCGACCATGCGGAAATCACCATGCGCGCCGACAACGACATCGCGGTCGAAGGCGACACCGCCCTGCAGGTGACCAAGCTGCTGGACATGCTGGAAGACCTGGATGACGTGCAGGCGGTGTATTCCAATGCCGAACAGGCCGCGCTGGCGTGAAGTCGCTCGCGGTGCTCGCTGTGAAGAGTAAAGTCGGTCGCTACGCGACCTGCTAATAATCAACCAAGGCGATGTTTTCCTTTTCTCCTTACAGCGCACGCAGTGCGCGACTTCGCAGGTCGCGTAGCGGCCGGATTCACCGCGCATGACGCGGATTCTTGGAATTGACCCGGGCTCGCAGCGTACTGGCGTGGGCATCATCGACGTGGACGCGGCGGGCAAATGCACGCACGTGTTCCACGCACCGCTGCTGCTGCTGGGCGAGGGCGATTTCTCGCAGCGCCTGAAACGCCTGCTGCATTCCCTGGGCGAAGTCATCGACACCTACCAGCCGCAGGAAGTCGCCATCGAGCGCGTGTTCATGGCGCGCAACCCGGATTCCGCGCTCAAGTTGGGGCACGCACGCGGCGCGGCGATCTGCGCGGTGGTGCTGCGCGACCTGCCGGTGAACGAGTACGCCGCCAAGGAAGTGAAGCTGGCGCTGGTGGGCAAGGGCAGTGCGGAGAAGGAGCAGATCCAGCACATGGTCGGTTTGATGTTGAACCTCAAAGGCAAGCTGCAGGCCGATGCCGCCGATGCGCTGGCCGTGGCCATCACCCACGCGCACGTGCGCGCCACTGCGAGTAGGCTGGGCATCAACGTGCAGCAGGCATGGAGCAGGAAATGAGCAAGGCGACTTGCGCTTTTAAGCCCCTCTCCCTGCGGGAGAGGGGTTGGGGTGAGGGTTCGGCGAAGCCAGTAGCGGTGCGGCAGTCCCCGACTTCGTCGTACCCTCATCCGGCGCTACGCGCCACCTTCTCCCGGCGGGAGAAGGGAAACACAGGAGCTTCGAAATGATCGGACGTCTGCGCGGCATCCTCGCCTACAAGCAACCGCCGTGGCTGGTGATCGACGTGGGTGGCGTGGGCTATGAGCTGGAAGCGCCCATGAGCACGTTCTACGACCTGCCCGACGTGGGACGCGAGGTCATCCTGTTCACCCACCATGCGCAGCGCGAGGACAACGTGTCGCTGTACGGCTTCCTGCGCGAGAGTGAGCGCCGTCTGTTCCGCGATGTGCAGAAGGTCAGCGGCATCGGCGCGAAGATCGCGCTGGCGGTGTTGTCGGGCGTGGCCGTGGACGAATTCGCGCGCCAGGTGCAGACCGGCGACGTGGCCGCGCTGACGCGCATTCCCGGCATCGGCAAGAAGACCGCCGAGCGCATGGTGGTGGAATTGCGTGACCGCGTCGTCGACATGGGCAGTTCGCCGCTGGGTTCGCCCAGCCTGCCCAACGACCCGCAATCCGAGGCCACCATCGCCCTGCAGCAGCTGGGCTACAAACCAGCCGAAGCGGTGCGCATGGCGCGCGAAGCCGTGGCCCCGGGCGATGACGCGGCCATGATCATCCGCAAGGCCTTGCAGGCCGCCTTGCGCTGAGCTGGCCCCGGGTTTCCTAGAGTCCTCCCTCACTTCTTCCGCGCTACGCTTAGGCATCCATGTCAGCCCACACTTCCCCGCAAGACAGCTCGCCGCACACGGGTGGACACGGCCACGCCACCGCCGGCATGGCCGCGCTGGTCGCGGGGGCGATTGGCGTGGTGTTTGGCGACATCGGCACCAGCCCGCTGTACACCATCAAGGAAATGTTCCATCCGCATTTCGGATTGACACCGGATGGCGACACCGTGCGCGGGCTGCTGTCGCTAGGCTTCTGGTCGCTGCTGCTGGTGGTGACGCTGAAATACGTGATCGTGATCATGCGCGCCGACAACGAAGGCGAGGGCGGCATCATGGCGCTGACCGCGCTGGCGCAGCGCAGCCTCAAGCAGGGCTCGCGGCTCAGCTACGTGGTCGGCATCCTCGGCATCTTCGGCGCGGCGCTGTTCTTCGGCGACGGCATGATCACGCCGCCCATCACTGTCTTGGGCGCGGTGGAAGGCCTGGAAGTGATCTCGCCGGTCTTCAAGCAGTGGACGGTGCCATTGAGCATCGTGATCCTGGTGGGGCTGTTCGCATTCCAGCGTTTCGGGACTGCAAAAGTAGGCAAGATCTTCGGACCGGTGATGATCACATGGTTCATCGTGCTGGCCGCGCTGGGTGCCTACAACATCGCCCAGTATCCGATGGTGCTGCAGGCATTGAGCCCCTACTGGGCCGTGCATTTCTTCATGACCCATGACTGGCACGCGCTGTTCATCCTGGGTGCGGTGGTGCTGACCGTCACCGGCGGCGAAGCGCTGTATGCCGACATGGGCCATTTCGGCAAGAAGCCCATTCGCTGGGCCTGGTTCGCCTTCGTGCTGCCGGCGCTGGTGCTCAACTACTTCGGCCAAGGCGCGGTCCTGCTGGAACACCCGACCGCGGTCAGCAATCCGTTCTTCCTGTCCATGCCGCAGTGGGCGCGCATCCCGATGGTGGTGCTGGCGACCACGGCGGCCGCGGTGGCTTCGCAGGCGGTGATCACCGGCGCGTTTTCGGTGACGCGCCAGGCTATCCAGTTGGGCTACCTGCCGCGCCTGGCCATCAAGTACACGTCGAAGGACACGTTCGGCCAGATCTACGTCCCGTCCATCAACACGATGCTGTTGATCGCGGTGATCGTGCTGGTGCTGGTGTTCCGCAGCTCGACGGCCCTCGCCACGGCATACGGCCTGTCGGTTACCGGCACCATGCTGATCGATACCTTGCTGCTGGCCGTGGTGGCGTATACGCGCTGGCCGGACAGCCGCAAATGGGTGTTGCCGCTGTGCGCCATGTTCCTGTTGATCGACATCGCCTTCCTCATCGCCAATGGCGCCAAGCTGTTCACCGGCATCGGTGCCTGGGTGCCGTTGTTCATCGGTGTGTTCGCGTTCCTGATGATGCGCACCTGGCGGCGCGGGCGCGAATTGCTGCGCGCCGAAGTGCAGAAGGAAGGCATCAAGCTGGACAGCTTCCTGCCCGGCCTGATGCTTGCGCCGCCTACGCGCGTGCCCGGCACGGCGATCTTCATGACCGCCGACCAGGGCGTGGTGCCGCATGCGCTGATGCACAACCTGAAGCACAACAAGGTGCTGCACGAGCGCAACGTGTTCCTGACCGTGCAGACCCTCAACGTGCCGCATGCCCCGAAGGAGAAGCGCCTGAAGATCTCGCCGATCGGCGACGATTTCTACCGGGTGATGATCAGCTACGGCTTCACCGAGACCCCGGACGTGCCGCAGACCCTGATGGGGTCGTGCGACGCGGGTGGCATCTATTTCGATCCCATGGACACCACCTACTTCACCAGCCGCGAAACCATCGTCGCCAGCGCCCACCGCGGCATGCCGGTGTGGCGCGACAAGCTGTTCGCGGTGATGCACACCAATGCCGCGCCGGCGACCGGGTTCTTCCGCATTCCGGGCAACCGGTTGGTGGAATTGGGGTCGCAGGTGGAGATATAGGGGCAGAAACGAGGAGAGAGGAGTGAGAAGTGGGTAAAGGCGACAATGGCATTCGCTCACTTCTCACTCCTCGTCCCTCACTCCTCGTCCCTCACTCCTTTACCATAGCCGCATGACCGAAGACCGCATCCTCACCGCCGCGGCCAACCGCGAAGACGACGCCCTCGAGGCCAGCATCCGGCCCAAGCGGCTGGACGAATACCTGGGCCAGAAACCCGTCCGCGACCAGCTCTCGATCTACATCGAAGCCGCCAAGGGCCGTGGCGAGGCCATGGACCACGTGCTGATCTTCGGGCCACCCGGCTTGGGCAAGACCACGCTCAGCCACGTCATCGCCAACGAACTCGGGGTCAACCTGCGCGTGACCTCCGGCCCGGTGATCGAAAAAGCCGGCGACCTGGCCGCGCTGCTGACCAACCTGCAGCCGCACGACGTGCTGTTCATCGACGAGATCCATCGCCTCTCGCCGGTGGTGGAAGAAGTGCTGTATCCGGCGATGGAGGATTTCCAGATCGACATCATGATCGGCGACGGCCCGGCCGCGCGCTCGATCAAGCTGGACCTGCCGCCGTTCACCCTGATCGGCGCGACGACGCGCGCTGGCCTGCTTACGGCGCCGCTGCGTGACCGTTTCGGCATCGTGCAGCGCCTTGAGTTCTACGACGTAGCGGAACTCACCCAGATCGTGCGCCGCTCGGCGAAGATCATGAGCATCGATTGCGTGGCCGAGGGCGCGGAAGAAATCGCCCGGCGCTCGCGCGGCACGCCACGCATCGCCAACCGCTTGCTGCGCCGCGTGCGCGATTTTGCCCAGGTCAAGGCGCAGGGCCGCATCGACCATGACGTGGCCCGGGCCGCGATGGGCATGTTGAACGTGGATCCGGAAGGCTTCGATGAGCTGGACCGTCGCCTGTTGCGCACCATCATCGACAATTTCGAAGGCGGTCCGGTCGGTATCGAGTCGCTGGCTGCGGCCATCTCGGAAGAGCGGGGCACGCTGGAAGACGTCATCGAGCCCTACCTGATCCAGCAGGGTTTCCTCGTACGCACCGCACGCGGGCGTATGGCGACGCGCAAGGCCTATTTGCATCTTGGGCTGAAACCCGTCAAACCAGCCGTGGACCTGTTCGCGGAGAACGACGATGTTGGTTGACGCGCAGGCCGATGGCCTGCGGTTCAGTTGGCCGACACGCGTGTATTGGGAAGATACCGACGCAGGTGGCGTGGTCTACCACGCGCAATACGTTGCTTTCCTTGAACGCGCACGCACCGAATGGTTGCGGCATCGCGGGCATGGACAGGAACGGATGCGCAATGACCTGGACCTGGTCTTCGCGGTTCGCGCGATGCAGCTGGATTTCCTGCGCCCCGCGCGCCTGGACGACCTGCTCACCGTGACCGTGGAAATCCGCATCTGCAAACGCGCCAGCGTGGTATTCGCGCAGTCCATCCGGCGTGGCGACGAGGTGCTGCTGACCGCCGACGTGCGGGTAGCGGTGCTCAGCGCAAGCAGTTTCAGACCCAAACCGGCACCTGATGCGTTGTACGAAGAATTCAAGGCGCTGGAAGTGCCAGCCTAGCTCCACACCAGCTCGCCACACCCCTGAATCGGAACAAGAGGAAATACCGGATGATTGCACTGCTCCTGGCCCTGCAGGACACCGTGGTAGAGGCGTTGCCCGAAGACGTTGCCAGTGCTGCAGCCGAAGCAACCGCGGCGGCCGCCCACAGCAGCATCAACTACTTCGACCTGATGCTCAAAGCCAGTTTGCCGGTGAAGTTGATCATCCTGCTGCTGCTGGCGGGCTCGGTGATCAGCTGGGTGATCATTTTCCGCAAGTCGCGCGTGTTCAGTGCCGCCAACCGCGAAGCGGACGACTTCGAAGGCCGCTTCTGGTCCGGCGCCGAACTGCACAAACTGTACGCCGGGGCCACCGACCGCAACCGCGTGGTCAGCGGCCTGGAAGCAATCTTCGAAGCCGGCTTCCGCGAATTCACCCGCCTGCGCGACAAGCGCAAGCTCGACAGCCGTGCGCAGCTTGAAGGCGCGCAGCGCGCGATGCGCGCGACGTATGCGCGCGAAGTGGACCAGTTGGAACGCAACCTGGAATTGCTGGCCAATATCGGCTCCACCGCGCCCTACGTCGGCCTGGTGGGCACGGTCTTCGGCATCATGGTGACCATGCACGACATGCTCAACAGCGGCGAGCAGGCGGGCATCGCGGCGGTGGCGCCGGGCATCTCGGAAGCCTTGTTCGCCACGGCCATCGGCCTGTTCGTGGCCATCCCGGCGGTGTGGGCGTTCAATCGTTTCACCACGCGGGTGGAGCGTTTGTCGGTGCGCTATGAATCCTTTGCCGAGGAATTCAGTTCCATCCTGCAGCGCCAGTCGTCCGGCGACGAATGACGGTCATGAATAGAGCCAGGAGTTCGACATGACTGCCGCCTTCTCGCGCCACCGCAAGCGCCGCAAGCTCAAATCCGAGATCAACGTCGTCCCCTACATCGACGTGATGCTGGTGCTGCTGATCATCTTCATGGTGACCGCGCCGCTGCTGACGCTCAGCGTGGACGTGGATTTGCCAGTCGCCAACGCCAAAGCAGTGGATGGCAAGGAAGACCCGATCATCGTCACCGTGCTGCCTGATGGCCGCATGAGCCTCAAGCTGCCCGATGCCGAGCAGGAAGAGGTCGATGCCGCGATGCTGCAAGCCAAGCTTGCCGCGATTGCCAGCGAGGACAAGGACATCCGCGTGGTCGTCGCCGCTGATGGCAAGGGCAGCTACCAGGGCGTGATCGACGCCATGGACATCCTCAAGAAAGCCAAGGTCACCAAGGTTGGCCTGCTGACTGACTCGGGTGGCAATGCACGCTGAGGCGCTCCAGCGCTATTCGGCACCGCGCGATGAGGGGCTCGGACGGGCCGTAGCGCTGGCGATTGCATTGCACGTGGCGATTGCGCTGGTGTTCGTGCTGGCGTCGTTCTTCTCCTGGCAACACGACACTACGTCAGCCGCCGGACTGCCGGTGATGGAAGCCTCGCTGGAAGTCTCCAGTGCCGAGGCGCGCATTGCGCAGCGGGCGATGGACGCAGCGTCGGACCTCGAGCCGTTGCCGCAGCCCATCGAGGAAGTGGCGGAAGAAGACACCGTGCCGCCACCGCAGCCCGTTCCGGAACCCGTGCCGCAGGATTCTCCGGTTCCCCAGCAGCAGGTCGCGCAGGAGCGCGTGCCGGTACCGGATACAGTCGACCAGGATCGTGCCAGCGCGCTCGCTGTTTCGCAGGAGAAGGCGCGCAAGGAACAGGAAGAAAAGCGCCGCCAGGAACAGATCGACCTGACCGAGCAGAAGCGCGTGGAAGAAGCACAGAAGCAGCAGCGGCTGGCCAAGCAGCAGGAAACCGACAAGGAAAAGAAACTGGCCGAGCTGCGTCGCATGAAGGGGCAAGCAGCGAAGGAAGCGCAACTGGCCGAACAGAAGCTGCGCCAGCTCGCCGATGCGCGCACGCGCTCTGCTGCTTCCGCCAATTCCGCGCAATACGGCGCGGCTGGCAGCCCGCCGGCAGGGCAGGGTGGGGATGCGAACGACCTGCGCTCCAAATATGCTGAGGCCATCAAGACGGCAGTGACGGCGCAGTGGACCCGTCCTGACTCCGTGCCGTTAGGAACACGCTGCAAGGTCGCGATCACGCAACTGCCCGGTGGCGAAGTGATTAGCGCCGAAGTACAGCCAGGATGCCCCATGGACCAGGCAGGGCAGGACTCGCTGGAGCGTGCCGTGTTGAAAGCGCAACCCTTGCCCTACAGGGGCTTTGAGTCGGTTTTCCAACGGCAATTCACGCTTAATTTCACAGCCCAGGATCGCTGATTCACGCCATTTTCCGTTCATGATTGCGAAGATGTTCACGTACAAGCTGGTATCCCTGTCCCCGCCTCCCCAAACGACGTGCCCATGAAGACACTGCCGCGCTGGCTTGCCGTATTCGCCCTTTTGCTTGCTCCGCTTGCCGCCTCCGCGCAGCAGGGCCTGGAAATCGACATCGTCGGCGGCAACGCCTCCGCACTGCCCATCGCGATCGTGCCGATGCCGTACCAAGGGTCGGCCACTGCACCGGAAACCGACGTCGCCGCCATCGTGCGTGCAGATCTCGAGCGTTCGGGTGCATTCCGCAGCTTGCCGGTGGCCAGCATCGTCGAGCGCCCGACGCGCGGCAGCGAAGTGCAATACCCCACGTGGCGTGCCCTCAAACAGGACTATCTGGTCGTCGGCCGCGTGGTCGATGGCAGTGGTGGTGGTTTCCGGGTCGAGTACGAACTCTTCGACGTGGCCAAGCAGGAACGCATGCTGGGCCTCGCCCTGACCGCGCGCCCGAATGCGATGCGCGACGTGGGCCACCAGATGGCCGATGCCATCTACGAAAGAATCCTCGGCGTGCGTGGCGCGTTCTGGACCCGCATCGCCTACATCACCCAGACCGGCCTCGGCCGCGAAGCGCGGTACGCGTTGATGGTGGCCGATTCCGACGG
This sequence comes from uncultured Lysobacteraceae bacterium, assembly GCA_937897645.1. Taxonomy (GTDB): domain Bacteria; phylum Pseudomonadota; class Gammaproteobacteria; order Xanthomonadales; family Xanthomonadaceae; genus Pseudoxanthomonas_A. Next base: position 11,427 of record CALCNV010000112.1, read on the forward strand.
CTTCAATCCGCAGACCGTGGTGCGTTCCGCCGAACCGCTGCTGTCGCCGTCGTGGAGTCCCGATGGTCGCAAGCTGGCGTACGTCAGTTTCGAACGCGGCAATTCCTCCATCTACATCCAGGACATTTCCACCGGTGCGCGCGAGCTGGTGTCCAGCTTCCGCGGCATCAATGGCGCACCGTCGTTTTCGCCGGATGGACGCAAATTGGCGCTGACCCTGTCGCGCAGCGGCAATCCCGAAATCTACGTCATGGACCTGGGCAGCAAGCAGCTGACCCAGCTCACCAACCAGTTCGGCATCGATACCGAGCCGACCTGGAGCGCCGACGGTGCCAGCATCTACTTCACCTCCGACCGCAGCGGCAACCCGCAGATCTACCGCGTCGCGGCCAGCGGTGGCAGCGCCTCGCGCGTGACCTTCCAGGGCAATTACAACGCCTCCGCCAGCGTGTCCTACGATGGCAAGAAGATCGCCGTGGCCCAAGGCAGTGGCAGCACCTACCGCATCGCCATGATGGACAGCAGCCTGGGTTCGCCGCGCTGGAGCACGCTGTCGCCGGGTTCATTGGACGAATCGCCCAGCTTCGCCCCCAATGCCAGCATGGTGATCTACGCCGCGCGCGAAGGCCGTCGCGGCGTGCTGTATGCGGTGTCCGCCGATGCGCGCGTGCGCCAGCGCCTGGTATTGGCCGATGGCGACGTGCGCGAGCCGGCGTGGTCGCCGTACCGCGCGCCCCGTTGACCCCAGTGCCACGTTATTATCGAGACACCCATCACCCTTTCCCCCGCGTCAAGCCGAGGTAACACCATGAACACCACCACCCGCGTCGTCATGCTTTCCCTGTTGTCCGTCGCCGTATTGGCCGGTTGCAAATCCAAGGCCGCCAAGGACACCTTGCCGCCCACGGACACCACCACGGGCGACACCGGCGTCGTGACCGACGGCACCACCACCGCCGGCGCGTACGGCCCCAACGACCTCGACACCGATTCCTGCCTGCGCCAGCGCGTGGTGTATTTCGACCTGGACCAGTACGTGGTCAAGTCCGAGTACCAGGCCATCATCAATTGCCACGCCAAGTACCTCCGTGACCGTCCGTCCTCGCGCCTGACCCTGGAAGGCAACACCGACGAACGCGGCAGCCGCGAGTACAACCTGGGCCTGGGCGAGCGCCGCGGCAATGCGGTCTCCTCGGCCGTGCAGGCCAGCGGTGGTTCCGGTACCCAGCTCAACGTCGTCAGCTACGGCGAAGAGCGCCCGGTGTGCACCGACTCGAACGAAGAGTGCTGGGCCCGCAACCGTCGCGTCGAAATCGTCTACAGCGCGAAGTGATGGCACGTTCGCAGGTTCGTGGTTGATGGCATGAACGCCACGACCACGGACCGCGGACACCACTCAAGACCATGACCATGCGCTTTCCCATTACCGCTTCACTGTTGACGGTCGCATTGCTCACTGCGTTCGCCATGCCGGCCCACGCGCAACGCCAGAGCCTGGCCGATCGCGTGGCATCGCTGGAGCAACAGGCCGCCAGCGACCGTGGCAATACCGACCTGTTGAACCAGGTCAACCAGCTGCGCACCGAAATGCAGCAGCTCCGCGAGATGGTGGAGCAGCTGCAGAATGAAAACGAGCAGTTGAAGCAGCGCAACCGCGACCAGTACCTCGACCTTGATGGTCGTTTGAACCGATTGGAAGGTGGCGCGGTTCCGGCTGCACCAACGCCGGCACCTGCCGCAGTGGCGGCCCCGGCAACCAGCACGCCCGCGTCTGCGGAGCGTGCGCCGTCGGTACATGGCGACGTCGGTGCCATGGCCCAGAGCGGTGACGAGCGTGCGGCGTACAACGTCGCCTTCGATGCCTTGAAGGGCGGCAACTACGCGGACGCCGCGCAACTGTTCCTGAGTTTCCTGGAGCTGTATCCCAACGGCACCTACACGCCCAATGCGATGTACTGGCTGGGCGAGAGCTACTACGTCACCCAGAACTACCAGCTGGCCGGCCAGCAGTTCCGCGGCCTGCTGGACCGCTACCCCACCCATGACAAGGCCGCCGGCGCATTGCTCAAGCTGGGCCTGGCCGAATACGGCCTGGGCAAGGTCGACGAAGCCGAGCGCACCCTCGCCGCCGTGATTGCCAAGTATCCCGGCAGCGATGTCGCGCGCACCGCCGATGACCGCCTGCAGTCGATCCAGTTGGGCCGCAGCATCCGCTGAGCCATGCGCCGGTAGGAGCGCCCCATGGGCGCGAGCTCTCGCACGGGGTAGCGTGCGCCATGCGCACGACCTAGAACCCCCGTCCACATGCGATCGTGCGCATGGCGCACGCTACAAAAGCTCGCGCCCATGGGGCGCTCCTACCCCTGAAATTGCGTAACCTTGTCGAATGAATGCCGCCGTTCCCAGCGAAATCATCCAGTCCACGTCGGACCGCCTGAAGATCACCGAGATCTTCCTGTCCCTGCAGGGCGAATCGGCCAGCGTGGGCTGGCCCACCGTGTTCGTGCGCCTGACCGGTTGTCCGCTGCGCTGCCAGTATTGCGATACCGCCTATGCCTTCCACGGCGGCGAGTGGAAGGACATCGTCGACATCGTGGCGGAAGTGGCTACCCATGGCGTGCGCCATGTCTGCGTCACCGGTGGCGAGCCACTGTCGCAGAAGCGCTGCCTGATCCTGCTGCAGGCGCTGTGCGATGCGGGTTACGAGGTGTCATTGGAAACCTCTGGCGCCATCGATATCGCTGGCGTCGATCCACGCGTCTCGCGGGTCGTGGACATCAAGACGCCCGGCTCGGCCGAAGTCACGCGCAACCGCTGGGACAACCTGCCGCTGCTGACCGCGCGCGACCAGGTCAAGTTCGTGCTGTGCGGGCGCGCTGACTACGAATGGGCGCGTGACCTCGTCGCGACACAGCGCTTGCACGAACGCTGCGACGTGCTGTTTTCCCCCAGCAAGTCCGACCTTTCCGCGCGCGACCTGGCCGACTGGATCGTCGCCGACCGCCTGCCCGTGCGCTTCCAGATGCAGCTGCACAAACTGCTGTGGAACGACGAACCGGGCCGCTGACGCGGTAGGAGCGCCCCATGGGCGCGAGCTCTTCGTCGGGAGAACGGAAAAAAGCTCGCGCCCATGGGGCGCTCCTACATTAGAATTCGCCCCATGAAAAACGCAGTCGTCCTCGTTTCCGGCGGCATGGATTCCGCCGTCGTACTCGCCCTTGCACGCGAGGAAGGCTTCGCCGTGCATGCGCTCAGCGTCCGCTACGGCCAGCGCCACACCTCCGAATTGCAGGCGGCCGATCGCGTGTCCGCTGCGCTCGGCGCGGTCGCGCACAAGACGGTCAACGTCGACCTGCGTTCCATCGGCGGCTCGGCATTGACCGATTCCGATATCGAAGTGCCGGAAGCAGGCGGGCAGGGCATTCCGAGCACGTATGTGCCCGCACGCAACACCATCATGCTGTCGGTCGCGCTGGGCTGGGCCGAAGTGCTGGGCGCCGCCGACATTTTCTGCGGGGTCAACGCTGTGGATTACTCCGGGTATCCGGATTGCCGTCCCGAATTCATCGACGCCTTCGAACGCCTCGCCAACCTGGCCACCAAGGCCGGCGTGGAAGGCGCAGGCTTGCGCATCCGCGCGCCCCTGCTGCGCATGAGCAAGGCCGACATCGTGCGCGAAGGCATGCGCCTGGGCGTGGACTTCAGCCAGACGGTGTCCTGCTACCGCGCCGACGACCAGGGCCGCGCCTGCGGCCATTGCGATGCCTGCCAATTGCGCTCGGCAGGCTTTGCCGATGCGGGCATCACCGATCCCACCCAGTACGCCTGATTTCGCACACCGCGCCCGGTGCGCTAGAATGCCCGCCCCGGCGCAAGGCCGCGGGTTTTCATGTGGGCCGTTAGCTCAGTTGGTAGAGCAGAAGACTTTTAATCTTTTGGTCGATGGTTCGAATCCATCACGGCCCACCATCCAGTCCGACACTTTCGTTTCTCTCCCATACTCTGCTAAAAAGTCCTTTAACTATCAAAGACTTGGAGCGTATGTTTTCGTCGTAGAGAAGTCTTGCCTAGTGAGTTATGCGTAATCGGCGGGGTCTTTCTCTGGTGTCAGGGTTCGTGACCAAAACATCCTTTTCTACTTGTTTTTAGCTCTCAAACGCGAATGCGCAGGAGCGGGGCGGTGGGTCAACATCAGAGAAAGTTTTTCTTTATCTTTTTTGCCGATTTTGTGCTTCGGCAATCCTTCAAGATTTACCGACATGCGCCGTCTTTATGGCTGCGCACTTGCCGCACCAGGTGAGCTGGTAGCGAGCGAAACTTGGGCAGGGGAAACGCGGTCGAGCTCAGGGCAGGAGCGTGAGATGACGCGACACTAAGTTTGTTTTTCGCCAGTGGCTGGCGGGATAGGTTCCACTGTGGCCAAGCCGAACGCGCTGCTCATTAGCTCGAAAGCATGCTTGCAACGGCTTTCAATTGTCTCTGCTCTTTCAATTGCGGTTTGAAAGGCCTTCTCAAGCTGCGCCCCGGTGATCTTTCCAGAGATAGCAAAGTTCACGGCGCCCTCGAGTCCAGATCTGTAAACCTGAATTGATCGAATGGCAGCAACTATTGCTTCTGTAATTTCGGAGTCGAACTCGTTGATCGACTGCATCGGCAAGGAATTCAAGACGCCCCAGTCCCCGCTGAAAGCAGCGACCAGGCTCTGGAGTTGCCGGGCTTCTTCTAGCGGAATTGGTGCGTTCAGCTGATTAAAGCCCAATCCAGCGATTAATTTCTTACGTTGTCCAGCCCGGACCGTTGCATCCCACAAAGACGACGCCATCCATACGGCAGTGTTTTGCAAACGACGTTGGCGCTCGTTGTCTTCTCTTTGCTGTTGATCCTTGACAAGGCGAATTGCTCTCTTATGCTGGATTTCGCCAGCGACAATCGCCACCGCTATTGCTATGACGGAACCAATAGCTTGAACCCACGCCGCCTGGACCTCCGCTGCCGCACTTTCAGGTTTGAGCGTGAATACATTAATCGGTTCCAAGTAGGTGCTAGCAATCGCCCATGCCACTAGGCATCCCGCCCCGACACCTACTGCCCACCACTTGATTGAGTTTGAAACCACAATTTCACCTAAAGTTGCGCCACATCCAATGCTAAGTCAAAGTCTCGGCTCGGGTCGCTCAGACATGCGGTGCGCTCCCATGGCGAATCCAACGAAGCAGCCGGCCTAACGTTGGTTCGAACAGTAACCAGAGGAAAAGGCCTGCAACGAGGATGCGCAGCCCCGCCACAAAGCCTTTTCGGCGGTATCACCCGGAAAGCGCAAGGCGTCCGAGATAGCTTTCCTGACTGCTGGCACATAGGTTGCATCGGTCCATTTCGCTCCGTAGTCGAAAGGCGGGCCCATGTTGTCAGTCATACGCTGGGCAACTCGCTGCGCCGCCTCCGCCTCGTTTGTCGGCTCGGGTTGGGGTACGTCCGCGAGGATTCTGGCCATCTCTTCACGGTTCCTCTCAGCCTCTTGGGCATGCCATGCCGCTAGGAACTCAGCCCGGGGAGGCGGATCACTCTGTCGTACGTGGTAGGTAATGGCTACGGCGCCTGCAATTGCCAGCGAGAGCCCTAAAATAAGGGCCACTAGGCCGAGGCGAGTAATGGGGGTTCGCAATCGATATCCTAAGTTTGTAATGGCTAAGGCTTTTGGCAAGCGGCTATGGTATTCCACGAGGATTTGAACTCATGGCATGGCGTGATTCTTTGATCGAAACGTCGCGCGACCGGAATGTCGCCGATAAAGTCATTGCGGCAGTCGAAAGATTGCTACACAGGGATCGTTACTTGTTTGCGCATCGTGTTGGCGAGCGCTCTATCTCGCATCGCTTGGCGATCTACGTCGAAGAGCTCTTCGAGGGCTGGGATGTGGATTGCGAATATGACCGTGACGGAGAAACACGGAAGGCCATTCCTGATGGCTCTGGTAACGATAACGATGAGGGCAGCAAAGTGCTGCCTGACATCATCGTTCATCGTCGCGGGCCTGGCGGGAACTTCTTGGTGTTTGAGCTCAAGAAGTCCAGCAATCGGGAGTCGGATGATTGGGATTTCGAGAAGTTGCGTGCCTATGGCAACCACTTGGGCTATGAGCACGGTGTCTGTTGATTTCCACGGAAAACTGACCCAGGGTTTCCATCCAATATTGAGCCACC
>CALCNV010000113.1 GCA_937897645.1 uncultured Lysobacteraceae bacterium
GCCATGCCCAACTGCCAGGTGGCGATGGCGGCGTCATAGGGCGCCAGACCTTGCTGCTTGAACACGACGAACGCCGGACCGAGCACCAGCAGCGCCATGCCGATGCTGGTCGGCGCGTCGAGTCCCAACGGCATCGCGGTCACGTCGTCGCGCCCGGTCTTGGCCATCAACCGTCGCGCCATCCATGTATAGGCCAAGTTGCCGACCAGTACGCCCAGCGCGGTGCCCGGGAACATGCGCTGGTACACCACCTCGGCCGGGAATCCGAAGATGCCGATCAAGGCCATGGCGATGAAGCCGAGGATGGACAGGTTGTCGACGACTAGGCCGAAAAAGCCGTTGAGGTCGCCGGATACGAACCAGGGTCGGGAATGGGCGGGAGTTATGGACATTCAGGGCTCTTCATCTTCTTTGCTGTTGCTTTCGCTCACTGGCCGGTGAGGGGCGGCAAGCAGGGCGGGATAATCCAGGGCGACGCACAGGATGTGCGGTGTTTCCGTCCTGCTCTGGGACCCAACGTGCTCCATGCGTTGGACGCACCGTCAGGGTGGCCTTATTTTGCTTACTTTGCCCAGCCATTCGGCTGTTGAAAATCACTTATTGGCCGCACAAGAAAAGTGTATCGCGCAAGGCGCGAAATGCTTTTCAACCGTGAAGCTGGCCAATGCTGTTGCTTGAAAGCGAACGGATTGTGCCGATAGCAATCCAATCCACCTTCGACTCCGATCATCAAGCATGGGGCAAGCACTTCCTTGGCAGGCAAGGGAAGGATTGGGCCTCATGCTTGTGGGGCGTGTTCCGCATGCACGAAGAAAATCCAGACTTCAGAACGACACCTCCGCCGCCTGCTTCGACCATAACACCGACTGGTGCTTCGTCGCCTGCTTCCAGGCCAAGCGTATCGCCTCGATGTCCGCCGTCCGCCGTGGCGTGTCCTCATGCAGGATCACCAGCACCTTGGAATCGAGCCGCTCCGGCCCGGCATTGCCGCGGAACAACCATTGCCCATACGCATCGAACACCGTCAGCCCATCGGGAAAACGCGGCGTGACTTCCTTGTCCAGGAACGCACGCCATTGCACCTCGCTGATGGCGGACGCCGGATCGCCTTCGCTACCTACGCCGAAATACAGCTCGCTGCGGACCCAGCCCTGTGCCGTTGCAGGCCGAGCTGCATCGCCTTGCAACGTGGCCGAAACCCCCGGTGGTGCAGGCGTGGCACGCGGTTGGCTGGCACAGGCGCCCAATCCCACCATCATTGCAAACAGCGCGCTGCGTAGAACCATGCCGCGTAAGACCATGTCGTCACTCCCGGGAACAGGCCGCTACTCTGGTTTCATCCCGCACGTGCCCAAAATAACCGTAAGGCATTAGCTGATTCGCAAAACCCATGCCGGGAATATATCGCTATCCGCGTGCTGCCACTAAGGTATCCCCATTGCGAAACGACAGCGCTTGCGACCACGCACCCATGCCCTTGAAACCCCACCACACGTGCACCCGACGCTGTCGCGGCTGAGCCTGCCTTCGCCCACGTCGCATCCGCACCCGATTTTCAAACCCCCTGGAGTTCCCATGCCGCACCCCCTCGTGACGCCACTCGGCGTCGCCATTGCCTTGGCGCTTGCCGCCCCTTCCTTCGCCCAGGACACTGCCGGAGCCAAGGCGGAGGCCACCACCCTGGATACGCTCATCGTCACCGGAACACGGGCGACGGACCGCACCGTGCTGCAGTCCACTTCCCCAATCGACGTGCTCACCGCCGAGGACATCCGCAGGGCGGGCGTGCTCAACGGCGAACTGGGCAGCGCCCTGCAGGTGCTGTTGCCTTCATTCAATTTCCCGCGCCAGTCCAACTCCGGCGGCGCCGACCATGTGCGCGCCGCGCAGCTGCGCGGCCTCAGCCCCAACCAGACCCTGGTCCTGGTCAACGGCAAGCGCCGCCACACCAGCGCCCTGGTCAATACCGACAGCAAGATCGGCAAGGGCACCACGCCGGTGGATTTCAATGCGATACCGGTCAGCGCGATCAAGCGCATCGAAGTGCTGCGTGACGGTGCCGGTGCGCAATACGGTTCGGACGCCGTGGCAGGGGTGATCAACGTCATCCTCGACGACGCGCCGGAAGGCGGCAGTTGGGAAGCAAGCTACGGCCTGCACCACACCGACGTGGCACCCATCGACCAGACCCTCACCGATGGCGAAACCGCCTTCCTTAGTGGCCAGGTCGGCGACGCCATCGGCGACGAGGGTGGCTTCTTCCGCGTGGGATTCGAATACAAGAACCGCAAGGCCACCAACCGTGCCGGCTTCGACCAGATCCCGTTCTTCGAGGAACAGACGCCGGACAACCTGGCCCTGGCCGGCCAGCGCAACTACCAGCTCGGTGAGGGCGATTCCAAGGCCCTGAATGCCTGGCTCAACAGCGTCATCCCGCTGGGCGGCAATGCCGAGTTCTATGCGTTCGGCACCTACCACCAGAGTGACACGCGCGGCGCCAACTATTTCCGCTACCCCGACAGCGTGGCCAACTGGAAGGAGGTCTATCCCGACGGATACCGCCCGATCTCCGTTGGCCAGAACCTGGACGTGGCAGGCGTAGGCGGCGTGCGCGGGCAGTGGGGCGAATGGGACTACGACGCCAGCCTCAACTACGGGCGCAACGCCTTTACCTACCGCCTGGAGAACTCACTCAACGCCTCGCTGGGTCCGGGCAGCCCCACGCGCTTCAACACCGGCAGCTATGAATCCAGGCAGGCGCTGGCTAATTTCGACGTCAGCCGCGGTTTCGATGCAGGAAACAACCACCATACCTTCGCCACCGGTCTGGAATTCCGCCGCGAGGAATTCGAGACCGGCGCCGGGCATCCGAATTCATATGCAGCGGGTCCGTATATCGACCGCCCGACCGGCTCGCAGGCCGGCGGCGGCCTGAGCCCGCAGGACGTGGCCGACCTTTCGCGCGATGTCTCCAGCCTGTATGCCGGCCTGTCCAGCGAGTTCGGCGGGAAATTCACCACCGACCTCAGCGCGCGCTACGAGTATTACAACGACTTCGGCGGCGAACTCACCGGCAAGCTGGCCGCACGCTATGAATTCGCGCCGGCGTTCGCGTTGCGTGGCTCGGTGTCGAACAACTTCCGTGCGCCGTCGCTGAGCCAGATCGGCTACGAATCCACGTCCACCGGCTACGACGCTTCCGGGCAGTTGCTGCAGGGGCGCACGCTGTCGGTCAACAATCCGATTGCACAGGCATTGGGCGCAGAGCCACTGGAACCCGAAAAATCAGTCAACTTCAGCCTGGGCTTCACCAGCCAGATCGGTGAGCACTTCGACCTGTCGCTGGATGTGTTCCGCATCGACATCGACGACCGCGTGGCGCTGACCGAACGCATTTCCGGCGACGCATTGACCGATTTCGTGGAATACCAGTTCGGCGTGCGCGGCGTGCAGAGCGTGAATTTCTTCATCAACGCCGCCGACACCCGCACCGAAGGCGCGGAACTCGTGGGCAACTGGCGGCAGGAACTGGGCGGCGGCAACCTGCTGCTGACCGGCGCGTGGAGCTATGCCAAGACCGAGATCAAGCGCATCACGCCCACGCCCGACGAGCTGCTGGCCATCGACCCGGATTACGTGCTGTTCGGCATCGAGGAAAGTAACACCCTGACCGATGCCGCGCCACGCAGCCGCTTCGTACTGTCGGGCAACTGGAACAACGACACGTGGAACCTGCTCACCCGGGTGAGTCGGCATGGCAGCGCCACCCGCGTGTTCAATTTCGGCGGCGGTTTCGAACCAAGGCAGACGTATGGCGCGGAATGGCAACTGGATGCCGAAGTCGAGTACCGCATCACCCCCCGATGGACCGTTGCCCTGGGTGGGCAGAACCTGACCGACGAGTACCCGGACCGCTCCATCGACGACATCAGCTATTTCGGCAACCTTCCCTACGACGTGTTGTCGCCGATCGGCAGCAACGGTGCGTATTACTACACGAGGGTCCGTTACACGTTCTGACCGAGCCTGGAATGCCGCTTTTCTCCTGCCGGCGCATGCACGGCAGGGGGCAAAGCCACCACACTGATCGGGCGGGTGCTTGCGGAACGGGACCGCGCGGGCAACCGAACAGCTCAACGACTAGGCTGGCTGGCCAACATCACGAGCGGGTACCCGTCCGATCAGACCATGCCGGTGCGGCTCAAGCCTCCACCGGCTCCAGCCAACCCTGGTAGCACACGATCAGGCCGACCACGGGCATCGAGGCCTCGACAAGGAATTCGTAGCGCTCGCCATGTTCGCGCTCGCGACAGCGCACGCCTTCGAACCAGGACGACGGCAGGGGGAGCAGACCCAGCAGTCGCACGCGCTGCA
>CALCNV010000114.1 GCA_937897645.1 uncultured Lysobacteraceae bacterium
AACGACGACGGCCTGCGCTACGCCGACGAGTTCGTGCGCCACAAGATCCTCGACGCCATCGGCGACCTCTACCTCGCCGGCCACCCCATCCTGGGTGCCTACGAAGGCTTCAAGTCGGGGCATGCGCTGAACAACAAGCTGGTCCGCGCCTTGATGGCCGAACGCACGGCCTGGGACGAAGTGACCTTCCAGGATCCGGCAGACCAGGCCCCCGTGGCCTACGCCAACGCCGTGCTTGCAGGCTGAACCAGCGGTGTAACCCACCTTACGGGTGGCAAAAAGTGTGAACTCGAACCCGGTTTTGGGTCGATCCTAACGTGAAATTAACATTTAGGTAACGAACGTGTCGCCCTTCGTGGGTAACATGCTTCGGCCTGTGCGCGCCGGATTCAGCGTTTCTGCCGTCCGCGCCGGGTCTCTGGAGAATGGCCTTGGCCTTCGACGGATTTCGCGGAGTCGAAATCTTCCAGTGAGTCCAAAGCCGCTTTCAGCGCACTGCGCGCGGCGGCCGACATGGGTTTAAGCGCAAGTCCCGCCTGTTCCGCAGGCTGGAAGGGTGCAGTTGCAGTCCTGGCAACCACTTCGGTGGCGGCCAACCCGATGGATCGGGCCACGTTGATCAGCTCGGGTGCGGCAAGGCGCAGTCTCGCGTGCCACACCGGGGAATCGACGATAAAAACGAGTTTTCCACCGGCCACGTTCCCCAGTCTGCAATGGGGGGACAGGGCAGGGGGCAGACAGGGGCGAAGTTGCTGTTCCAGCGCGTCTAGCCACAAGGCCCGGCGCACCGGGTCGGTGGCGGCATCCGACATCGCAGCCTGCAAGGCAGGTTGCGCGGATGAACCACGACGCGGTTGGGACTTCGAATCAGACATCGGTATCCATGAATTTCCAGAACTTTGTAAACAATACACGCGCCCGGTCTGCACACGCGCTGGCCATCACCTCGCACCAGGCGCGCGGCTTCATCCATTCACGTCCCCTCGCCAGCGCGGGCCTCCTGCTTTTCGCAGGCCTGGTCCTGGGTTGCGCCGGTCGCAGCGTCGCCGGCATGGCCCAGGTGTCGATGCTGCAGGCCAAGGCCGATACGCAGCAGGTCGAACTGGACAAGGTGCGTCGTGGCGCCCAGCAGGAAGTCAACGCCATGGCCGCCCGCCTCGGCGAGCTGCAGGCCCAGGCCAACCGCCTCAATGCGCTCGGCGAACGCCTGACCCGCGTGGGCCAGCTGCAGGACGGTGAATTCGATTTCGACGAACCGGTAGGTGTAGGCGGTAACGACACCGTGCACGACATGGCCCCGGCCGAGCTGAAGGCGGGCGTGAACACGCTGGAACAGCAGTTCGCCGCTTCCGGCCAGCAGCTGTCCGTGCTGGAAGCGCTGCTGTTCAACCGCGAGCTGGACAAGAACGCCACGCCTTCGCGCATGCCCATCCTCAACAGCTACATCACCTCGGGCTTCGGCGGCCGCGCCGATCCGATGGGTGGCGGCAGCCAGTACCACAAGGGCATCGATTTCGAAGCCGATGTCGGTGATCCGGTACTGACCGTGGCAGATGGCGTGGTGGCCTTCGCTGGCGTGAAGAGCGGCTACGGCAACGTGGTCGACGTGGACCACGGCAACGGCTACGTGACCCGCTATGCACACAACTCGCGGCTGGTGGTGCGCGTGGGCGACCTGGTGCGCGTAGGCCAGGAAATCGCCAAGGCCGGCTCCACCGGCCGTTCCACCGGTGCCCACGTGCATTTCGAAGTCTGGGAAAACGGCCGCGTGGTCAACCCGCGCAAGTTCCTGGGCGAAGGCCCGACGCCGGTAGGCAAGGTCACGCGCGGCTGAGCATCAGGTAGGAGCGCCCCATGGGCGCGAGCTTCTGAAGGTTGGCCAAGGCAAAGGCTCGCGCCCATGGGGCGCTCCTACCTTGTGTGACCACTCCTTGATTCCCCCGCCTCCGCCCCAAGCTACAATAGGCAGTTGCCAACAGGGCGCTTAGCGCCCTGTTCCATTTGGGCGCTGGCGATTCCATCGGGACCATTCCATCGGGGATGCCTCCCGGAATCCCGCCACCCGCGCCCGGTGCTCCTTCCCAATCGGTTCCCTACATGATCAACAGTCTGCTCACCCGTGTCTTTGGTAGTCGCAACGAACGCCTGCTCAAGCAACTCCAACGCAGTGTCGCCAAGATCAACGCGTTGGAAGCGGAGCTGGAAAAGCTCTCCGACGAAGCCCTGAAGGCCAAGACCCCCGAACTGCAGAAGCGCATCGCCGACGGCGAAACCGTGGACAAGGTGCTGCCCGAAGCCTTCGCCGTATGCCGCGAAGCTTCGCGCCGCGTGCTGGGCATGCGCCACTACGACGTGCAGCTGATCGGCGGCATGGTGCTGCACCTGGGCAAGATCGCCGAGATGCGCACCGGTGAAGGCAAGACCCTGGTGGC
>CALCNV010000115.1 GCA_937897645.1 uncultured Lysobacteraceae bacterium
GACGGTGGATCCAGGCGAATCAAGCCGCGTGGCAACGTCGGAGGATCGAACGCCAACGATAGGCCGCGGACGGCTTCACGGTCACGCGCTTCCAGTCCGGCACCGACGATGCGCAAACGCTGCGTGCCGGGATGGCGGCGCAAGGCGGTGGCGAGATCGGGTACGCGATCCGCGCCTGGCAGCGTGGGCGCTTCCGGCATTGCGACCAGTGAATCGCCGGGCTGTTTGCCGAGCCGCGTCGCAGTGGCCTGTGCGGTGGCGACGACCAGGGTTGCCGCTTCGCTCGGGATCTTCGGTGGCAGCAAGGTGAAGTAGAGGAGGAGTGCACAGAGCGGCTGCAATACGAGCAGCAATGCCAAGCGCCATGCGCGCGCGCGCGATTCTGTTGGTGCTTTGTGCTGCCACCAGAGCAGGCGCGCCCAAGCCAGTACTACGGCCAGTCCAAGCACGCCGGCGAGAAGATCAAAATGGATCCCAGCGTTCGCTGGGATGACGAGCGCAAAAGAAGACTCGTTCATCGACAGGTTCACTCGCCCGCTCCCTGACGCAGGGCGTCCAGGTAGCGCGTGCCGCTGGCGTCACCTTGCTCGCGTCGCGGGACATGTGCGGGCGGGCGCGACAGCGCCGTCCACAGGAGACCACGCAAGGTGCGGCGACATTCGACGCAATGCGGGTCGCCACGCACGGCGTCGATCGCCGCGACGAATGAAAGTGGATCCGGCACGCGCGATTCGTTGCTGCGCAACCAGCGTTCCAGCGCCTGCAATTGTGGTTCCCACTCCACGGCAGCAGCACCCGGTGCTTCTTCGAGTGCACGCCACATCGTGGCAGGTACGACATCGTTATCGTCCAGCGAAGCCAGGGCCAGTTCGCGGCGCACCAGACCGGCGCGGTCACCGCTCAGGCGGCGGGTTTCGTCGATCGGCGGCAACTCCGGGCCGACACGTGCGAGATAGATGCGCGTGGCCTGCTGCACCTGCTTGATGAAGCCCAGCGCCTTGTAGGCATACGGCAAGGCCTGCTTCGGATCGCCCTGGCGCAGGTGCAATTCCGACTGCCACATCTGGTCCAGCGCCTGTTTCAAGGTCGCGCGGGTTTCCGGATCCAGCAGAGTCGCGGCTTCGGCGTGGTCATGGGTGTGGCCGTATTCCTCCAGAACGTTGGCCTGGTTGCCGAACGTTTGTGTCGTTTCGGCAGACGCATGATCGTGGTCATCGGCGGGAACGGCGGCGGCCTGTGCATCGGCTGGGTTTGTTTTCTCGCCTTCCGCGTGGTCGTCGCCATTGTCTTCGGCGTCGTTGGTCGGCATCAGTTTCGGCTGGCCTTCGGATTCCTCACCCAGGAACTGGCCGTAGCGCAGGCGCAGGATGCGCTGGTCCACGCCGATGGCATCGGAACGTTCGACGAAGGCGTCGGCACCCAGCTTCTTCTTTTCCTTCAACAGCGCTTCGGCGTCGATGATGATCTGGCGCTGGCTGCGGAAATAGGCAGGCAACACTTTCTTGACCATGCCGTCGAGACCGGTGCTCTCGTTGCCGAGGTCCGACGGCCAGCGCAGGATCAGGCTGGGACTGCGCACCACCTGTGGCGTCGGTGAACGGTTGTCGCTTGCGCTGAGCTGCGCGACCAGGTCATCGCCCACTGCAAATCCGAGCGCGACCAGGTCCAGCTGCGGCGCGAAACGCTTCAAGGTCGCACTGCCGCTGCCGCGCACGTTGAGGGTCTGCTCGCGGAAGGTGATGTTCTCGCCTTCGCCCTGCGCCAGGGTGATGCGCAGTTGTGCATTGGCGGCGACGCCGTGGTCGTCGCTGACTTCGAACAGCAGCGGCCACTTGCGCTGGCCGGGCGTCACCAGGCTCAAGCTGCGGTCCGGCATGATCACCTTGATCTGCGGCGGCTTGTCGGCTATCGCATCCAACCGGTACAGGCGCGTGGCGGGCTGTGGTTGCGCAGTGCGCGGCTGCACGCGGTAGAGCACGGACTTGTCCAGGGTCCGTTGCGCATTCCAGTCCTCGCCTTCGCGAACCAGTGCAAGGCGGGCGCCGTCGTGGAAGACAAGCTCGGCGGCCTGCGGTTGTGGTTCGAAATGCAGGGTCCACTGCAGGCGCGAACCCTGCGGCGCCTTGGCATCCAGGCTGGCTTCGTTGCGCACCGGCAGGCCGGTGTACGCAGGGGGCGTGATGCGCAAGCGCTGTGCGACCAGTCGCGGCACGCCGGGAACTACCGGACCGTCTTCCATGCTCGGCGCCAATCGCGTCGAAGTTGCCTGCGGTGACGGCCAATACAGCAGCGCCGCGATGCCGATTGCACCCGCGATCCAGGTCGCGGCGATGCGCGAGGTCGACCACGCTGAACGCAGGTCGGGCGTACTGCCTGCGGTCAGACGCTGCTGCAATCGCGTGCGCTGCAGTTGCTGCAGGGAATTCAGGCCCGCGTCGGCGGCGAACAACAGATCCGTGCTGTCCTCCATGTCCATGCGACGCGCATTGAGTTGGCGGACCAGCCACGCCTGGTCGAAGCGGCGCGCACGCCACCATGCAAACGCCGCCAGTGACGGCAACCCGGCAAGCGCCACCAGCATGGCGACGGCGGTGCCTTGCCAGCGCCACGCGGCGACAGTAAGCAGCAGCGGCAATGGCAACCAGACCAGTGCGTCGTTGACCACGCTACGCATGCGTGCCGGGCGTGACAGTTGCTGGAACAG
>CALCNV010000116.1 GCA_937897645.1 uncultured Lysobacteraceae bacterium
ACCTCGAACTGCTAGTAGACCTGTGACATCGTCGAGCTAGGGTTTATTTGTCACAGCTTTACTGAGCCCGGTTCTTGGAAACCGACATTCCGTGGGAAATAGGCTGCCTGTCTGGCACATCTTTAATTTCGCATAATGCATATTATGTTAATAGCAATATGCGGTACTGCTTACCAAACCCCTTTCACATGCCCGAGGTTTCCGGGATTGCCCGGAAGCTGAAGTCACTGAACTTCACCGCGCCAGCACCCGTGCTGTACAGGCCGACCCGCAGGCTGAGGAAGCCGCCGAACACATTGTGGTGAATGCCGGAGACCTCCATGCGTGTGCCGTGCAGCGTCCAGGTGCGGCCATCATCATGCGAGTACTCGTAGGTGATGATGTTGCTGTCGTTGGTCAGGCGCACGCGCACTTTCCGCGTCGCACGCGGGTTGCGCGCCCACGGCAACTCTTCGGAGTACTGATAGGTCTTCACCGTGTCCGCAGTGAAACCGAGGCCGACATAGGCTTTGTGGTTGTAGAAAAGCAGGATGCCGCCCTCGGCGCCCTCGCCCTCCAGTTCAAGGGTCACCTCGGCCTGGTAGGCGCGCTCGCCCACGATGCAGGTCAGTGGCGAACTGTCGGTAGGTGAGGCACCCGCGGCAGGCAGCCTGAGCGTGTCATTCTTGAAAACAGCGCGCTGCATTTCATTTGGACCGGGCTGGTGGAAGCACCAATGCACGCCCAGGCGCTTAGCGGAAAATCCACCTGACAATGCATAGCCACTCACGGAGGTCTTGCCACCACCCGGCTTGGCAAGCGGACGCGACAGATCACTGCCCTTGGCTCGCAACCAGCCATCTGCGGTCCATTCCACCGGATCCAGCAAGGTCTGCCGGCCCAGTGTGCGGAAACCATTTTCGTAGCCGTGATAGACCATCCACCAGTCACCAGCTGGTCCCTCCACCACGGTGGCATGACCGCGCGACCACCACGGTTCCTCGTTCGATTGCGTGCGCACCAGCGGATTGCTTGGGCAATGCTCCCAGGGGCCATGCACCGAACGCGAGCGCGCAGCGATCACCATGTGTCCCGTGGGCGGACCGGCCGTGCCGCCCACGGCAGTGATCAGGTACAGCCAGCCATCGCGCCACAGCAGCTTGGGGCCTTCGGGCGCGAAATTCTCGGTGATCCAGTGATCGGGATAGCGCCAGGGATTGTACGAATCCACGAGTTCGCCATCGGTGGCCAGCCCGTCATCGGTCAGGCGGATCTTGCGGATGCCATTGACGAACAGATAGCGCCGGCCATCTTCGCCCACGACATGGCCAGGATCGATGCTGCCTGAAATATCCAGGTCGACCGGCTCGCTCCACGGGCCTGCGATATCATCGGCCCAGATCACGAAGATCGACCAGCCCTTGCCGGTCGGATTGGCCGGAATGTAGATGAAATAACGGCCATCATGCTTGCACAGGTCCACGGCCCAGATATCGCCGAGGTTCTTGTGCAAGGTCGGTCCCACTGGCGCCCAGTTGACCAGGTCGGTCGAGTGCCAGATCACCAGGCCGGGATACGAATGGAAGGACGAGAAGGTCATGTAGTAATCGTCGCCGTCCTTCAACACGGTCGGATCCGGGCGGTCACCGGCGACGATGGGATTGAGGAAGCTGCCGTCGCCAAGATCCGCCTTGCGCTGGCCTTCCACTCCCCTCGCCCATGCCACCTGTTTCCTGCAGTTGGGCGCAGGCGCGGACAACACTGGAAGCGGTACGACGACCGCACCGGCAAGCAATGCCTTGAACACACTGCGCCTAGTTGTTTTTGGCATACGTCCCAGCTCTTTTGATAGCTTGCACGAATGTAGCCACTACAGCGTGCGTTGTACAAGCGCCGCGGCGTGCTTCCGGTTGTCGATACATGCTTGTAGGCTGTTTCCAGCGAATAACACCACCTCCACGGGCTGCAACTGCATGACACCTGCACACAGGCCTGCAAGCTTGGCGGCGATGGCCGCGATCGGCCATGTCTTTTCGTACCTGGTATCGCTTTGCCTGGCCCGCATGCTGGGCGTGGAAGGGTTCGAAGCCTACGTCGTGGGCTCCACCGCTTTCATCCTGATGGTGACCCTTGCGCCGTTGGGTCTTGAGAAATATGCGTTGCGCGTGCTGCCAGCCCTGTTCGAACAAGCAGACTGGGCACGCGCCAAAGGCTACTTGCACTACGCATTCCGTCGCACGCTGCGCATGTCATTGCTGGTTGCGGCCTGTATCGCCGCATGGGCGTACTGGATCAGTGATCTCCCGGTCGCCACGCGGCAGGCCATTGGCGTGAGTTGCCTTGCGTTGCCTGCGGGCGCGCTGGTGCATTACGCACTGGAAGTGCTGAGCGCGGCCGGCTACGAGCTGCGTGCCACCGCGATCTTCCGCATCGCGGTGCCAGCGATCACGCTGGCGTTGGTGGGAATGCTGTTCGCCCTGCCCCTCGCGCCCAGCGGCCCGATGGCCGTCGCCTGCTGGGGTATCGCCTGGACGGTTGCGCTGGTGTTGATGGCAGTGCAATGGCGACACGCCGCACCACGCCCGTTGATGCAGGTGCCAGTAGTTGAAGATAAACCGACGTGGGCGGCGGAAGCACGCCCGTTCTGGGTCTACCGGATTGCACTCGCCCTGCTCGCCCAGGCGGGCGTGATGGCGCTGGTTGCATTCGATGCCGAGGCTTCGGCGGTGGGTGCGTATGCCGCGGCGATGGCGACTGCAGGCCTCGCCGCCATGCTCGCAACCGCGACCAATCGCACGTATGCGCGTCGCTTGTCGGTGTTGCTGGAGCAGCGCGACTTCACCACCGTCATGCAGGTGCGGCGCGAGCGCCTGCGCTGGCTGTTGCCGGCGATTGCAATCTTCCTCGTGCTGGCCTTTGGTTTCACGCGCCAGATACTCGCACTGTTCCGGCCGGAGTTCGTCGAGGAAGGCGTGCTGCCGCTGCGCCTGTTGGCCTTGTCGACTGCGTTCTCGGTGGTGTTCGCGCTGTCGCCGACGTACCTGAAATACGCACGGCGCAAGCGCGCCACCTATCTCACCGTGGCGTGTGCCGCCCTCCTCCAGTTGGTGATGCTGGTCATGCTGGTGCCGAGCTTTGGCGCAAGCGGTGCGGCGGCGGCGAACGCCGCGTCCATGATCACCATGTACGGTGCGTTCGCATGGATGGCCAGCAGTGAAGTCCGCCGGCTGCGAGCCGACGGATGACTTCAAGCTGGATCAGAACGCCAGGCGTGCGCGCAGGCCGGTGACGAACAACAGGCTCTCGCCCGGCGACAGCGCGGGATCCACGATCATCTGCAGGTCCGGCGTGATAGCGAAATGCGGCGTCACGTGGAAGCGGTAGAAGATTTCCGTGCTGTATTGCGTGCGCAGTCCGGGATTTTCCGGTTCCGCCCAGCCGATGCCAACACCGAACAGATCCGCAGGCGCATTCGCAGGGCGCCAGCCCAGGCCCGTGGTGAGGTTGCGCTTGATGGCCCAGCCATCCGACCAGCCGCCACGCACGAACACCATCACGTTGTCCTTGGCCATCCAGTTGGCGTTGAACGCGATGCCTTCGGATTGGGGCGTGCCGTTTTCCTGCGCGTTGCGATACCAGGCGGTGACGTGGAAATTGTTGGAATCCATCGGCCCGCGCGCATGGATGGGCACGCCCCTTCCTGCCAGTCCACTCCAGCCCACGTCCAGGTGGTAGAAATGCTCGGACTTGCCGAAGAAATCGCTGATGGTATTGCCGGTGTCCCGGCTGTTCGCGCCATACATGCCGGACTGCAGGTACAGGCCGCCCTTGGTGGGGAACCACGCCGCGACCATGCCGAATCCACGCAGTGGCGACTGGATGCTGGGCCCGGTGGAAAAGGTCTGGTTGAAGAACTGGCGGTTGTCGTCGAACAACGGGAACGAGTTGACGAAGTTCGGCGCGAATATCCTGCCCACGGAATACTGGAAGCGGTTCTTGAACAGGCTCTGGCGAAGGTACGCCTGGGTAACGCCCAGGTCGATGCTGCCCCAGGTGGCCGCCGTGGGCAGCATGGAGCCTGCGCGGATGCCTGCGAACAACGGCGGCAGGTCGCTGTTCAAGGCGCGGCGGTCCTCGATGGCCATCTCGAACACCAGCGCATCCGGCTGGCCTTTGTTGAGCAGTTCGTAGCCGAGGTTGAAGGTGAATTTGTGGCCGATGGCGAAGGTCTGGTCGATCGGGCTGGTCGAATAGCCCTGCGCGACGATGCCGTACGAACCACCAATCGTCAGGCCGGTGTTTTCCCTGAATTGCTGCTTCCAGTCGAACCAGGGCTGCATCCAGGTTTCGGTGCGGAACATCCGCCGCGCTTCCGCGGCATCTTCTTCCATCTCACCTTGCGGGGACATGGTGCCTATGTGGAGCTGAGGATAGAAGTAGTCCTCTTCGGCAGCCGGCATCTGCCCGCTTGCCGGCGTGGCAACCGCCCCGGTTGCGGCCTCGGCGTCCGGCAAGGGTTCTTCGTTGGCCAATGCCGGAATGGACATGCCGCCCAAGGCCAGCGCACACAGGCCAGCCAGCAGGTTGTTACGCAACGGAATATCCAAGCTCACTTCTCCCATGCCACGAGGTCGCCACCACGCACGGCGACCAGCGGATCACGCCAGCGGCCGGGCGTGCGGGACAGCTTGACCTGCGGGCCGACGCGACGGACTTCACCGTACGGCGTCTGTGCCACCAGGATCTCGGGCGAGATCATGCGGTTGTCGGGGCCGGACAGATCGAACTTCGTATCGGGGAAACGACCCAGGCTGGCGTACCACATCGCGGCGCGCGTGAGGCTGACGCGCACGTGGTAGCTGCCGCCCTCCTTCGCCCGGCGCCTGAGCGCCGCGATCACGCCGCAGGCTCCCAGGTAACCCGCGATGTAGTCGTTCATGACCAGGGTCGGTGGGAAGCGTGGCGGTCCGCCCGCACCCTCTTCCATGGTGAAGCCGGACATGGACAGGCCCTCCATGTCGAAACCGCCGCGCTTGGACCACGGGCCGGTCATGCTGTTGGCGTTGCAGGAGAGATAGATGATGCCCTTGTGGCCGTCCGCGAGTTCTTCGGCACCGAAGCCGAGGCGGTCCATGGTGCCGAGGCGGTAGTTCTCCACGAACACGTCGGCCTGCGGCACCAGCGACTTCAGCCGCTTGTTCTGGTCCGGATTGCGCAGGTCCACGAAGGCCGAACGCATGCCGACATTGACGTCGATGACCAGGGCCTCGTGCTCGAAGGCCTGGTCACGCGCGATGTGCAGCACTTCGGCGCCATATTCGGCCAGCGTGCGCGACGAGCAGGTGCCGGCGATGACGTGCGTATTGGAGAGCACCTTGAGGCCGGACAGCGGCTGTGAAGGATCGGCCGACCACGGCACCGGATCGCCGTCGGCGATCTTCACGATCTCGATGAGTGGCGTAGCCGCCAGCACCTTGCCTTCGGGATGCGCGAGCCACTCTTCTCGCGTGCGATGCACGACGCCCACGCCGCCCGCGGCCGCGAGTTCTTCCTCGAACTCGAACGCATGCACCTGCTTGAAGGCCTTGCGGATGTTCTCGCCACCGGGTGGGCATTTCAGGGTGCGCAGTGCGCGCTCGTTGAGGTGGGGATACGCGCCCGTCACGTTGAAGAAACGGCCGTCCTTGGTTTCGAACGGCACGAAGGTCATCGGATTGCCCAGGCCGACCGGCGCCTGGAGCATCAACCCGTTGATGGTAGGGATGATGAAGTCGCGCGGGATTTCGTCGGCCGCGGGAATCAACCCGTCACGCTGGGCCATCAGCTTGATGGCACCGATCAAGGGGTTCACGTTGTAAATGGATTCGCGCAGGTCGACGGTCAGGTCCTGTGATTCGCCAGTGCGTTCCCGCCAGATGGCAGCGGCACCCACCGCAGCGCCCATTGCCGGGATGGCCATTGCCGAGCCCACGCGGAAGTGGCTGCGGATGATGGGGTCGGCACCGGTGAAGGTGACCTTCCCACCCGCATCCGCCGCGCTGCCGCCGATGTCCTGCATGAAACCGGCGAAGCTGGCATTGAGGTCGAACGTGGTGGTCGCAGGCTGCATCGCGGCCTGCGCGGTGCCCGGCAGGGTGCTGGCCAATGCCACTCCCATGGTGGCGAGACTTCCATTGCGGATGAACTCACGGCGGGTGAGGCTGAAGTGGGGGTATGTCATGGGTGGGGATCCCTGGGCAATTGGCCGAATGGCAAGAGGCCAGTTAAAGATACAGCACTCACACAAACCCGGATCAGTGCATGTGAAACCCTTGCCTCGTCGGCGGATGGGGGGTATGGGCTTCCAGCCCGAAGCCCGGCCTCCGCCGGGGACGCCTGCAGGCACCGCGGGCATGGGCCGTGACGGCTGCCACTGGCAACCGTTTGCACCGGGCCAAGCGACCGTGGCTCAAGCGGCCCGCAAGTGGCGGCGGTATTGCTCCAGGTGGCTGTCGGTGCTGCCGCAACGCAGCTCGAACGCCAGCAGGCGCTTGAAGTAATGGCTGACGTCGAGTTCGTCGGTCATGCCCATGCCACCGTGCAGCTGCACCGCGTTCTGGCCGATGTAGCGCGCGGCCTGCCCCATCAGTGCCTTGGCCGCGGACAGTGCTGCGCGACGCGCCTGTGGATCTGGATCCGTGCAGCGCGTGGCGGCCAGGTAGGACATGGAACGCGCCTGCTCCAGGTGCATCAACATTTCCGCCATGCGGTGCTGCAAGGCCTGGAAGCTGCCGATGGGTGCACCGAACTGCACGCGTGCGCGGCTGTAGGCGATGGTAGCGGCGAGGATGCGATCCATCGCACCGAAGGCTTCGGCGCACAGCGCGGCCAGGCCGTAGTCCAGCACGGACTGCAGTGCTTCGCTTGCCTCGCCTCCGAGTCGTGCGTCGCCGCCGACATGCACCTTGTCGAGGATCACGTCGGCCGCACGTTGCCCGTCCACCGTCGTGCACGGCAGCAGTTGCACGCCGACGGCATCGGTCGCTATGGCGAACAGGCCGATCCCTTGCCCCACTTTCGCCGACACCAGCATCAATTGCGAAGCAGGCGCGTGATAGACAATCGATTTGCGGCCGCTGATTTCCCAGCCGTCACCGACAGCCACGGCTTGCGTGCTGATTGCCTGCACATCGACGCCAGCGGACACCTCATCATGCGCCAGCACGGCGATCAATTCGCCACTGGCCAATCCAGGCAACCACGCCTCGCGTTGCGCGGGCGAGCCGAGCTGCACGATCGCCTGCGTGGCGACCACCGCGCTGGACAGGAATGGCTCCAGCAGCAATCCCTCGCCTATCGCATTGCCTACCAGCAGGCTGCCAAGCGGACCGGCACCGATGCCGCCGTCTTCTTCGGGAATATTGATGGCCAGCAGGCCCAGTTCGCCCAGTTGCGTCCACACGTCGCGCGACCAGCCGTCATCCGAGGCAAGCACCTTGGCGCGATGCTCGAACCCGTAGCGCTCGGCGATGAAACGGCGCGTGGTGTCCAGCAGCATCTGCTGTTCTTCGTTGAATGAAAAATCCATGTCGTGCTCCTACAGGCCCAGGATCATCTGGGAAATGATGTTGCGCTGGATCTCGTTGGATCCACCGAAGATGCTGAGCTTGCGCAGGTTGAGGTAGGCCGCCGTGGCGCGTGCCGCCTCTTCACTCCCGTTTTCATACGCCAGTGCCCGTGCACCCAGCAGCTCGACCTGCAGTTCGGAGATGCGCTGCATGATTTCGGTGCCGCGTATCTTCAGCAGCGAGGCTTCCGGCCCCGGCGCATGGTTGGCGGCTTCGGCGAAGATGACGCGCAGGTTGGTGATTTCCAGCGCGGTCAGCTCAATTTCCACCTGCGCGATGCGCGCACCGAAGATCGGATCCTGCAGTAGGGAACGGCCGTCCTTGGTTGCCGCGGCCGCATCGTGCTTCAATCGACGCAACTCGCGCCACGACGCGCCGATGCCGGCGATGTTGGTGCGCTCGTGGCCCAGCAGGAACTTGGCATAGGTCCAGCCCTGGTTCTCCTCGCCCACGCGGTTGGCCACGGGCACGCGCACGTTGTCGAACCAGATCTCGTTGACTTCATGGGTGCCGTCCAGCAGTCGCGTCGGGCGCACCGTGATGCCCGGCGACTTCATGTCGATCAGCAGGAAGGAAATGCCCTTCTGCGGCTTGCCGCTGCTGTCGGTGCGCACCAGGCAGAAGATCCAGTCGGCGAACTGTCCCAGCGTGTTCCAGACTTTCTGCCCGTTGAGCACGTACTCGTCGCCGTCGCGTTCGGCTTTCATCTTCAGCGAGGCAAGGTCCGAACCCGATCCCGGTTCCGAATAGCCCTGGCACCACCAGTCTTCCGCCGCCAGGATGCGTGGCAGGAAATACTGCTGCTGTTCCGGGCTGCCAAATCGCATCAGCACGGGCGCCACCATCTTCACGCCGAACGCAAGTTGCGCCGGCGCATCCCCCAGCGCACATTCGTTTTCGAAGATGAACTGCCGGGTCTTGCTCCAACCCGTGCCACCGAATTCCACCGGCCAAGCCGGTGCACCCCAACCCTTCGCGTGGAGGATTTTCTGCCAATTTTCGATGTCATCACGGATGTGGCTGTCGTCGCCACGGCGCATGCGCTCGCGGATATCGTCAGGCAGGTGGTCGCGGATGAAGCCACGCACCTCTTCACGAAATGCGAGTTCTTCCGGGTTGAAATTCAGATCCATGCAGACTCCGGGGCGATTCGCCCGTTGGCTCAAAGTGTCGGGTTACCGCTTGCAGGTGCAGGCGACGATGAAGGTTCCGGGTAATAGCGCACGAGCATTTCAGCCACACAGGCAGGCCGCTCGCCGCCTTCGGTTTCCACGGTTGCGGTCCAGCGTGCCTGCACGCCGCCGTTCACCGCTTCCAAGCTGTCCAGCACGTAGCGCGCACGTACCTGCTGGCCTGCGCGTACCGCTGAAGGCAGGCGAACGCGGTCAAGTCCGTAATTGATCGCCATGGCCAGCCCACCGACCTGCACGCAGGACTGCATCAGGGCCGGCAGCAGCGACAGGGTCAGGAAGCCGTGCGCGATGGTGCCGCCATACGGTGATTCGCTGCGTGCGCGTTCGGGATCCAGATGGATCCATTGCTGGTCGCCGGTGGCATCGGCGAACTGCTGGATACGCGATTGTTCAATCGGGATCCAATCGCTGCAGGCCACTTCCTTGCCCACCCAGGCGGCCAATGCATCGAGGTTGGCGATCACCTGCATCGCTATCGGTCCTGCTCAAGCGCGCAACGCGGCTTCAAGCTGCGTACGCAGCTCGGGCTTGTGCGCGAACGGATCGGTCGGATTGCGCAGGGCAATGATGTCCTCGGCACCCTGGCGCACGCCATCCAGCGCATCGGGATGCGACACGATGTAGAAGGCATCGCGTCGTATGGCATCGAAGGTGCGTTCCGCGATTTCCGTCGCGGTGAGTTTTCCCGACGTGACCGCCTTGCTGATCATGGCCTGCGCGATCATCTGCGATTGCGTGGGCGGCGCGTCGTTGGCCAGGTCCAATGGCCGGTTGCGATGCGACTTGTGGATGCCCGTAGGCACGAAATACGGGCACAACACCGAGCAATGTACCTGGTCGGTCACCAGCGAAAGATCGTGGAACAGGGTTTCGCTCAATGACACGACCGCATGCTTGGACACGTTGTAGGCACCCAGGTTGGGCTGGTTCAACAAGCCTGCCATCGAGGCCGTGTTGACGATATGCCCGCGGTACGTGGGATCCGCTTTCGCTGCCGCGAGCATCAGCGGCGTGAAGACCCGCACGCCGTGGATGACGCCCCACAGGTTCACGCCCAGCGACCATTCCCAGTCGCGGACGCTGTTTTCCCAGATCAGGCCGGCGGTGCCAATGCCGGCATTATTGAATACCAGGTGCACGCCGCCGAAGGCCTGCATGGTCGCGTCAGCCAATGCTTCGACCTGCGTGCCATTGGAAACATCAACCGTGCGTGCAATGACTTCCGCGCCCAGTGCTTCGACCTCGGCACGCGTGCCTTCCAGCGCATCCGGCTGGATATCCGCCAGCATCAGTTTCATTCCCAACGCCGCACCGATCAGCGCGAATTCGCGACCGAAGCCCGACGCCGCGCCGGTGATCACTGCAACCTTGCCCTTGAACTCTTCCATCCTGCCCTCCCAGGCATTGAATGCATCAGACCGCGCTGTAACCACCATCGACGGCAAGGATCTGGCCGGTGATGTGCTTGCCTGCATCGGAGGCGAACAGCAGCGTCGCGCCTTTCAGGTCTTCATCGTCGCCCAGGCGCTGCAAGGGTGAATTGCCGATCAGCACCTCCTCGCCCAGCGTCTTGATCAATGCGCTCGACATCTTGGAAGGAAAGAACCCCGGCGCCAGCGCATTCACAGTGATGCCATGCCTGCCCCACTCGCCCGCCAGCGTGCGGGTGAAGTTCACCAGCGCACCCTTGCTGGTGTTGTAGGCGATGGTCTGCATGGCACCCGGCGGATTGCCTCGCAGGCCGGCGATGGAGGCGATGTTGACGATGCGTCCGTAGTTGCGCGGGATCATCGAACGCTTGCCGATCTGCTGGGTGAGCAGGAACAGCCCGCGGATATTGAGGTTGAACACCTTGTCCCAGGCCTCGACCGGATAGTCTTCCGCCGCCGCGCCCCAGCTCGCACCGGCGTTGTTGATCAGGATGTCGACATGGCCGAGCTTCTCCATCGCGGCGTCTGCCAGTGCGGTAATGTCGGCATCCTTGGCGCCGTCGGCGGCGAACCAGTCGACTTCGATGCCGTGCTTTTCCAGATGGGTCTTGGCTTGTTGCAATTCATCGGACTTGCGCGCGGACAGCAACAGCTTCGCGCCCTGGCTGCCGAGTGCTTCCGCCATCTGCAGGCCAAGCCCGCGCGAACCGCCGGTAATCAGCGCAGTACGGCCAGTGAGGTCGAAGAGATTGTTGTCCGCCATGTATCTATGTCCTGGTTGCTGTTGCGTTGATCAGAAATATTTGTCCTGCATGTCCAGCGTGGTGCGATCCAGGCTGGCCAGCAGGTCGAGTTGCGCATCCACCTTGGGCAGCTCCCACACGAAGAAGTAGCGCGTGGCGCTGCGCTTGCCTTCATGGAAATCGCTGTCCCCATCTTCGGCAGCCAGCGCCTGTTCCAGCCATATCCACGCGATCGCAATATGGCCGAAGGCTTCCAGGTAGGCGCTGGCATTGGCTAGCGTCAACGACGGATCGCCAGCCGCCCACAAGGCGCGAGTCACTTCGGCCAGACGCAGGAAGCGCGCTTCCAATTGGCTGGCGTAGGCAGACAGGCGTTCGTGCGCGCTGGCCTTGCCGATGGTGGAGGCCACGCGTCCGGCGAACAGCTTGAACGCGGCGCCGTTGTCCATCACCACCTTGCGCCCGAGCAGGTCCAGCCCCTGGATGCCGTGCGTGCCTTCGTGGATGGGATTGAGCCGGTTGTCGCGGTAGAACTGTTCCACCTTGTACTCGCGCGTATAGCCGTAGCCGCCGTGCACCTGGATGGCGAGGTCATTGGCCGCCAGGCACCACTGCGAGGGCCAGCTCTTGGCGATGGGCGTGAGGATGTCGAGCAGCAGGGTCAGCTTCGAGCGCTCTGCTTCATCCGTCGCCACGCGCGCTTCGTCCACCAACCGTGCGCAGTACAGGTTGAAGGCAAGCCCTCCTTCCACGTACGACTTCTGCGCCAGCAACATGCGCCTGACGTCGGCGTGTTCGATGATGCGTGACTGCGGCGTCGAAGGATCCTTGCCGGCATTGCCCAGCGGGCGACCCTGTGGCCGGTTGCGCGCATAGTCCAGCGCATGCAGGTAGCCGGTATAGCCCAGCGCCACTGCACCCAAGCCAACGCCGATGCGCGCCTCGTTCATCATGTGGAACATGCAGGCGAGCCCTTGGTGCGCTTCGCCCACGAGGTACCCCACCGCACCCGCCCTGCCCTGCGGCTTGTGTTGCGTTCCTTCACCGAAGTTGAGCAGGCAGTTGACCGTGCCGCGGTAGCCCATCTTGTGGTTCACGCCGGCCAGCTGCACGTCGTTGCGCTCGCCGCGACTGCCGTCTTCGTTGACCAGGAAGCGAGGCACCAGCAGCAGCGAGATGCCCTTCACGCCGGGAATCAATTTCCCTTCGGCATCCGGAATCTTGGCCAGCACCAGGTGCACGATGTTCTCGGACAGTTCGTGGTCGCCACCTGAGATCCACATCTTGTTGCCGGTCACGCGGTACTGCGGGCCGAACAGGGATTCACCATCAGGTTCCGCACGCGTGCTGATGTCCGAAAGCGAAGAGCCGGCCTGCGGCTCGGACAGGCACATGGTGCCGAAGTAGCGACCTTCCAGCTCTGGCTTCACGAACGCGTCGATCTGCGCCGCACTGCCATGCGCCAGCAACAGGTTCGCATTGCCCATGGTCAACAACGGATAGGCACTGGTGCCGATGTTGGCGGCGTAGATGTAAGTCAAGGCAGCCTTCTCGACCACTGTCGGCAGCTGCATGCCGCCGAGGTCGTAGTCCTGGCTCGCCGCGAGCAGTCCTGCGTCGGCGAAGGCCTGCAGTGCAGGCTTGACCTCGTCGATCAGCTGCACCGACTGGCCATCGAAGTGCGGCTCGTGCTGGTCCGCTTTCTGGTTGTGTGGCGCGAACAGCTCGGTGGCCATGCGCTCGCAGGTGTCGAGTACGGCGTCGAAAGTTTCGCGACTGTGGTCGGCATAGCGCGGCGCGCTGGACAGCGCCGCCACGTCCAGCCATTCGTAGAGCATGAATTCCAGATCACGACGCGACAGCAGCAATGAGTGCATCCCGGTCTCCTCAACCCTGCACGGGCGATGCAAGCATCATGACTGCCCCGCCTGCTGCGCGAAACGCCAGCCCAGTTCCGCCAGCGGACGCGCCTGGCGCCCGTAGTCCGCTGCCTGCGGGCTGCTGGCCGTGCCTTCTTCCACGCGCTTGGCGATGCCTTGCAGGATCGCGGCGATGCGGAACAGGTTGTAGGCCAGGTAGAAATTCCAGTCACCCGCCACTTGCCGCCCCATGCGCTGTTCGTAGGCGGCGATGTACGCAGGTTCGTCGGGAATACCCAGCGCCGCGAGATCCAGTCCGCCCAGTCCACGCATCGCACCGCCCGGCGCGATGTGCCAGCTCATCATGTGGTACGCGAAATCGGCCAGCGGATGCCCCAACGTGGACAGCTCCCAGTCGATGACGGCCAGGATGCGCGGTTCGGTGGGATGGAAGATGACGTTGTCGATGCGGTAGTCGCCGTGCACCAGCGATACCTGCGGGTTTTCTTCGTGCGGAATGTGTTGCGGCAGCCACTCGATCAACTGGTCCATCGCGGCGATGCCGACGGTTTCACTGGCACGGTACTGGCGCGTCCAGCGATCGATCTGGCGCGCGAAATAATTGCCGGCCTTGCCATAGTCGGCCAGTCCGAGCACTGCGAAATCCACCCCGTGCAACGCCGCGATCACGCGATTGAGTTCCGCATAGATGGCACTGCGTTCGCTGGCCTCCATGCCGGGCAGCGATTGCTCCCAGAAGATGCGGCCTTCGATGAAATCCATGACGTAGAACGCACGCCCGATCACCGATTCGTCCTCGCACAGGCAGTGCATGCCGGCCACCGGCACGGCGCTGCCAGCCAGCGCGGACTGCAGGCGGAACTCGCGCTCCACGGCGTGCGCGGAAGGCAGCAGCTGCGCCACGGGACCCGGCTTGGCGCGCATGACGTACTGGCGCGCGGGCGTGGTCAGCAGGTAAGTGGGATTGGACTGGCCTCCCTTGAAGCGGGTTGCCGTGACCGGGCCGCTGAAACCGGGGATCTGCTGTTGCAGATACTGTTCGAGCGCAAGCAGATCGAAGGGATCCTTGCGCTCGCTGCTGGTAGCCGTAATCGCGTTCATGCCGCGACCCGCAGGCAACCGTCGATGAGTTCGGGTACCACGTCCACGGTGTCCATGCGTGCCGCGTGCGCGACTTCGCCGTGCAGGTGGTGTGCTTGCATCATCCTGCCCACGCGCGATGCATTCAGCGCCGTATCCGCGCTGCAACTCCGGTACAGCAGCACCGCCGCGAGCGCGGCGTCGCTCAGTGCATAGCGGCCCGTGGTTTCGAAATGCGCGGCGATATGCCCTGCCCCGTAGAAATCCTCCAGGTTGAACCTACCCACCGATCCGGCACACACCACCAGCACGGGTGCGTCCGGGTGCAGGCGTGCGATGTGCGATGCCAGCGCTGCACCATTCGACAGCGCGCCGACGTAGACATGCGCCGCGCCGGCCGTGTTGGCTAGGGCAACGGTGCCGTTGGTGGTGGCATAGACCAAGGTGGCGCCTTCCAAACCGGAGGCACACAAGGCCAGCGGCGTGGCCGGGCCGAACCCGGGCAGGCTGTCGGCCAGGTACTCGCCCGCCAGCAGCGGTGCGTCCAGCGAAGCGGCAATGCGCCGCGCATCGTCGGCATCACGCGCGGGCCAGATGCGGTACGCGCCCTGCGCGAAGGCGTGGATGATGGTGGAGGTGGCAAACAGCACGTCCAGCACGATCACGACCTTGCCCTGCAGGCGGTCGGGATCCAGTTCTTCCTTCTTGAAGAGCACGTGCAGCTTGGGCATGCGGGGCGTCTTTAGTTTTGTATCGTGGAACTTAGTTTCTGTATCGACTTCCATCGTACTGAGTGACCACTGGAGTGACAAGCCCGATAACCCTATGTATATGCACTTGCCTAGTGCAGCAAGGTGGAATTAGCATGCATCCTATTCGATGAAACATAGTTTCATTGAATGAAACTAAAGCAGTTTCTACTTCTGGACACACTCCCATGGATTTCTCGTACACAACGAAAGTCGATGCCCTGCGCAGCCAGCTGTTGCAGTTTTTCGACGCGCACATCACGCCCAACGAGGCGCGCTACCACGAAGAAATCCAGGCCAACCGGAATGCGGGCAATGCCTGGCAACCGACCCGACTGATCGAGGAACTCAAGCCACGTGCACGTGCACTGGGGCTGTGGAACCTGTTCCTGCCGCAATCACCACGTGCGCCGGAAGGATTGTCCAACCTAGAATACGCACCGCTGTGTGAAATCATGGGTCGGGTGCCGTGGGCGGCCGAAGTCTTCAATTGCTCGGCACCCGACACCGGCAACATGGAGACCATCGCGCGCTACGGCACCGAAGCGCAGCAGGATCGCTGGCTGGAGCCGCTGCTGGCCGGCGAGATGCGCTCCGCCTTCCTGATGACCGAACCTGCGGTCGCCTCGTCCGATGCCACCAACATCCAGTGCTCGATCCGGCGCGAGGGCGACGAGTACGTCATCAACGGGCGCAAGTGGTTTGCCTCCGGCGCCGGCGACCCGCGCTGCGCGCTGTACATCGTGATGGGCAAGACCGATCCGTCTGCCGCCACCCACCAGCAACAGTCGATGGTGCTGGTGCCTGCGGATGCACCGGGCATCGAAGTGATCCGTCCCCTGCCCGTGTTCGGCTACGACGACGCACCGCACGGCCACATGGAAGTCGAATTGCGCGACGTTCGCGTCCCGGTCGCCAATATCCTGCTGGGCGAAGGCCGCGGCTTCGAAATCGCACAGGGGCGCTTGGGGCCGGGACGCATCCACCACTGCATGCGCACGATTGGTGTGGCCGAACGCGCGCTGGAACTGCTGTGCGCCCGCGTGCAGTCGCGCGTCGCGTTCGGCAAGCGCATCGCCGACCATTCCGTGTGGCACGAACGCATCGCCGAATCGCGCTGCATGATCGAACAGGCGCGCCTGCTCACGCTCAAGGCCGCCTACATGATGGACACCGTGGGCAATAAGGTGGCGCGCGCCGAGATCGCGATGATCAAGGTGGTCGCACCCAACGTCGCTGGCCAGATCATCGACTGGGCGATCCAGGCCCACGGCGGCGCCGGCGTGACCGAAGATTTCCCGTTGGCCTATGCCTACGCGATGATCCGCACCCTGCGCCTGGCCGATGGGCCGGACGAAGTACATCGCGTCACCCTCGCCAAGCTGGAATTGAAGAAACATGCGGCCAGTGCCGAGGCATGAAGCAACCCACCACCACACAGGGCTGAACCCCGCATGGGCAATCCCAAACGCGACGCCGACACCTTCAACCACGCCGTCGACGAAAACCATCCGCAGTTCGTCAACGCCGTGTCGCGCGCGTTCGCGATCCTGCGCTGCTTCGAGCACGGCACCCAGCACCTGGGCAACCAGGACATCGCCCGCCGCACCGGGCTGCCGAAGCCCACGGTGTCGCGCCTGACCTTCACCCTGTCCTCGCTGGGTTACCTGGTCTATTCGTCCTCGCTGGAAAAATATGCGCTCGGCACCGGCGTGCTCTCGCTGGGCCACGCCTTCATGAAAGGCAACGACGTGGTGGCCATCGCACGCCCGTTGATGCGCGAACTGGCGGACTACACGCAATCGGCAGTGATGCTCGCCTCCGCCGACGGCCTGCGCATGGTGCTGCTGGAAGTCTGCCAAGGCGATGCGACGTTCCAGATGAAACTCGAACCAGGTGCGCGCGTACCGCACGGCTCGACCGCACTGGGCCGTGCCGACCTCGCCTCGCGGCCGCTGGAGGTATTCGAACGCCAGCTGGCCGAATTCGAACGCGAATGCGAACCGGGGTTGTGGCCGCATGTACGCGCCGGCATCGTGCGTGCGCGCCAGGACTACGAGAACTACGGCTTCTGCTTTTCATTGGGCGACTGGAACCCGGATGTATTCGCGATCGGCGTGCCGATGGTGTCCGCAGACCGCAGCCGCGTGCTCGCGTTCAACTGCAGCGGCCGCGTGTCGGTGATGACGCGGGAAAAGCTGGTGCAGGATTTCGGGCCCAAACTGGTTGCACTCCGCAACAAAGTGTATGACATGACCGAGGGAAGATTCTGATGAAAGCCATCGTCTGCGACGCATGGGGCCCGCCCTCGTCACTCCAATTACGCGAGATGCCCACCCCCGTTCCTGGCCCCAAACAGGTGCTGGTGCGTACGCGGGTGGCGGCGGTGAATTTCCCCGACGCCTTGATGGTCGCGGGCAAGTACCAGTTCAAGCCCGAGTTCCCGTTCTCGCCCGGTGGCGAGCTGTCCGGCGAAATCATCCAGGTCGGCAGCGAAGTGAAACGCCTCAGCGTGGGTGACAAGGTCGTTGGCATTGCGTCCCATGGCGCCTACGCGCAGGAAACCCTGGTCGATGCGAGCACGGTCATCCCACTGCCTGCAGACATCAGCGATGCGGACCTGGAGCTGGCCGGCAGTTTCGTGCTGACCTACGGCACCTCCCTGCATGCCCTGAAGGATCGCGCGAACGCGCAAGCCGGCGAAACCCTGTTGGTGCTGGGTGCTGGCGGCGGCGTGGGACTGGCCGCGGTGGAAATCGGCAAGTTGCTGGGCATGCGCGTGATTGCGGCAGCATCCAGTGCGGAGAAACTCCAGGCCGCACGCGACCGCGGTGCCGACGACATCATCGACTACAGCAGCGAAGACCTGCGCGAACGCATCAAGGCGCTGACCGAAGGCCGCGGCGTGGACGTGGTCTATGACCCGGTCGGTGGTGACTTCGCCGAGCCTGCGCTACGCAGCGTCGGCTGGCGTGGGCGCTATCTCGTGGTCGGCTTCGCCGCCGGTGATATTCCGAAAATTCCTGCGAACCTGCTGCTGCTGAAAGGCAGCTCGCTGGTCGGCGTGTTCTGGGGCGAATTCGTACGCCGCGAGCCGGCATTGAATGCGGAGAACATGGGCCTGCTGTTCACCTGGCTGCGCGAGCGTAAGATCAATCCGCTGATTTCAAGGCGCTATGCCTTGTCACAGGCACCGCAGGCGCTGGAGGCATTGTTCAACCGTAAAGCGGTCGGCAAGGTGGTGATCCTTCCGCAACTGTTGGGATGAGTAGAAGCTATCTCAATAGATAATTCATGTTCCCTGTAAAACTTCAAATCGTCATCCCCGCGAAGGTGGGGATCCATGGACGTTAAGCCATTGAAAATCAAAGTCCATGGGTTCCCGCCTTCGCGGGAATGACGACACAGGATTTGGTGTTGTCTTTTTTTTTGATAGATTCAAAACAGATCTAGCGCGCCGAAATTCCTGAACCCAGTTCTGGATCAAACCCGAGTGTGGCGCTGTGCAGGCGCATCCAAGAACCTTTCTGTCCCGTACTGGTCTGTCCAGGGTGCCTCGCTGACGACCCCTACACGCCCCATATGCCCCACTTGGCATAATGCGCACCAGACAGAATGGACCGCCACGCTTGAAGACCCGCAAGCCACTGCAAGATCCAACCCGCCGTCAGTTCGTCACCGGCCTCGGTCTGGTGGTCGCAGGCGCACAAATTCCGTTTACTGCGAGCGGTACTACGGCACCGAGCTATACGAATGCTCCGCTTGAACTCTCAGGCACCGAATTCGACTTGAGTATCGCCGCACTGCCGGTGAACCTCACCGGTCGCCCCGCAACCGCCGTGGCCATCAACGGCACCCTGCCCGGCCCCGTGCTGCGCTGGCGCGAAGGCGACACCGTCACGGTGCGCGTGGGCAATCGCCTGGGCGTGGACACTTCGATCCATTGGCACGGCATCCTGCTGCCTTCCAACATGGACGGAGTGCCGGGTTTCAGTTTCCACGGCATCCATCCGGGTGAAACCTTCACTTACCGCTTCGAGTTGAAGCAAGCCGGCACCTATTGGTACCACGCGCATTCGAGTCTGCAGGAAGCGATGGGCGTGTATGGCGCGATCGTAGTGGAGCCGCGCGACGCCGATCCCGTCGCCGCCGATCGCGACTACGTGGTGCTGCTGTCCGACTGGAGCGACGAAGATCCGCACGCCATCGTGCGCAAGCTGAAAATCCAGGCCGACTACTACAACCGCCACAAGCAGACCGTCGGCGACCTGCGCCGCGACGCCGCCCGCGATGGCTGGCCCGCCACTGTCGCCGACCGCAAGGTTTGGGGCGCGATGCGCATGAGCCCGACCGACCTGGCCGACGTCAATGCGATCACCTACACCTACCTGGTGAATGGCGTGACGCCCGATGGCAACTGGACCGGCCTGTTCAAAAGTGGCGAAACCGTGCGCCTGCGTTTCATCAACGGCTCGGCGATGACCTTCTTCGATGTGCGCATTCCCGGATTGAAGATGACCGTGGTCAGCGCCGACGGGCAACCGGTGCATGCAGTGTCGGTGGATGAGTTCCGCATCGGCGTCGCTGAAACCTACGACGTGCTGGTCACGCCGGAGGAAGACCAACCGTACACGCTGTTCGCGCAGGCCATGGATCGCAGCGGTTATGCACGC
This sequence comes from uncultured Lysobacteraceae bacterium, assembly GCA_937897645.1. Lineage (GTDB taxonomy): Bacteria > Pseudomonadota > Gammaproteobacteria > Xanthomonadales > Xanthomonadaceae > Pseudoxanthomonas_A. Next base: position 19,335 of record CALCNV010000116.1, read on the forward strand.
GGCACGCTGTCGCCCCGTGCCGGACTCGTCGCGCCGGTACCGGCGCTGGACGCGCGCCCGCTGTTGACCATGACGGACATGGGACACGGCGGACATGACATGAAGGGCATGGAGGGATCCTGCGGTGCAGGCATGGCCTCGATGAAAGGCATGGAAGGCGGATGCGGTGCGAACATGGCGGGCATGGACCATTCCAAGATGGATCATGCCGGATCGAGCGACATGGTTTCGCACCCCGCCAGCGAAACCGGCAATCCGGCGGTGGACATGCAGACCATGTCACCGTCGCGCTCGCTCAGCGATCCCGGCATCGGCCTGCGCGGCAACGGCCGTCGCGTGCTGACCTATTCGGACCTGCATAGCACCTTCAACGATCCCGACCCGCGCGAGCCGGGGCGCACGCTGGAACTGCATCTCACCGGCAACATGGAACGTTATGTTTGGGGCTTCGACGGCATTCCGTTTTCCAAGGCAGAGCCGATCCGACTGAATTACGGCGAGCGCATGCGCATCGTGTTGGTCAACGACACGATGATGGAGCACCCCATCCACCTGCACGGGCTGTGGAGTGACCTGGAGAGCGAAGCCGGTGAATTCCAGGTACGCAAGCACACGGTCAGCGTGCTGCCCGGCCATGTGCGCAGCTACCGCGTCAGCGCGGATGCGTTGGGGCGCTGGGCCTACCATTGCCACATGCTGCTGCACATGGAGTTGGGCATGTTCCGCGAGGTGCGCGTCGAATGAAGTCGCTCCTCGTACTCGCGCTATTGCTGTTCGCCCTGCCCGCGCATGCCCAACACGAAGGACATGGGCAGGCGCCTGTGGTCGACCATTCGCAGCACCAGATGCCGGCCACGCAAACCCCGACCCCCTCTACTTCGCCATTTCCCGAGCCCACGCCGGAAGAACGCGCCGCTGCATTCCCGGACCTCGGCGGCATGGACATGCGCGATCACATGGTCGAGGACCCGTTGATCGCCGTGTTGCGCGTGGACCAGTTGGAATGGAACCAGGACGATGCGCTGGGCTGGAACCTGCGCGCCAGCGTCGGTGGCACGTTCGACAAGATGGTGTTGCGCAGCGAGGGCGAGAAGCCAAGTGGCGAACGTGCGCATGGCAATGCGGAACTGCTGTGGAGCCACGCGACGGGTCCGTGGTGGGATCGTGTGATCGGTGTACGCAGTGATTTCGGCGAAGGCCCGTCGCGGCAGTGGCTGGCGATTGGCGTGGTGGGACTGGCACCGTACAAGTTCGAGGTGGAAGCGACCGGTTACGTCGGTAACTCCGGCCGCCTCGCCGCCCGCGTGGAAGGCGAGTACGAAGTCCTGTTGACCAACCAGTGGATACTGCAGCCGAAGCTGGAGGCGAATCTCTACAGCAAGGACGATGTGGAAAACGGCATCGGCCAGGGCTTGAGCGAACTGGAATTCGGCCTGCGCCTGCGCTACGAGTTCAACCCGCAGTTCGCGCCCTACGTGGGCTACGCGTGGTCACGCCGCTTCGGCAACACCGCCGATTTCGCGGAAGCGGCTGGCGGGGAGGCCAGTGAGCATGGATGGGTTGCGGGTGTGCGTTTCTGGTTCTGAATCGTAGGCTGGGTTAGCTTCATCAACCCAGCAAGTTGGTAGCGAAGCAAAGGCGCTGGGTTGGTAGTGCTAACCCAGCCTACGGCACTGAATTCACACTGGGTGGAATGCTTTGCTCAGATCTTCTGCATTGCACACTTGTGCCGCAATATGAATCGCCTCATGAAACACATCAGCACTTCCCGATTCAAACGCATCATCCAGGAATGCCTTAATGGCTTTGTCACCATTCAAATACTTCTTGGCATCGAATCTGGCAGTTTCAAAATTCACAAGTACGGCTCCATAGGACAGCAGGCTTACCCTGCGTAGGGCGGAACCCGCGAAGCGGATTCCGCCGAATGATTATGCGCTGCGACACTCTGGCCGATGTGGTACATGCGGCGGAATCGCGTTGGACGGTTCTGCTCTTCGCGGGCTACTTTCCGCCGAATAAGAACTTAATGATGTGCCAGACTCTCTTTAACCTGCTCATCTGCTGGAATTGAATTGTCGCGGCGTTGATTCGCCGCTCTTCGCATGGATTGTAGTCAACAGCATATTGAATAGCCTGCTGACTAGCGTGTCCGCAGGCAGCATGATGCTCCGGATCCCACCAACGGCCGCATAACTTGGGCTGATAAGGAAATTGAGGATCTTTTGGCTCACAATGGTCGAGACTTTCTAGAAATCGAGCAACATGCGCATATGCAGAGTAACCCCGCATGTGCGTGGACTTCCAAAGGTCACTGTGACTTGAGGCCAGTGGGAAGCCAGGCGTGCGGGGAAATCCAAGAGCGTTCATCGAAAAAACAACTTGGCTAGCTGGAAGGAGTGCTATTTGGTGACCTTCCCTACCCGGACTTATGTAGTTCCAACCCCATAGCCAATAGTGAAATTGTTCGCCTGCGCCAAATAAAAATTGGGAAATATACTCGGCGATAGAGTCTATTATGTCCTTCGGATCGAGCACTTCGAGCGCAATATAGTCCCGGTGATCCACGTGTTTGGGATGGGTTAACGCCCCTCGAACGTCGTTGTAGTGAATCAACCTGCCCAGCGTCTCTTGGCGAAGGCTAATTGGCGAACCAAGTATCTCCTTCGGCCACTTCTTGATCTTCGTAACTATTGTCTCCTTCCGAAGCCTTTCCACTATTTCTGCCTCAGGCATACCTGCAAGGTGCAAGCGCATTCTCTGGTTCAAGAATGCTTCAAGCGCTGATATGCCAAAGTAAAGCGTCGCAGTAAGATGGTGGGACGCCTCCATCCCGGTCTTCGCCTCTTCGACAGCCTTTGCCTCGCGATACATAGAGGAAAAGTTCTGCCAAGCGGGTTCAGTGATTATGAGTCGCGGCTTCAGCATACTTTCACCTAGCGAGTGAGCATGGATGGTGCGGGCATGCGATGATGTTTTTTAGTCGAAGGCTGGGTTAGCTTCATCAACCCAGCAACTTGGTGGCGAAGCAAAGCCTGCGCAGGCAGGAACCCGCGAAGCGGATTCCGCCGCATGTCTAACCGCTGCAACCCTCTGGCCGATGCGGGACATGCGGCAGAATCGCCTTTGGCGGTTCCGCCCTACTCGGGCTTATCAGTTATTAAAGAATCAGTCTAAAACTAATTAATCACCAGCATAGAAGAACCTTCCACGTTCTCAGCGAGATGCGAATCTACGGATTCCAGTATTTTTTTGATCTGTGCGCAACACTCTTTTAATGGACGCAAATGCAATTCATGTCCGCAGTTAGAGAAGACAGCCTCATCAGCGATGTAAGCACGGACTAGATATACAGCAGGTACTTGGCCATCTATCTTGAATTGATTGAGTATCGTGCGACTACTCAAGACCATGTCGACAGGATAAAGCGCAGGACGAAGTGACTCACCTGTAACGAAATTAATAGCAATTTCATCGATGTACTCATCGAAATGTTCGACTGAATTTCTTGCAGCTGCATTTAATACTGGGGAAAGGTCAATCTCAGAGAAAAGTTCAGCTAATGCCACTACTCTATCTTTCATAACCATACGAGCACTACCGCTTCGGTTGCGCGCGCCTACTTCCACCATCGCGCGAATCCTTGCGGAGTACATCAGAACGTGAAGAATTCGCTGATGCAGCGAACGATCTACTTTGAGATAACCATTGCCTGCCTCAGGCATCTGCAATGTCTTGAATATCGCTGTCAACTCGTCGTCAACAGATCTAGCAAGTCGATACAGCTCTGAGATGTACAGAGACAAGAAATGGCTACTAAGCACTGATTCCCACATGTGAGATACCGGCGACTTGGGTTTTCAAGCATAGCTAAGAAGTCCAAAACAACTAGGGCCGCCTTGCGGCAGCCCTAAGTGCTTGAATCAAGTGGCGTCCCCACGGGGATTCGAACCCCGGTGTCCACCGTGAAAGGGTGGTGTCCTAGGCCTCTAGACGATGGGGACGCAGTGAAACTTGAACCCTACCCCAAGCAGGCCTATTTGCCGGGATATTGGTGGAGCCAGGCGGGATCGAACCGCCGACCTCCTGCATGCCATGCAGGCGCTCTCCCAGCTGAGCTATGGCCCCACGAGGCTGGAAGGGGCGGAATTCTAGCTAGCGGCCGCGAATCACGCAAGCCTTGTGTTCAATAAAGATGATCGGCATCTTCAGCTTTGGCGACTTGCATGCGGCGGCGAGTCACCGAAAACGCTTGTTTTCAGCCAGCAACGACGACTTCCACCGCCGTTTCCCCGACCCGGTGCAACGTCGCCACGCCGTGGCCGCGTTCCGCCAGATACTCCAGCCACTTGCCCAGGAACGTGTTCATGCGCATGCGGTGGCCGATGACCTCCGCCGGCGGCGGATACATGCCAATCACGTCCTGCCAGCGACGGCCCACGTAACAGTGCGTGGCTTCCGCCTGCTTCGCATCGCGGTACAGGCGCACGAAGGCCGAAGGATCCGGCTCGCCCGTCTGCGGATCCAGCACCCCGTAGGTCAAGCGCAGCTCCACCGTGTAGCGGTGCGTCTCGATCACGTCCAGGTACAGGTCCAGCCCATCGCCGATGCTGGAGACATAACGCCCCGTGGCCAGGTCACCCGGCGCGAACAACCGCGCCAGCCGCGCATGGTTCTCTGCATACAGCGCCATCAGCCAACCGAAACGGTTGAGTTTGGGGATGTGTGCAGCGCGGGCGATGGCTTCGGGCATGGCCTGATCGTACACGCTGGTCATCGATTGCGGCAGCATTGACGGATCGCCGCGGACGGCCTAATTTGGGGTTCCACCGCACGCCATTCGGCCGGTGCGATCCAGCAACAACCCCCCTGCCCCATATCCTCGTTCAGAACATCTCGCGCTGCAGGCCCAGCGTGGACATCACCTTGCTCGCGATTTCCTCGATGGACGTATGCGTAGTGCTGAGGGTCGGAATGCGCTCCATCTGGAACATCGCCTCCGCCGCCGCCACCTCGCGCCTGCAGGTTTCCGGCTTGGCGTAGTTGGAATTGGGGCGTCGTTCCTGGCGGATCTGCTGCAGGCGTTCCGGATCGATGGTCAGGCCGAACAGCTTGCGCCGGTGCGCGCGCAGGCGTGGCGGCAGGCGATCGGTTTCCAGGTCTTCGTCGGTCAACGGGTAATTGGCCGCGCGGATGCCGTAATGCAGCGCCAGGTAGACGCAGGTAGGCGTCTTGCCGGCGCGGGAGACCGCGACCAGGATCAGGTCGGCTTCGTCGTAATTGATCGCGATGCCATCGTCATGGGTCAGCGCGTAGTTCATGGCATTGATGCGGCGATGGTAGGACTCGAAATCCACCAGCCCGTGCGCCTGCCCCACCCGCGACTGGCGCAAGGTGCCCAGTTCCTGCTCCATCGGCTGGATGAACGGCGCGAACACATCCAGCATCAGCGCACCGCTGGTGGCCAGCACCTCGCTGATCGCAGGATCGACGTTGGAGTGGATGACGATGGGCCGCGCCTCGTGGCGCTGGCCGGCCGCGCGGATGCGGTCGGCGGCGTCGGCGGCCTTGGCTTCGTCATCGACGAAGGAAATACGGTCGGTCACGAAACTGGACCCGGAGAACTGGGTCAGCAGGCTGTGGCCAATGGTTTCAACAGTGATACCGGTGCCATCGGAGACATAGAACACCGGACGTACGTTAGGCATGGTCTATTACTCCCTGTGCACCACGAAAACCCCAGCAAATCAAGCTTGTCTGCGCTTGTCCTGCACTGCATCATAGCGGTTCTTCCCATGGACACGGCCCTCGCCGTAAGTCTCCGGCGAGGCGCACGACCGCTTTGGAGCGTTGCGCTTGAACCAGAACACTGTGACTCAGAACATCCTGTGGCTGCACGACCTGCGCCTGGCCGATCTGGCCCGTGTTGGCGGCAAGAACTCCTCGCTGGGTGAAATGATCGGCCAGTTGGCCAACCTGGGCGTGTCGGTTCCGGGCGGGTATGCGACCACCGCCGAGGCGTTCAAGGACTTCATCGCCCACAACGACCTGTCCACGCGCATCTTCGACAAACTAGCCACGCTGGACGTGGAAGACGTGGACACGCTGACCGTCGCCGGCAAGGAAATCCGCGGCTGGGTCATCGACGCGCCGCTGCAGCCGCAGCTGGATGCGGATATCCGCAGCGCCTACGCACAACTGGCGAACGAAAACGGCGGCGGTGACATCGCAGTCGCAGTGCGCTCGTCCGCGACAGCCGAAGACCTGCCCGATGCCAGCTTCGCCGGCCAGCAGGAAACCTTCCTCAACGTCACCGGCGCCGACGACGTGGTGGTGAAGGTGAAGGAAGTCTTCGCCAGCCTCTACAACGACCGCGCCATCGCCTACCGCGTGCACCATGGCTTCAAGCACGAAGACGTATTCCTGTCCGCGGGCGTGCAGCTGATGGTGCGTTCGGACGTGGGCGCGTCGGGCGTGCTGTTCACCCTGGACACCGAATCCGGTTTCCGCGACGTCGTGTTCGTCACCTCCAGCTACGGCCTGGGTGAAATGGTCGTGCAGGGCGCGGTGAATCCGGACGAGTTCTACGTCTACAAGCCCACCCTGCTCAAGGGCAAGCCGGCCATCCTGCGCCGCGCGCTGGGCAGCAAGCTGCTGCGCATGGTGTATTCCGACCAGCCGGGCGAACGCGTGCGCATCGAAGACACTCCGGTCGAGCTGCGCAACAAATTCTCCATTTCCGATGAAGACGTGCAGGCGCTGTCCGTACAGGCCTTGACCATCGAAACCCATTACGGCCGCCCGATGGACATCGAGTGGGCGAAGGACGGCGTCAGCGGCAAGCTCTACATCGTGCAGGCGCGTCCGGAAACGGTGAAGTCGCGTGCGAAGGCCACGCAGATCGAGCGCTACCACCTGCTGGAACGCGGCGACGTGATTTCCGAAGGCCGTGCCATCGGCCAGAAGATCGGCAGCGGCGTGGCCCGCGTGGTGCGCAGCCTGGCCGACATGAACCGCGTGCAGCCCGGCGACGTGCTGGTCGCCGACATGACCGACCCCGATTGGGAGCCGGTGATGAAGCGCGCCTCGGCCATCGTCACCAACCGCGGCGGCCGCACCTGCCACGCCGCGATCATCGCGCGTGAACTGGGCGTGCCGGCCGTCGTCGGCACCGGCAATGCCCTGGACCACATCGAGGACGGCCGCGAAATCACCATCAGCTGCGCGGAAGGCGATACCGGTTTCATCTATGGCAGCGCGTTGCCGTTCGAGCGCATCACCACCGACCTCACCGACATGCCGCCCGCCCCGCTCAAGATCATGATGAACGTGGCCAACCCCGAGCGTGCCTTCGACTTCGGCCAGTTGCCGAATGCGGGCATTGGCCTGGCTCGCCTTGAGATGATCATCGCCAGCCACATCGGCGTGCACCCGAATGCCTTGCTGGAATACGACCGCCAGGACCTGGAGACGCGCAAGAAGATCGATGCGAAGACCGCCGGCTACGCGGACCCGGTCAGCTTCTACGTGGATCGCCTGGCCGAAGGCATCGCCACCATCACCGCCTCGGTGGCGCCCAATGCCGTGATCGTGCGCCTGTCGGACTTCAAGTCGAACGAGTACGCGAACCTCATCGGCGGCAGCAATTACGAGCCGCACGAAGAAAACCCGATGATTGGTTTCCGCGGCGCCAGCCGTTATGTCGATCCGTCCTTCGAGCCGGCGTTCGCGCTGGAATGCAAGGCCGTGCGCAAGGTGCGCAACGACATGGGCCTGGACAACCTGTGGGTGATGATCCCGTTCGTGCGTACGCTGGACGAAGGCCGCAAGGTCATCGAGGTGTTGGCGAAGCACGGTCTGGTGCGGGGCGAGAACGGACTCAAGATCATCATGATGTGCGAAGTACCGTCGAACGCGCTGCTCGCGGATGAATTCCTCGACATCTTCGATGGCTTCTCCATCGGCTCCAACGACCTGACCCAGCTGACACTAGGACTGGATCGCGATTCGAGCATCGTGGCGCACCTGTTCGACGAGCGCGATCCTGCGGTGAAGAAGCTGCTGTCGATGGCGATCAAGGCGGCGAAGGCCAAGGGCAAGTACGTCGGCATCTGCGGACAAGGCCCGTCCGATCATCCGGATCTCGCCGACTGGCTGATGCAGGAGGGCATCGAGTCGGTGTCGTTGAATCCGGATACGGTGGTCGATACCTGGCTGCGTTTGGCCAAGCTCAAGGCGTCCTGAACCCGGCATGGCAATCGAGGACACCGTCGCCAAGCTGACTGCGCCCGCCAACGCGTCGGAAGCTCCCATCTTCGACCTGAGCCGCATCGATTGGGGCGTGCTGCTGTTGAATTTCACCCTCGCGCTGTTGATCGCGCTGGTGGGCATGTGGGTGGCCAAGTGGATCAGTCGCACCGTCTACCGCGCACTGACCCGCGCCGGGATGGAAGCTACGCTGGCCGGCTTCCTGCGCAACGTGGCCTATGCGGTGATGCTGGTCGTCGTGTTCATCACCGCGCTGCAGAAGATCGGCGTCTCCACGACGTCGCTGTTGGCCGTACTGGGTGCAGCCAGCCTGGCGATCGGCCTGGCGATGAAGGATTCGCTGTCCAACATCGCCTCGGGGGTGATGCTGATCGTGCTGCGTCCGTTCCGCGATGGCGACCATGTGCTTGCGGCGGGCTCTGAGGGTGTCGTGGAAGAGATCCGCATCTTCCAGACCCGCATGCGCACCTTCGACAATCGCCTGATCATCCTGCCCAACAGCTTGATTACCACCGCGCCCATCATCAATTTCACCGCCAAGCCGCAGCGCCGCATCGAGATCCTGGTCGGCGTGGGCTACGAAGACGACTTGAAGCACGCGCGCGAAGTTCTGCTCGGCTTGGCCATGGGGAATCCGCTGGTACTGAAGACGCCCGAGCCTTTCGTGCAGGTCACGCGCCTGGCCGAACGCAGCGTCGACGTGACCCTGTATGCCTGGACCAAGACCAAGGATTTTGGCGAGGCCCGCAGCCAGCTCACCGAAGGCATCCGCAGCGCGATACTCGGCAACGGCCTGTCCCTGCCCTCCGCCCAGCGCGACCTGCACGTCTACCACCACAATGCCGATGGCACGCCGCTGACGGAGATCGCCAGCAAGGCGATTGCGGATGATGCGGCAGTAGCTCCGGGCAGTCCTGCAGCCTGACGCAAGCGTAGGAGTGACGTAAGTCGCGACTGAAATTTCTCTTGCGCAAGACGTCCCGGTTGGGTAAGGAACGGTTTCGCGACTTACGTCGCTCCTACGCGCTATTTTTCGGCCAGCTCGGCCAAATGCTTGCGGTAGTGTCGCAATTCATCGATTGAATCGCGTACGTCGCTCAGCGCCGTGTGCGCCGACTGCTTGCGTACGCCTTCCAAAACGGTCGGTGCCCAGCGACGCGCCAGTTCCTTCAGCGTGCTGACGTCCAGGTTGCGGTAATGGAAATACTTCTCCAGGCGCGGCATCAGGCGGTGCAGGAAACGCCGGTCCTGGCAGATCGAATTGCCGCACATCGGCGACGCATTGGCGGGCAGCCATTGCGCCAGGAAATCGACCGTCTGTGCTTCGGCCTGCCCGAGTGTCACCGTGCTTTCCACCACGCGCTTCCACAGGCCGGAGCGCGTGTGCTGGGCGCGGTTCCAGTCGTCCATCGCTTCCAGTACCGCGAGCGGATGGGCAATGGCGAACTCGGGACCTTCGGCCAATACGTTCAACTGCGAATCCGTCACCACCGTGGCGATCTCGATGATGGAGTCCTGTCCGGTATCCAGCCCGGTCATTTCCAGGTCGATCCAGATCAAGCGGTCGCTGCGTGGGTCGGTTGATGGCATGCGTGGGCGGGTCCTGTGGATGCGCGATGGATTTTGCGGAACAACGGGTTGTACCGCATGATAACGCAGCCACCCCACGGCCAAGGCCATGCTGCAGAGCCCCGACCCCTACGCGCACTACGCCACCCTTACCGCGATGCTGGCGCCTGCGTTCTTCCTGACCGCGACCGCATCGTTGCTGCTGTCCGCCAATAATCGGCTGGCACGCATCATCGACCGCGCGCGTTCGCTCTTGAAGGAACTGCAGGACCTGCAGGATCCCCTGCAACGCGCCATCTACGAACAACGCATCGCCCTGCAGCGACGCCGCAGCCTGATCATCCTGCGTGCCGGACAATTGCTGTACACGGCCATCTGCCTGTTCGTGGCCACCAGCCTGGCGATTGCCGCGGACACGCTGTTCGTACACCGCCTGGGCGCGACGCCGACGGTATTGGCGGCCTTCGGCGTGTTGGCCATGTTCTCCGCCAGTCTGCTGCTGGCACGCGAGTCGACGCTGGCGGTGAAGGCCGTGAACGAAGAAATGGATCATCGCCATCTGGCCAAGCGCGAATAGCTAATGGTTGTAGGAGCGGGCCCTGCCCGCGATGCTCTTGCACGTGTATCCGAACGAAGAGCATCGCGTGCAGGGCCCGCTCCTACGATTCAATCGAGCGGCGGCTTGCCGCGCTTGGCGCGGAAATAGTTGGTCAGGCGTCGGCTGGCTTCTTCCGCCAGCAATCCGGAACTGACTTCGATGCGGTGGTTGTGGCGGGGATCGGCCAGCAGGTCGAACACGCTACCGCATGCGCCTGTCTTCGAATCGGAGGCCGCGTAGACCAGTCGCGCCACGCGCGCATGCACCATCGCCATCGCACACATCGCACACGGCTCCAGGGTCACGTACAGCGTGCTGCCGACCAGGCGGTGGTTGCCGAGCTTGGAACCCGCACGACGCATGGCTACGATCTCGGCATGCGCGCTGGGATCATGCTCGGCCAGATTGCGGTTCCAGCCTTCGCCAAGCACCTGTCCATCGGCTGACACCAGTACCGCGCCTACCGGTATTTCGTCATCCTCGCGCTCGGCACGGTCGGCCAGGGCCAGGGCATGGCGCATCCAGGTTTCGTCGTCTGCCGTGGACCCGGTCATGGGATTGCCTCCTGCGCTGCCTAGAACGAACCGAACGCGGTGCCCAACACGATCACCGCCACCAGCGCCAGCAAGGCACTGACCACCGCGACCATGACGATATCGAAATAGCTTTCCTTGTGCGTGGTGCCGCAGATCGCCAACAAGGTCACCACCGCGCCGTTATGCGGCAGGCTGTCCAGCGTGCCGGCGCCGATCACTGCCACGCGGTGCATCAGCTCGGGGTTGATGCCTGCCACGGCCGCAAGCTGCATGTACGTCTCCGCCAGCGCATCCAATGCGATGGTCAGGCCACCGGAGGCAGAACCGGTCAATGCGGCCAACACGTTGGTGGCCAGTGCCAGCGACACCAGCGGCCCGCCTTCCACCGACAGGATCCAGTCGCTGATCACCGCGAACGCCGGCAGCGCCGCGATCACCGCGCCGAAACCCACCAGGCTGGACACGCTGAGGATCGGCAAGGCCGAGGCATTCACGCCGGCGTCGATGCTGTCGCGCAGGGCAGTCAAGCGCGTGCGGTTCAACGCGATCAGCGTGCAGATGGCCGCCACCAGCGCCACCATCACCGACCACACGCCACCCACGGCCTGCAGTGAAGTATTGCCCCAACGCAGTTCTTCCAGGAAAGAGGCATCCATGCGTGGCAGCACCACGAAGGACATCAGCAAGTTGACCGCAATCACCACGACCAGCGGCAACATCGCAACCCAGGTGGGTGGCAAGACGGCGCTGCGCTGCCCGTGCTGGATTTCGGCAGGATCGAATTCGTGCGCGGTCGTCGCACGCTCGCGTACCAGCGCGTTTTCCGCCACTTCCACGGTGTCCACGGCCACTACATCGCCATAGCCTTCCGCGGCGAGCCGCGCCTTCTTCTCGGCGCGTCCCAACCACCACATGCCGAAGCCCAGCATGATGGCCGAAGCAATCAGGCCCAGGCCCGGCGCGGCGAACAACGTGGTGCCGAAGTACGGCATGGGAATGGCGTTCTGGATGGCGGGCGTACCGGGGAACGCGGACATGGTGAATGTGGAAGTACCCAATGCGATGGCGGCGGGCATCAAACGGCGCGGGATATTGGCCTGGCGGAACAGCGATTGCGCCATCGGCACCAGCACGAAGAACGCCACGAACAGGCTGACGCCGCCATAGGTGATCAACGCGCCCGCCAGCACCACCGCCAGGATCGCGCGCTTGGTGCCAAGGTGCTGCGACATGGCATTGGCGATGGCCTGCACCGAGCCGCTGTCATCCATCAACTTGCCGAACAGTGCGCCCAGCAGGAACAGCGGGAAGAACTGCGCCAGGAAACCGGCGGTGCCGGTCATGAAGGTCTGCGTCCAGCTGGCCAGCAGCGGTTCGCCGGAAAACAGTGCCGCGACCAGCGCGGCGAGCGGACACAACAGCAATACGCTCCAGCCGCGGTACGCGAACCAGATCAGCAAGCCGAGTGCGAGGAAAATGCCTAGGAATCCCATGTGATCAGACTCCTTCTAGCAGTGGACGCAAGTCCAGGCTCGAGCGCACGTTGAGGTCGGCGGCGTGGTTGGCCATGAAGGTTTCCACCGCGTCCTTGCCCTTGTCACGCAGCATGCACAGGAACGGCCATTCCGCATTGAGCTTGGAAGACGAGCCGAAGGCCGCCAGCTCATCGCCGGATATACGATGGATACGCATGCCGGCCCAACGCGCACTTTCGCCGGCACCCGGGTCGGCGACCTGTTGCAGCAAGGCGATCATGCGCAACTCCTTCAGCAAGGACGAATTGAAGGAAATCTCGTTGACGCGCTCCATGATGTCGCGCGCGCTTTTGGGCGTACCCAAGCGCTCGATCGGATTGATCTGCACCAGCACCGTGTCGCTGGACGCGCACTCGCGCAGCAACGGGGTGATGGTGGGATTGCCGGTATAGCCGCCGTCCCAGTAGGGATCACCATCGATCTCCACGGCCTGGAACATCATCGGCAGGCAGGCTGAGGCCAGCAGCACGTCAGGCGTGATCTCGGCGTTGCGGAACACCCTGCCCTGCCCGGTGCGCACGTTGGTGGCGGTGATGAACAACTTGATCGGCGCAGCGACCAGGCGCTCGAAATCGATGCTCTCTTCCAGGATCGACTTCAATGGATTGAAGGCGCCGGGATTGAGGTCATACGGCGAGAACACACGCGAGGCCATGTCCAGCGCCATGAACAAGGGCGAGTCATCCAGCGTCCACTTGCCTGTCAGCACGTCCCAGGGGGAGCGCTGGTAAGGACTGAACTGCGCGGCCTTCGAGACCCGATGCCAGAAGTCTTCAAGCGCCTGGCGCGCACCATCGACGCCGCCGATGGCGAAACCACTGGCCATCACCGCTGCATTCATCGCGCCAGCCGAAGTGCCGGAAATACCTTCCAGCTGCAGCCTGGGCTCCTGGATCGCGCGGTCCAGCACGCCCCAGGTGAAGGCGCCGTGCGAACCGCCGCCCTGCAGGGCGAGGTCGATCAGGACCGGCTCATCCGCCGACTTGCGCGGGCGGGCGGTTTTCTTTGCAGTGGCTTTTTTTGCAGCGATCTTTTTTGCCGCGGTCTTTCTTGCAATGGGACGGGCCATGCTGATCCTTGAGGTTGTGCTACTGCGTCATCGCGGGCCGCAATACGGCCGCCCGATGTTATGCCCTCCCTCCTGCAGGAAGATTACCGACGACTGGCAATCAGGGAAAGCAGATCCAGCGGGGAAATTCAGAGCTTCAGCTCATTCCCACTCGATCGTCGCCGGCGGCTTGCCGCTGATGTCGTAGACCACGCGGGAGATGCCACGCAGTTCGTTGATGATCCGATTGGAGACCGTACCGAGGAAGTCGTACGGCAGGTGCGCCCAGTGCGCCGTCATGAAGTCGATCGTTTCCACCGCACGCAGCGCGATTACCCACTCGTAGGCACGCGCGTCGCCGACCACGCCCACCGACTTGACCGGCAGGAACACGGCGAACGCCTGGCTGGTCTTGTCGTACAGGTCAGCTTTGCGCAACTCCTCGATGAAGATCGCGTCGGCCTGGGCCAGCAGTTCCGCGTATTCGCGCTTCACTTCACCCAGGATGCGCACGCCCAGGCCGGGGCCCGGGAACGGATGACGGTAGACCATTGCGCGTGGCAGGCCGAGTTCGACGCCAAGACGGCGCACTTCGTCCTTGAACAATTCGCGTAATGGTTCCACCAGGCCCAGCTTCATGTGCTCGGGCAAGCCGCCGACGTTGTGGTGGCTCTTGATCACGTGCGCCTTGCCGGTCTTGCTGCCGGCCGACTCGATGACGTCGGGGTAGATGGTGCCCTGTGCCAGCCATTTGGCGTTGGCGAGCTTGCCGGATTCCTCATCGAAGATATCGATGAACAGGTTGCCGATGATCTTGCGCTTGGCTTCCGGATCGGACACGCCTTCCAGTGCCTTGAAATAGCGGTCGGCCGCGTTGACGCGGATGACCTTGATGCCCATGCCGCCCTTCTCGGCTTCGCTTGCGAACATGGCCATGACCTGGTCGCCTTCGTTCCAGCGCAACAGGCCGGTATCCACGAACACGCAGGTCAGCTTGTCGCCGATGGCCTTGTGCAGCAGCGCCGCGACCACGGAGGAATCCACGCCGCCGGACAGGCCCAGGATCACTTCATCCTCGCCCACCTGCGCACGCACGCGGGCGATCTGGTCGTCGATGATGTTGGCGGCCGTCCACAACGTCTGGCAGCCGCAGATATCGGTGACGAAGCGACGCAGCAGTGCTTCACCTTGCTTCGTGTGCGTGACTTCAGGATGGAACTGCACGCCGTACCAGCGTTTGTCTTCGTTCGACATCGCGGCGACCGGGATGCGGTCGGTACGTGCAGTGATGGTGAAGCCGGGTGGCGCTTCGGACACGTGGTCGCCGTGGCTCATCCACACGTCGAGGCGTGGCGTGGTGCCTGCGTGATCATTGAGGCCTGCGAACAGTGCGTCGGGTGCGATGACTTCCACTTCCGCATGGCCGAATTCACGCGCATCGGCGGCTTCCGTCGCGCCGCCCAATTGCGCGGCCAGGGTCTGCATGCCGTAGCAGATGCCCAGGATCGGCAAGCCGGAATCGAACACCTGCTGCGGCGCTGCCGGCGCACCTGCTTCCGTGGTGGATTCCGGGCCACCCGACAGGATGATGCCTTTGGCACCGTACGCGGCGATCTCGGAAGGATCGTGGTCCCACGCCCAGATTTCGCAGTACACGCCGATCTCGCGGATGCGGCGCGCGATCAACTGCGTGTACTGCGCGCCGAAATCTAGGATGAGGATCTTGTCGGTGTGGATGTTGGTCATGGGCGAGGAGTGAGTGGAGAGGAGTGAGAAGTGAGTGGAAGCGAGAAACCAAAAGCAGAAGAGGAGCTCCAGAGTTACCTCACTCCTCACTCCTCTTCGCTAACTCCTGCGCATCACCCCATCCGGTAATTCGGCGGCTCTTTGGTGATCTGCACGTCATGCACATGGCTTTCGCGCTGGCCGGCACCGGTGATGGTGACGAACTGCGGCTTCTTCTGCATGTCGTCGATGGTCGCGCAACCCACGTAGCCCATGGTGGCGCGCAGGCCGCCGACGAGCTGGTGGATGATGTTGCCGACCGGGCCGCGATACGGCACGCGGCCTTCGATGCCTTCCGGCACCAGCTTGTCGGCATCGCTGGAATCCTGGAAGTAGCGGTCCTTGCTGCCCTTCTCCATCGCACCCAGGCTGCCCATGCCGCGGTAGCTCTTGTAGCTGCGGCCCTGGAAGAGTTCGACTTCGCCCGGCGCTTCTTCGGTACCGGCCAGAAGACCGCCGATCATCACCGTCGACGCACCAGCCACGATAGCCTTGCCGATGTCACCCGAATAGCGGATGCCGCCGTCGGCGATCAGCGGGATGCGGTCCTGCAACGCTTCCGCCACCATGTCGATTGCGGTGATCTGCGGTACGCCCACGCCAGCCACCATGCGGGTGGTGCAGATGGAACCCGGACCGACGCCAACCTTCACCGCGTCGGCACCGGCATCCATCAAGGCCAGCCCGGCGTCGCCGGTGACGATGTTGCCGCCGATCACCTGCAACTGCGGGAAGCGCTTTTTGATCCACGTCACCCGGTCCAGCACGCCCTGCGAATGACCGTGCGCCGTATCGACGATGACTACGTCCACGCCAGCCGCAACCAGTGCTTCGACGCGCTGTTCGGTGTCGCCACCCACGCCCAATGCCGCACCGACCAGCAGGCGCGTGGCGCTGTCCTTGGCGGCGTTGGGGTTGTCGGTCTTCTTCTGGATGTCCTTGACCGTGATCAGGCCACGCAACTCGAAGTTGTCGTTAACCACCAGCACCTTCTCGATGCGGTGCTTGTGCAGCAGTTGCTTCACTTCCTGGTCGCTGGCGCCTTCGCGCACGGTCACCAGGCGTTCCTTCTTGGTCATGATGTGGCGGACCGGATCGTCCAACTTCGCTTCGAAGCGCATGTCGCGGCTGGTGACGATGCCCAGCAACTGCCCGCCGTCCACCACCGGCACGCCGGAAATGTTGCGGGCGCGGGTCAGGGCGAGCACGTCGCCGATGGTGGTTTCAGGGCCGACCGTGAAAGGATCCTTGATGACGCCGGCTTCGAACTTCTTGACCTTGGCGACTTCGGCCGCCTGCTGTTCGACCATGAGGTTCTTGTGGATGATGCCAATGCCGCCCAGCTGGGCCATGGCGATGGCCAGGCGCGCTTCGGTCACGGTGTCCATGGCTGCGGAAACAATCGGCAGCTTGAGGCGCAGGTCGCGGGTCAGCCGCGTGCCGAGGTCGACATCCTTGGGCAGGACAAGGGAATGCGCAGGGACGAGGGAAACATCGTCGTAGGTGAGAGCTTCAGCCTGGATGCGTAGCATCGGCGGACCCGTTCGGTGGGGAAGCGCGTAATTATACGGCGAATCGCCATCCGGGCGCTCGGCTTTTGTAGGAGCGCCCCATGGGCGCGAGCTCTGGAACGGTTTACAGGCAAAGAGCTCGCGCCGATGGGGCGCTCCTATGACAGCGCGGCCTCGGCCGCTTCCAGCGTGTTCTGCATCAGGGTGGCCACGGTCATCGGCCCTACCCCGCCCGGTACCGGGGTGATCCAGCTGGCACGCTGGGCGGCGGCTTCGTAGCCCACGTCTCCGACCAGGCTGCCGTCCTCAAGCCGGTTGATGCCCACGTCGATCACCACCGAGCCGGGCTTCACCCATTCGCCCGGGATCAAGCCGGGCCGCCCTGCGGCCACGACGAGGATGTCAGCGTCGCGCACGCGGTCCTCAAGGACTTGCGGCGGGGTGAACTTGTGGCAGCTGGTCACCGTGCAGCCCGCGATCAGTAATTCCAGCGCCATCGGCCGTCCCACGTGGTTGCTGACGCCCACGATGGTGGCGTTCTGCCCACGCACCGGCTTGTCGGTGTAGCCCAGCAGCGTGGTGATGCCGCGCGGCGTGCACGGGCGCAGGCCGAATTCGCGCAGGGCGAGATGGCCTACGTTTTGTGGGTGGAAACCATCCACGTCCTTGCGCGGGTCGATGCGGTGGATCAGACGGCTGGCGTCGGGGATGCCCGGCAGCGGCAACTGCACCAGGATGCCGTGGATCCTCGGATCGGCATTGAGCCGGTCGATCAGGGCCAGCAGGTCGTTTTCGGAGGTGCCTGCGGGAAGGTCATGGTCGAACGCCTCGATGCCCACCTTCTCTGCAGCGCGCCGCTTGTTGCGCACGTATACGCTTGAGGCGGGATCGCCACCTACCAGCACCACGGCAAGCCCGGGCCGTGATTGTCCTGCAGCCACCCGCGCATCGACCTTGGCCTTGAGTTCGTCCAGCAGGTTTTCGGCGATGCGGCGGCCGTCCAGGATGCGTGCGGTCATGGTGCTGGCAGGTGTAGAGTCGGCGCACATTGTCCCCGATTACGGGTTTTCTGTGGGAGCGACGTCAGTCGCGATGGAGCTTTCCCGATGATCCATCGCGACTCACGTCGCTCCCATCACGGCCGCCACCTCTGGATCGCCCGAACATGACCGACACCACCGCACTGGAAGCCGCCGCCTTCCGCCGGTTGCTGCAGCACCTGAACGTGGATCGCAGCGACGTGCAGAACATCGACCTGATGATCCTCGCCGGCTTCTGCCGCAACTGCCTGTCCGACTGGTACCGCGAAGCCGCCGAAGCTTGCGGACAGGAAATGAGCAAGGACGAAGCCCGCGAACGCATTTACGGGATGCCGTTCGCGGAGTGGAAGGCACAGCACCAGAAGGATGCGACGCCGGAACAACTGGCTGCTTTCGCCGAAGCCCAGCGTCGACACGGTTGACCATGCCGTACAGGCGGGTCCTCTCGGTTGTCGCGCTGCTGGTGCTGGTATATGCAGGCATCTCGGCCCTGCTCTACTTCAAGCAACGCGACCTCATCTACTACCCGTCTGCGACTACTGTTGCTGCAAGCGAGACGGATTTCAGCCTGATCCAAGACGGCGTGACTTTACGTGGGTGGAAACTCAATCCCGGCCAAGCCAACGCCTTGATCTATTTCGGTGGCAACGCAGAACGCCTGGAATCCTCGCGCGAGCAATTCACCCGACTCTTCCCCGACCGCACCGTCTACCTGCTTCCATATCGCGGCTATGGTGCCAGCGAGGGCAAGCCAACCGAGACCGCACTTTTCGGCGATGCACTGGCTTTGTACGACGCCGTGCATGCACGGCATCCTTCCGGTGATATCGCCATAGTCGGGCGCAGCCTGGGCAGCGGCGTAGCCAGTTACCTCGCGTCACGAAGACCCGTGCAGAAACTAGTCCTGGTAACGCCGTTCGACAGCCTGGCCGAAGTGGCGCAATCGCATTATTGCTGGCTGCCCGTGCGCTGGTTGATCAGCGACGCCTATGCTTCGCATGAATACTTGCGGCAGTATCCGGGACCGCTGCTTGTCCTGCGCGCCGGCCGTGACGAAGTCGTTCCGCCCGTCCACACGGACCGACTCATTGCTTCACTGCAAACGCCACCCGTGGTCGTGGATTTCCCACTTGCCGACCACAACGATATTTCACTGCAGCCGCGCTACGACGAATCCCTCCGTGACTTCCTGCGCTAGCCGGCGCTGCTGTCCAGGTCCGGGCTGTTGATCACTTCGGCCGTCGCTTCGTTCAGCGCCCGCCCCTCGCGCTTTGGCGTAGTGAATGGCGTTGGCTTCGGTACGGTGTTGTTGTACATCGCGCTCGCGCCTGCCCTCAGGCTGCCGCCCGCCATCTCCAACTCGAAGCGTTCCGCATCGCGTCGACGGATTTCTTCGGCAATGCGTGCTGCCTCGTCTTCCGGGACACCCAGTTCAACCAGCGCCGCCGCACCGAAATTGACGGCTGATTCGAAGGTCTCTCGGATCTGGTAATCCACGCCGGCGTTGATCAGCTCCAGCGCATGTTCGCGGTCATAGGAGCGCACCAGCAAGCGCACCAGTGGGAACTCGGCCTTCACCAGCTCCACGATCTTGTTGACCGACTCCTTGCCGTCGATGCAGACCGCGATCGCCCGTGCACTGTGCGCGCCGGAAGCGTGCAGCACGTCGAGGCGAGTACCGTCACCGTAATAGATCTTGAAACCGAACTCATCCGCGCTGCGGATCATGTCAATGTCGTTGTCGATGATGGTCACGTCCACGTCACGCGCCAACAGCGACTGGCTCATCACCTGGCCGAAGCGACCAAAACCGATGATCAACACGCTGCCCGTCAGGCCGTTGGCCTCCTCCACGCCTTCCATGGAAGCCTGCACCTTGGGAGCGAAACGCTTCAACACGATCACGAAGAATGGCGTGAGCACCATCGACAGCACCACGATGGCGGTCAGGTTGGCGTTGACCGTGGCATCGATGATCTGCGCGGAAGCCGCGGCGGAAAACAGCACGAAGGCGAACTCACCGCCCTGTGCCATCAGCACCGCGCGATCCAGCGCCTCGGCATGCGGGCTGCGCATGATGCGCGCCACGAGATAGATGCAGACCGCCTTGGCCGCCATCATGGCCAACACCGCCGACACGATCAGCGGCCAATTGTTCAGCACGACGGCCACGTCCAGCGACATGCCCACGCTGAGGAAGAACAGGCCCAGGAGGATGCCGCGGAAGGGTTCGATATCCGCCTCGATCTGGTGGCGGAAAGTGGATTCGGACAACAGGACACCCGCCAGGAAAGCGCCCATGGCCATCGACAATCCACCCAGCTCCATCAGCAAGGCAGCACCCAGCACCACCAGCAATGCGGCTGCCGTCATCACTTCGCGCGCCTTGGCCCCGGCAAGGATGCGGAACAAGGGATTCAGCAACCAGATGCCGGCCGCGATCAAACCAGCCAGGGCGGCGATGCCGATACCGATGCTGGTCCAGCGTGAACCGTCCGCCTGCTCCGACACCACCGGCGACAGGAACGCCACCAAGGCCAGCAGCGGCACGATGAGCAGATCCTCGAACAACAGGATCGACACGATCTTCTGCCCACGCGGCAAGGCGATATCGCCGCGCTCGCCCAGCAGCTGCATGACGATGGCCGTGGAGGTCAACACGAAACCCGCCGCCCCCACGAACGATACCGGCAGGCTGAAGCCGAACGCCAGGCCCACGCCGGTCAAAGCCAACGTACACACGCTGATCTGCAACGTGCCAAGGCCGAAGATTTCCTTGCGCAACCCCCACAGGTGCGACGGCCGCATTTCCAGCCCGATCACGAACAGGAACATGACCACGCCCAGCTCGGCTACGTGCAGGATGGACTGCGGATCGGAGAACCAGCCGAAGCCGAATGGACCGATGACCAGTCCGGCTGCCAGGTAACCCAGCACTGAGCCCAGCCCCAGCCGGCGGAAAATCGGTACGGCGACTACCGCCGCCCCCAGCAGGGCGACGACCTTGATCAGGTCACTGGAAACAGCTTCGGTGGCCAATTGGGTTTTTCCACGGTGGCGAAGGGCTACAGGTTAACCTCTGCCCACGTCGTTTCAGAGTCCCGCCGTGCTTCGATCAGCGTATGCGACGCAACGTGAGGCTTTCCCATGCCGCCACCAGCACCATGACGGCGGTAGTCGATACACCCAACGACAAGGCGGATAAGTGCAGGCCGGTAGCAAGCGGCACCAGCACTGCCAGCAGCAACAATCCCGCCAGGTGCGACAGGGGCGGCAGCCTCCGGTCGTTGGAGACCCACTTGAACAGCGCATTGCCCAGCAGGTAGAGCGCTGGCCCGCCAAGGATGATGGCCATGCCCATCGGTTCGGCGTGGCCGGGATGGACAAGCACCAGTTCATCGGCAACTGCGCAGAGAATGATTCCGCCGATGATGGGCAAGTGCAGATAGGTGTAGGCCAACCGGGCGATGCGGCCCGGGTCGTCGGAATGCTGGATGCGATGCGCGGCGCGTTCAGCGCCGGTGTCGAAGTACACCCACCACATGGCCACGCTGCCGATGAAAGACACGACGAATCCCGCGACGGTTGCCCTGTCGACCGCAAGTTCGGCGAAGGTGGCGCCAGTGACCAGGATGGACTCGCCCAGCGCGATGATCACGAAGAGCCCACAACGCTCGGCCATGTGCGCACCATCCACATCCCAGTCCATCGTGCTGGAGCGGCCCAGGCCCGGAACCCAGAATGCCAGCGACGGCGAAACGTATTCGAGCGCGATGGCTACCATCCACAGCAACGTACGCGAGTTTCCTTCCTCAAAACCTCCCCACAGCCAGAACACCGCGGAGACCGACAGCCAGACCAGGATGCGGGTGAAATTGCGGAACTGGTTGGGGCTTTCGCCACGCAGCGCCCACAGCATGAAGAGGGTGCGCCCGACCTGCATCGCGGCGAATGCGCTGGCGAACAACAGTCCTTTCTCGCCGAACGCCTCGGGTATGGACGTCGAAAGCAGCAGCCCGCCCAGCATCAGGCCAAGCAGCATCAGGCGGACCGGCACCTTTTCGGGATCCAGCCAGTTGGTCGCCCAGGAAGTGAACGTCCACAGCCACCAGACCGCCATGAACAGCATCAGCGTGTGCAGCGCGCCCAGCGGCGTCAGGTGGGCCAGCAAGCCATGCGACAGCTGGGTGACGGCGAACACGAAGACCAGGTCGAAGAACAACTCGACCATGGTGACCTTGCCACTGTCGTGGTGGCCACGCTGCCGCAGCAGGGATTCAACCGGTGTGTTCAAGAGCGACTTCCTTGTGGACGGCACTACGGGACCCGGCGCGCGCGTCCCTTCCAGCCCAGAAGCCACGCGCCAAACACCGGGATACTGAAAATGGCGGACTGGATTGGCAGTTCTTCCTTGAAGGAATAACCGTGCGACATGCCCGTGACCAGGTTCCAGATCGTCACCAGCAGCCAGGCCACCGTAAACCATGCTGCCATCGTGGTCCGCTTGCCCGGCTTGGTCAGCCACATCGCAAACGCCATCAACACCAGCCCCGCGACGATGAGAATCAAGGTGCGCATTTGCTCCTCCCTTCCATGAAATCGAGATCCGATACGACCGCCAAGCCACCACCGACGCGTCGACACGCGAAGCTGCCACTGCCGCACGGCGCAGGCCGGGCCAACACTACCGCAAATTCATCGAATGTCGATCAGCCCCGTTCAAACGGTGGTGGTGCCACAGAAACGGGCGTAGTCGATGTAGCCAGGAAACGGGACACCAGGCGCGCAGACCGGGCAATCCGGATCCGGTCGCAGCCGCATCTCGCGAAAGCGCATCGCCAATGCGTCGAAATGCAGCAGCCTGCCGCGCAAGGGTTCACCGATCTGCAAGAGCAACTTGATGGTTTCAGTGGCCTGCAACAGGCCGATCACACCGGGTAGTACGCCCAGCACGCCGGCTTCGGCACAGTTCGGGGCGAATTCCGCTGCGGGCGGCTCCGGAAACAGGCAGCGATAACATGGCGCGTGTCCACGCTGGCGGCCTGCATCGAACACGCTCACCTGGCCCTCGAAGCGTTGCACCGCGCCGTACACCAGCGGCTTGCCCAGTTTCACGCAGGCATCGTTGAGCAGGTAGCGTGCAGGAAAATTGTCTGCACCATCCACCACCACATCCACGCCTTCAAGCAGCCGTTCGACGTTGGCGGCCGTCACGCGTTCGGCAATGGCTTCGATGTGCGTGCGCGGATTCAGCGCATTGAGCGTCAACTGTGCGGAAGCCACCTTGGCTTCACCGATGCGTGCGTCGGTATGAAGCACCTGGCGCTGCAGGTTGCTGCGGTCCACCACGTCGTCATCGGCGATGCGGATATGGCCGATGCCTGCGGCTGCGAGATAAAACGCCGCGGGCGAACCCAGCCCGCCTGCGCCGATCATCAGCACGCGCGAGGCTTCGAGCCTGCGCTGCCCTTGCACGCCGACTTCGGGCAGGCGCAGGTGGCGCGAGTAGCGATCGTTGAAGTCGGCTTCCTCGACATCCAGCATCGGCTTCACTACCGGCAAGCCTTCCGCCAGCCAGCGCGTGGTGCCGCCAGTGATCGACGACAAGTTCTGGTAGCCCGCTTCCTGCAATGCCTGTGCAGCCAGCAGCGAACGTGCGCCGCCCTGGCAGATCAGCAGGATCTCGACATCGCGGCGTGGCAGGTGCAACGCCGGATCCATTTCCAGTTCGTTACGCGCAACACCCAACGAACCTTCCGCCTGCCCACCTGTCCGCTCATGCGCTTCGCGCACGTCGACCAGCACGGCGCCTTGCGCCTGGCGCTCCCGTGCTTGCCCGGGTGTGATTTCTTGTATGACCATGGCGTGATTATCGCGCCGGGCGCTCAATACGCCAGCACTTCGACTGCCGTGCCCGCCTCGAAGAACTGCGCACCTTCGGGCAATACGATCAAGGCATTGCTGGCCGCCGCCGCACGCAGGCGAT
The DNA here is from genome assembly GCA_937897645.1 of uncultured Lysobacteraceae bacterium. GTDB lineage: Bacteria > Pseudomonadota > Gammaproteobacteria > Xanthomonadales > Xanthomonadaceae > Pseudoxanthomonas_A. Next base: position 43,211 of record CALCNV010000116.1, read on the forward strand.
GCGAGGCATCGGCGGCATTGGGCTGCACCCGCAACACGCCGTCTTGCCCGTAGTCCAGATGGCCACGCAGGAATTCAAGCCGCTCGTGTTGCTTGTTCCACGCGGTCGACAGCGTGGCGAAAAGCCGCAGCCGCGGCTCCACCCTGCCCTGCAGGCCATCCAGCACCGGCCTGACCAGGGCGATGAAAGTCGCAAGCACCGACACCGGATTACCCGGCAACCCAAGGAACAGTGCCCGGTCCATCTGCCCGAACAGCATCGGCATGCCCGGCTTCATCTTCACTTTCCAGAAATATATTTCGCCATGCTCGCCCAGCAGCGCGGGAAGATGGTCTTTCTCACCCGCGGACACGCCACCGCAGGTGATCACGACATCGAAGGCAGACGCCGCATCGCGCAACGCGGTTTCGATCCGCGCTGGATCATCGGGCAAGGTCGGCCAGGCGACCGGCTCCAGTCCTTCGTCGCGCAGCAGGCCCATCAGCAACTCGCGGTTGCTGTTGTAGATCTGGCCCGCCTGCAGCGAGAGGCCCGGCTCCACCAGTTCGTCGCCGGTGGTGAATACAGCGACGGTTGGTCGTTTCGAAACCCTCACGTCCGACAAGCCGAGTGCCGCCGCGAGGCTGATGCGCGCGGGGGTCAGCAACGAACCCGCCTCCAACACCACATCACCACGCTGCACATCCTCGCCTGCACGGCGTATGTCCGCCCCGGCATCCACGCCCGGCGGCACTTCGACCGTACCGTCGTGCTCGCGCACGTTTTCCTTGATGACCACGGTGTCGGCAGCCGAGGGAATCGGCGCACCCGTGGTAATGCGTATGCATTGGCCAGGCGCCAATGGGATATCGACCAGCGGCCCTGCAAACTGCTCGCCCACGATGTGCAACTGGGTGACTTCCTTCGGCACAAGATCGGCGTGGCGCAGCGCAAAACCGTCCATGCGACTGTTGTCGAATGCCGGCAGGTCGATGGGTGTGACGACATCCTGCATCAACACGCGGCCATCCACGCGCTTGATGGCGATGGTTTCACCGTCGAGTTGTCGTTCGCACGCCTTGGCACGGATGAGTGCGAGCGCTTCTTCGTAAGCGATACGCGTTGGGAAGCTGCTCATCGACATGCAGGGGACGCGCGACGCAGGCTACTTGCCGCGCTTGACGTGCTTGATCAGGCGGCGCTTCTTGGCGACCTGCTTGTCGGTCAGCACGTTGCGCTTGCCTTCGTACGGATTCACCGAATCCTTGAAGATGAAACGCACCGGCGTGCCCACCATCTTGAATCGCTTGCGGAAGAAGTTCTCCAGGTAGCGCTTGTACGATTCGGGCAGCGATTTGAGGCGCGTGCCATGGACGACGAACGTCGGCGGGTTCAAGCCGGCGGGATGCGCGAAACGCAACTTCGGCGCGTGGCCGCGCGTGGCTGGCGGCGGATTGGTTTCGTAGGCCATTTCCAGCGCCTTGGTGACTTCGCTGGTGCCGTGTTCCTTGGTGGCAGAGGCATGCGCGCGATGGATGGCGCGGAACAACTCGCGCAGGCCCGAGCCATGCTTGGCGGAGATGCGCACGTTTTCCGCCCACTCCACGAAATTCAGCTTGCGCGAGAGCAAGGATTCGGTCTGCTCGCGCTGGTAGGTTTCCAGGCCGTCCCATTTGTTCACTGCAACCACCAGCGCACGGCCCGCATCCAGGATCGCACCCAGTACGGTGGCATCCTGGTCGGTCACGCCTTCGGTGGCATCGAGCATCAACACGGCGACCTGGCATTGCTCGATGGATTGCAGGGTCTTGATGATGCTGAAGATCTCGACCGCCTCGTCGACCTTGGACTTGCGTCGCAGGCCGGCGGTATCCACCAGGCGGTACTGGCGACCATCGCGCTCCATGTCCACGGCAATCGAATCGCGCGTGGTGCCGGGCACCTCCGAAGCGATCATGCGTTCCTCGCCCAACAGGCGATTGAACAGCGTGGACTTGCCTACGTTCGGACGACCGACGAAGGCAATGCGGATGCGGGCCGGATCATTGTCCAGGACTTCGGTCGTGCCCTCTTCCGGCAACCGCGCGTGCACTTCCTCGAGCAGTTCATCGATGCCCTGGCGATGCGCAGCCGACACGGTGATGACATCGTTGAAACCGTAGCGTGAGAATTCCGAGATCGCAGTCGACTCCTCAAGCCCGTCGATCTTGTTGATCACCAGCAGCGTCGGCCGCGAGGTCTTGCGCAACCAGCTGAGGATGTCGTCGTCCAACCTCGAAGCGCCTTCGCGGCCATCGACGATGAAAAGCACCAGGTCCGCTTCCTCGGCGGCAGCGCGCGCCTGGCGTGCGGTCGCGCCCGCCAGTCCTTCCTCTTCGCCGGCAATGCCGCCGGTGTCGACGACCATGAACGGGTTTTCTTCGTCCAGCCGGCAAATGCCGTAATTACGGTCACGGGTGACGCCCGGCTGGTCGTGGACCAGCGCGTCACGGGTACGCGTCAGCGCGTTGAATAGCGTCGATTTGCCGACGTTGGGACGGCCGACCAGTGCAACTAGGGGAAGCATAATTTGAGCCGGGAATCGGGAATGGAGTTCGGGAAGGGGCTGGAAAAGTCCCCGCGCGGACGATTATCCCTTATTAACCAGCGGGAAATCGCAATCCCTGGAACGCCCGACATCACGGTTCGCCAGGGACCGGGTATTTCGCCCAGTCCCTGCGGTGTTTCATGCGGAAGCGCTTATTGCACCCGGAATGCGGTGAGTTCGCCGTCGACGTTCTGCACGATCAGGATGCCATCCGCCACTACCGGCTTGGCACGCAATGCCTTGCCGCCGGCACGCTCACGCGTCGCCAGCTCGCCGTTGTCCAGTCGCAGCCAGTGCAGGTAGCCATCGAAGTCACCGACCACCACGTAGTCGCCCTGCACCGTAGGTGCCGTCAGCGAACGTCGCGCAAGCACGGTATGCGACCAGACCGGTGCGCCGGTGCTTTTGTCCAGGGCCCACACGATCCCGGCCGGGTCGGCAACGACCACGCTGCCGGGCGCCAAGCCGATACCACCCACGCCACCGTTGTCACGCGTCCAGATCGGACGGCCACTGGGGCCATCGATGGCAATCGTTTCCTTCTTGTAGCTGGTAGCGAACACGGTGGTGCCATCCAGCACGGCCGGGCCATCGGCATCTGCCATGCGATCAAGTTCGGTACGGCCTTCCGGCACGCCGACGATCTGGCTCCACATCAGGCGACCGTCACTGAGGCTCATGGCGGAGAGCGTGCCGTCGTCGTTGTTGACGAACGCGACACCCGGACCAAGCGTGACGGATGCGTTACCACGCACGGTCAAGCTGGGAAGATCCTTGTTGTAGAACCAGCGGCGTTCACCTGAGGCGGCATCGAATGCGGTGACGCGACCATCATTGGAACGAACCAGGACCAGGCCCTGGCCGATTGTCGGCGCGGTGATGACTTCATTGGGCACCCTGGCCTGCCACTTTTCAGTGCCGGTAGCCGCATCCAGTGCGATCACATGGCCATCGAGGCTGCCTACCACCACCAGCCCGTCACCGACGCCGGGGCCGCCGGAGAGACGCAAATCCGATTCATGGCTCCAGACGGCGGCGCCGGTCTGCAAATCGAATGCCCGCACGCCACCCTCGATTGCAGCAGCGAACACACGGCCATCGGAAACTTCAGGGCCCTGGCGCACGCCCAGTCGATTTTCACCCTTGCCAGCACTCACGCTCCACAGCTTGGTCACGGTGGCGGACGGGGTGAAATCAACCAGCTCGGCCGGATCGGTCGGCTTCTCGTCATCCTTGTCGTTGCCAAAGATGTTCTTGAACGAGCTGCAACCGGAAAGCGCCACGGCGAGCGCAGTGATCGCGATAATGCGTTTGTACATGAAAACCGGCCTCATCAAATTGGCTGTGCGGGCTTGGGCGGCTTGCCGCCTGCGTCAGTGAGTTTCAGCTCGACCAGGCGACGCTGCGGCGCAGCCACATCCATGCCGGTCAATGCTTTCAGGTAGAGATCGCGGGCCTGGTCAGGCTTGCCGAGTGCCATCAGCGCATCACCACGCGCCTCCAAGCTGGCGCTATCGCTTGCCTCGCCCAGCAATTTGAGCGCTTCTTCACCCTTGCCTGTCGCCGTCAGCAAGCGTGCGAGCCGCAGGTCGACCAGAGGTTGCAGTGAAGCATCGGCATGGGTGGCACGCAGCGTGACGATCGCGGCATCTTCCTTGCCCGCGTCAACCTGTGCCTGCGCCAGGCGCATGGCAGCAAGGTCTGCGTACACATGTGCGTTGCCTCCCTGCAGCTTGGCCACTGCCGCCTTGGCCTTTTCCAGGTCCGCCGCACCCAGGCTGTCCAGTACCGCCTGGTAATCCAGGTTGGCCTGCATGGACTGCTGCACCTGGTGCTTCTGCCACCATTGCCAGCCAAAAATGACTGCGAGTCCCAAGGCTATGCCGCCGATCAAACCGGCGCCGTTGTTCTTAAGCCAATTGCGGACGCGCTCGCTTTGTTCGTGCTCGTCGAGCAGATCGTCGATCGCCATGCGTACTCTCGCCCCGTCTAGGCGGGGTATATGTTCGGGTTGGACACGCCCACGCGCTGGGTCAGTTGGCGACCGGCGCTAGGGAACCGTCAGAGGATACCGTAAAGCGGGCCACGTTGGCTCGCTCATACGGCGTCATGTCCACCGTACTACCTGCTTGCTGAACCTCGACCGCTGCCGCATTGCCCAACACCACACGCCCGATTTCACCCGCACGGAAGCTGCGTTCTTCACCAGCTTTCAGCAGGCCCTGCTCCACGCCCTTGCCATCCGGCGCATGTATCTGCACCCAGCTGTCACCTGTCATGCGCAGGGTCAGGACATTTGCATCCGGACGCGGGATCGGCGCCAGGGACGCCATGTAAGGAGCCGCTTGCTGGCGCGCAGGTTTCGTCGGATCACCAACGGCCACGGACTTCAACTCGCCAGTTGCGGGAACCACGTCCAGCGATGCGGTGGTCTGGGTGCCGCTGCGGCCTACCTGCGACTGCGTGGCAAACCAGACGGGCACGGCGATGGCCGCGGTGATCACGACGTACACCGCACGCCGCGCCACGCTTTCCATCACCCGGCGGTAGCGCGGGACGTGGCTGTGGCTGACAAGCTCGGCGACCTGTACCCCTTGGAAGCCAGCCTGCTGCAGGTAGGGTTCGACATCCACCTTGAGCAGCTTCGCGTAACTGCGCACCTGCCCGCGTATGAAAACCGGGGCGCCGAGTTGCTGCCAGTTTTCCTGTTCGATGGCTTCCAGCACCCGGGCTGGCATTTTCAGCTCTGCGGCAGCATCAGCCATGTTGATCGCGGATGCTTCGCGCGCTTGGCGCAACACTGCCCCACAGCCTTGAAGCTGGTTGTTGTTGCCGGGATGCAGGTTGGATTGCATTGGGTCTGTCATGGCCTTGTCGTTTCCCCGGGGTTTGCGGTAACCGCTTGGGGGAACTCCGCCCTCAACCGCTGACTATATCTGCTGGCGGCAGCCGTGTCGCCAAGCCTTTCTTCAATCCTGACCGCTAGTTGTAGCACGGCTGCGTTGGCAGGTGCAGCCGCAAGACGGCGTTCCGAGAACGCCCTCGCTTCGAAATAGCGACCGTGTCGAAATTCGCTTTCAGCCATGGATGCCAGTGCGAAGGCGTTGGCCGGCTCCAGGGCGATGGCTTGCTGCAGGTCCCGCTGTGCGCGCTCGTACTGGCCTACCTTCAACGCACACCCGCCCGCATTGGCATAGGCGGACGCTGGCGAGCCATATCCCGGAGCGGCGACCGCACGATCGAACCAGACCAGCGATTCCGCCTCATAGCCAGTTCCACACAGCCATGCCCCGTAATTATTCAGGGCAGTTCCCTGGTCGGGGGCCAATTCCGCGGCACGCTTGTAATACCCGCCCGCACGCTCGGAATTGCCCTTCTGGTCCTGCACGATCGCGAGGATAGTGTTGGCATCCGCCGAGCCGGGATTGATCTTGAGCACCGCGGTGGCTTCGCGCTCCGCAGAGGCCAGGTCTCCACTCTGCAGGCGCTGGCTCGCGAGTGCCAGGCGATCCTGCGTCGCAAGACGCTGCTTGGTGGCGGGACTGTCGCTGACCGAATAGGCGGAACCCTTCTCTTCATAATCGATGCGCTTGCTGGCCGGTTTGACGAAGGTCAACCGGGAACACCCCGTGCCCACCACGGCCAACACCGCCACCGCGGCAAGGAAACTACGCAGCCGCATCATCGATCCCCTGCGACTGCAGGTGCTGGCGGAACTCCGCCTGGCGGCGGGTACGGTCCATCACCTGCCCCTTCAACTGGCCGCAGGCCGCGTCGATGTCGTCACCGCGCGTGCGCCGGACCATGGTCAGCACCTGCGCATCCAGCAGCAGTTTCTGGAACGCGCGGATGTCTTCCTCGGGCGCGCGCTCGTAGCGCGTCCCGGGGAATGGATTGAACGGGATGAGATTGACCTTGCCGGCGTCCTTGGTCTGCACAGCATTGCTGAACTTGCGCATCAGCTGCGCCAGTTGTCGCGCATGTTCGGGCTGGTCGTTGACGCCCTTCATCAACGTGTACTCGAAGGTCACCGAATCACGCTTCTTGTTTGCATGCAGGTAGCGCACGCACGACGCCATCAGTTCGGCGATCGGGTATTTCCTGTTGAGCGGCACCAGTTGTTCGCGCAATGCATCGTTGGGCGCGTGCAACGACACCGCGAGCGACACGTCGGTCTCGGTGGCAAGGCGGTCGATCATTGGCACCAGGCCGGAGGTCGACAGGGTGACGCGCTTGCTGGCCAGCCCGTAGCCCAGGTCGTCGCGCATGATGTTCATCGCGCGCACGACATTGTCGAAATTCAGCAGCGGCTCGCCCATGCCCATCATCACCACATTGGTGAGGCGGCGGTTCTGCGCGGGCACGTTGCCCAGGTGGCGCGCCGTCACCCACACCTGGCCGATGATTTCGGAGGTGGTGAGGTTGCGGTTGAAGCCTTGCGTGGCGGTGGAACAGAACGTGCAATTCAGGCCGCAGCCGACTTGCGAGGACACGCACAGCGTGCCGCGGTTTTTGTCGGGGATATAGACCGTTTCAACGGCATTCTTGCCATCCACGCCCATGCCCAGCAGCCACTTGTGGGTGCCATCAGTGGAAGGTTTGTCGAACACGACCTGCGGCACCAGCACTTCGGCCTGTTCCTGCAGCTTGGCGCGCAGGTTCTTGCCGAGGTCGGTCATCTGCTCGAAATCGGTGACGTAGCGGTGGTGGATCCACTTCATCACCTGGTGAGCGCGGAACTTCTGCTCGCCCAGCGTGCCGACGAAGAACTGTTCCAGTCCTTCGCGGTCAAGGTCCATCAGGTTCTGTTTTGCAGACACGGGTACGCCACTGGCCACGGACTCTGCGTCCGTGGCCAGTTTCAATTCAATCGGCGGCAGTTCGTGGCTGCTCATCACGCGGTGCTTAGCGCGAGACCACTTCGGTCGCGGCGAAGAAATACGCGATTTCGATCGCACCGTTCTCGACCGAATCCGAACCGTGCGCGGCATTGGCGTCGATCGAATCGGCGAAGTCGGCACGGATGGTGCCGGCTGCCGCTTCCTTCGGATTGGTGGCACCCAGCAGTTCACGGTGCAGGGCAACGGCATTGTCGCCTTCCAGCGCCTGGATCATGACCGGGCCGGAAATCATGAAATCAACCAGTGCATTGAAGAACGGACGCTCGCGGTGCACGGCGTAGAAGCCTTCCGCTTCACGGCGCGACAACTGCTTGTACTTGGCGGCCACGATTTTCAGGCCGGCTTTTTCGAAACGCGAATAGATTTCACCGATCACGTTCTTGGCGACGGCATCGGGCTTGACGATTGACAGGGTGCGCTCCAGCGCCATGGAATTTCTCCGAAGGGTGGGCCACTGCGGACCCGAGGTTAACATGAAAAACCCGCGTCGAAACGCGGGCTTAGGCTAAATTGCGAAGTGCAATTCTAACGTATCGGCGACACATTTGCAGGGAATAGAGGCCAGCCATGCGGCACCGCAGCATGACTTCCGGGACGACAGAGAACAGAATCAAACAAGCGTTTGATTACCGGAGCCGACATGGCCAGTACTACCCACTTCTCGACCAAGGACCGGATCCTTGGTGCCGCCGAAGAACTGTTCGCCCAGCACGGCTTCGCCGGCACCTCGCTGCGCCAGGTCACCAGCCGTGCCGACGTCAACATCGCCGCGGTCAACTACCACTTCGGCTCCAAGGAAAACCTGGTCAACGAGGTGTTCCGTCGGCGCATGGACGACATGACCGCCCTGCGCCTGAGCCAACTCAAGGCGGCACTGGAAAACCATCCTGGCGAGCTCCAACCGGTATTGGCAGCGTTCGTAGAGCCAGCGCTTGCCATGTCGCAGGACCGCCACGGTGGTGGCGCTTTCGTGCGCGTGGTCGCGCGTGCCTATGCGGAAAAGAACGACGGCCTGCGCAAGTTCCTGTCCGACCATTACGGTCATGTACTGCGCGAATTCGGCAAGGCCATCGGCACTTGCGTGCCCGGCCTCAGCAAGGAAGAGCTGTACTGGCGGCTCGACTTCCTGGCCGGCGCCCTGACCTACGCCATGGCCGACTTCGGCCTGATCAAGCGTCCCGCCGATGTCACTGAAGCGGCGCATCGTGAGCGTGCAGCGCGTGAACTGATCCGCTTCGCAGAGGCCGGCATTCGCGCCGGCCACTGAATAATTTCAATTTGTAAACAAGGATTTAGATAACATGTCTAACAAGTTACTTGTACGTAAAGTTGCCGTCCTTGGCGCGGGCGTGATGGGGGCACAGATTGCGGCCCACCTGACCAATGCCGGCGTGGACACCGTGTTGTTCGACCTGCCAGCGAAGGAAGGCCCTGCAGACGGCGTAGTCCTGAAGGCCATCGCCAATCTGGGCAAACTCAGCCCCGCCCCACTCGCCAGCAAGTCGCTGGCCGAGGCCATCACGCCCGCCAACTACGAGACGGGCTTGGAACAGTTGCGCGGCTGCGACCTGATCATCGAGGCCATCGCCGAACGCATGGACTGGAAGCAGGACCTCTACAAGAAGATCGCGCCCTTCGTGGCCGACCATGCCGTGCTGGCCAGCAATACCTCCGGCCTCGGCATCAATGCCCTGTCCGACGTCCTGCCCGAGCAACTCCGCCACCGCTTCTGCGGCGTGCACTTCTTCAATCCGCCGCGTTACATGCACCTGGCCGAATTGATCCCGACCAAGGTCACCGACGCCTCCGTGCTGGAAGGCCTGGAAGCCTTCCTGGTCACCACGCTGGGCAAGGGCGTGGTCTACGCCAAGGACACCCCCAACTTCATCGGCAACCGCATCGGCGTGTTCTCGATCCTGGCCAGCATCCACCACACGGCCGAATTCGGTTTGGGCTTCGATGAAGTGGATGCCGTGAGCGGCCCGCTGATCGGTCGCCCCAAGTCGGCGACCTACCGCACCTCGGACGTGGTGGGCCTGGACACCATGGCCCACGTCATCAAGACCATGGGCGACACCCTGCCCAATGACCCGTGGCACAAGTATTTTGCCGCGCCCAAGTGGCTGGAAGCCCTGATCGCCAAGGGCGCGCTGGGCCAGAAGACCGGCGCAGGCATCTTCCGCAAGGTCGGCAAGGACATCGTGGTGCTGGACCTGAAGGCCCAGGACTACCGCCCTTCGACCGGCGTGGCCGCGCCTGAAGTCGTTGAAATCCTGAAGACGAAGAACCCGGCGGAGAAATTCGCGAAGCTGCGCGAAAGCCAGCATCCGCAGGCGCAGTTCCTGTGGGCGACGTTCCGCGACCTGTTCCACTACAGCGCCTACCACCTCGCCGACATCGCCGAGACCGCGCGCGACGTGGACCTGGCCATCCGCTGGGGCTACGGCTGGTCGTTGGGCCCGTTCGAGACCTGGCAGGCTGCGGGCTGGAAGCAGGTGGCGCAGTGGATCGCCGACGACATCGTGGCCGGCAAGGCCATGAGCGATGCACCACTGCCCAACTGGGTGTTCGACGGCCGCGAAGGCGTGCATGCGGCCGAGGGCAGCTACAGCCCGGCGCAGAACGCCAAGCTGCCGCGCTCGTCGCTGGACGTGTACAAGCGCCAGCGCTTCCCCGATCCGCTGCTGGGCGAGACATTCCCGGCTGGCGAGACTGTGTTCGAAAACGATGGCGTGCGGATGTGGACCGATGGCGATGGCATCGCCGTGGTCGGCTTCAAGACCAAGATGAATACCGTCAACGATCATGTGTTGAACGGTTTGCAGGAAGCTATTGGCATCGCAGAACGCGACTTCAAGGGCCTGGTGCTGTGGCAGCACAGCGAGCCGTTCTCCGCCGGTGCCGACCTCTCCGGTGCGATGGGCCTGCTGCAGGCAGGCAACGTGACCGGCTTTGAAGCGATGGTCGCCAACTTCCAGGCCACCAGCCAGCGCATCAAGTATTCGCTGGTTCCCGTGGTCGCGGCCGTGCGCGGACTGGCCTTGGGCGGCGGCTGCGAATTCCCGATGCATACCGCGAAAACCGTAGCCAGCCTTGAGAGCTACATGGGCCTGGTGGAAGCCGGTGTGGGCCTGTTGCCTGCGGGCGGTGGCCTTAAGGAAATCGCCGTGCGCGCGTCGCAGGCGGCGGGTCCAGGTGGCGATGTGTTCGCCGAACTGAAGAAGACTTTCGAGACTGTAGCAATGGCGAAAGTATCCGCCTCGGCCATGGAAGCACAGGAACTGGGCCTGTTGCGCAAGACCGACAGGGTCGTGTTCAACGCCTACGAACTGCTGTACGTGGCCAAGCAGGAAGCGCTGGCACTGGCTGAAAGCGGCTACCGCCCGCCCCTGCCCGCGCGCCGCATCCAGGTGGCCGGCGATGTCGGCATCGCCACCTTCAAGATGATGCTGGTCAACATGCTGGAAGGCCGCTTCATCAGCGAATACGACTACGAGATCGCCGTGCGCATCGCCACCATCCTATGCGGCGGCGAAGTCGATCGCGGCTCGATCGTCGACGAGGAATGGCTGCTGAAGCTGGAGCGCAAGCACTTCGTCGAACTGGCCCAGCAGGAAAAAACCCAGGCGCGCATCGGGCACATGCTCAAGACCGGCAAGCCTTTGAGGAACTGAGAATCGGGAGTGGAGAATCGGCAATGGAAACAGCAAAAACCGATTCTTCATTTTCACCATTTTAATTTTTGCCGGAAATCTGGAATGCCACCGATTGCGTGAATCCGCTGTAACGATTCCCCATTCTCCATTCCCCATTCCCGGCTTTCGGAGAAAGCCACAATGAGCAAGCAGATCCAGGAAGCCTATATCGTCGCCGCCACCCGCACCCCGGTCGGCAAGGCGCCCAAAGGCGTGTTCCGCAACACCCGCCCCGACGACATGTTGGCGCACGTGCTGAAAGCCGTGGTCGCGCAAGCGCCGGGCATCGACGTCAACCGCATCGACGATGCCATCATCGGCTGCGCCATGCCCGAGGTCGAGCAAGGCATGAACGTGGCGCGTATCGGCCTGTTACTGGCGGGCCTGCCCAATACCATCGCCGCGCAGACCATCAACCGCTTCTGTTCCTCCGGCCTGCAGGCCGTGGCAATGGCCGCGGACCAGATCCGCCTGGGCAATGCCGACCTCATGTTGGCAGGCGGCACGGAATCCATGTCGATGGTGCCGATGATGGGCAACAAGATCGCCATGGCACCCAGCGTCTTCGACAACGACCACGTTGCCATCGCCTACGGCATGGGCATCACTGCTGAAAAGGTCGCTGAGGAATGGAAAATCTCACGCGAGGACCAGGATGCATTCGCCGTCGCCTCGCACCAGAAAGCCATTGCGGCGATGCAGGCCGGGGAATTCAAAAGCGAAATCAGCCCGTATGAAGTGATGTCGCATGTGCCGGATTTGGCGGGCAACACCATCCAGTTGCGCAAGCTGCTGGTCGAAAACGACGAAGGTCCGCGCCCGGACACCACGCTGGAAGGCCTGGCCAAACTGCGTACGGTGTTCCGCAACCCACAGTTCGGCGGCACGGTCACCGCCGGCACGTCCTCGCAGATGAGCGACGGCGCCGCCGGTGTGCTGCTGGCCTCGGAACAGGCGATCAAGGACTACGGCCTGACGCCGCTGGCACGTTTCGTTTCATTCTCAGTGGCAGGTGTGCGCCCGGAAGTCATGGGCATCGGCCCCATCGCCGCGATCCCGAAAGCACTCAAACAGGCGGGCATTACCAAGGAACAGCTTGACTGGATCGAATTGAACGAGGCCTTCGCGGCACAGGCGCTCGCCGTGATTCGCGACACAGGCCTGGACCCATCGAAGATCAATCCACTCGGCGGCGCCATTGCACTGGGCCATCCGCTGGGTGCGACCGGCGCCATCCGCACCGCGACGATTGTCCACGGCATGCGCCGCCGCCAGCAGAAATACGGCATGGTCACCATGTGCATTGGCACCGGCATGGGCGCGGCGGGCGTGTTTGAATCGCTCTGACGCCCACAAGTTTCATTCAAACAAAAGGGCAGCCCATGGCTGCCCTTTTCAGTTGCAGGGAGTAAGGCGCTTGCCGCTGCGTTACTCCAGTTCGGTGACGCCCAGTTCCTTCAATGCATTCTGCATCAGATGCTGTGCGGCATCGCTCAACTTCTCGTGGTCCAGCGCGTAGCGAATAGTGGCTTCGATCAAACCGATATGTGTGCCACAGTCAAAACGCGTGCCGCGGAAGCGGTAAGCATTTACCGGCTGCGTGGCAAGCAATGCGGCGATACCGTCAGTCAACTGGATCTCGCCACCTGCACCGGGCGTGGTGCTTTCCAGGAGGTCGAAGATGCGCGGACTCAGGATGTAACGACCCACCACGGCAAGGTTGCTGGGAGCCAATTCAGGCTTGGGCTTTTCGACGATGGCCGAAATGCGACCTTCGCGCCCGGAAAAGGATTCCGTAGCCACGATGCCGTAACTGCCCGTCTGTTCGCGGGGAACGTCCTGCACGGCAATCTGGCTCTCACCTGAAGCCTCGGCCGCATCGGCCATTTGCGCCAAGGCACCCGCGCCGCGATTCCAGATCAGGTCGTCCGGGAGCAAGACCGCAAAGGGTTCATCGCCCACTATCGGCTTTGCACACAGCACTGCGTGACCCAATCCGAGCGCCTCGGCCTGGGTCACGAATACTGCCCGCACATGGCTGGGCAACACGTTTCGAACCAACTCAAGTTGCTCAAGCTTTCCTGCCTGCTCCAATTTCTGCTCAAGCTCGTAGGCCTTGTCGAAATAATCGGCCACGGCGTGCTTGTAGCGATTGGTCACGAAAATGAGTGTGTCGCAACCTGCTTCCACCGCTTCATCCACCGCATATTGGATCAGCGGTTTATCGATGATGGGCAACATTTCCTTCGGAACGGTCTTGGTGGCAGGCAGGAAGCGGGTCCCCAGGCCAGCCACGGGGAAAACGGCCTTGCGTATGCGCTGGGTCATCGTATTTTTCTGGCTTCGCGGGCGGGAAACTGCACGATGGTCGCGCCTTCTTCTGTGATTTTGTCGGCGGGCAGGAACTCGGGGATGGTGGCACGCAGTACGCGTGACAACTCTACGTTGTCATAGCTGGCTACGCCTTCCTGCAACAACACGAGTGCCCGGGCGATGATTTCCGGAGAAGCATCGCGCGCTCGTGCCTCCAGGATCTTGGAATGCGAGGTGGGCCGGTACAATTCATCCGCATGGAACAGCGTTTCATGCAGTTTTTCACCAGGCCGCAGGCCGGTGTAGACGATGGCGATGTCCTTGCCCAGCTGCTTGCCGGCCAAGCGGATCATCTGCTCGGCAAGCACGCGGATCGCCACCGGCTCACCCATGTCCAATGTATAGATGGACGCATGGGCGGCGCTGGCCGCAGCCTGCACGATCAACTGGCAGGCCTCCGGGATGGTCATGAAGTAGCGGGTCACCTCGGGATCCGTGACGGTCACGGGACCACCCTGACGAATCTGCTCCCGGAACAGCGGTACCACGCTGCCCGCCGAATCCAGCACGTTGCCAAAACGCACGGTGACGAAACGCGTGGATTTGCGGTCATCAAGCGTCTGGCAGATCATCTCGGCAAAGCGTTTGGTGGCGCCAAGCACATTGACCGGATCCACGGCCTTGTCAGTGGAAATGAATACAAAAGTGCCTACGCCCGCCTCCTTGCACGCCCTGGCAACCGTCTCCGTAGCCAGCACGTTGTTGCGTACCGCCTCACGCAGTTGGAGCTCCAACAGCGGCACCTGCTTGTAGGCGGCTGCATGGAATACGGCATCCGCTTCGCTGATCTTCAATGCATGACCGATTACGGCAGGATCGCCGCAATTGCCTAGTACCGACACGATTTGCAAATCGGGGAACGCGCGGCGCAATTCGGCATGCGCGGTAGTAAGCGCAAGTTCGTCTACTTCAAGCAATGCGATGCGCTGGGCGCCGTGGCGGGCGCACTGGCGACACAATTCGGAGCCAATCGAGCCGCCCGCGCCTGTCACCAGCACTGTACGTCCACCCAGCCAACCGCGGATAAGCTTCCAGTCAGGCATTACTGGCTTGCGGCCCAGCAAGTCGTCAATGGCGACTTCCTTCAACTCACCTGGCAGAGAACGGCCTTCAAGCACATCCACCATGCGAGGCACGGTACGGAACGGCAAGCCCGTGCTCTCGCACAATGCCACCACGCGCTGCATGGCTGCTGCATCAATCGACGGCATGGCGATGACGAGCAACCTGGCGGCAGTTTCCTTGGCAATGGTTGGTGCCTGCGACAAGTTGCCCAATACCTGGACACCATGCAACTTGGTGCCTTGGAGTTTGTGCGAGTCGTCCAGCAGGCCTACGGGTTGGTAAGCGCCGCTACGGCGAAGGTCGCGGACCAGGGCTTCACTCGCCCTGCCCGCACCAAGGATCAGCACGCGTATGGCGGTGCCGCTCTTCACGTCAGTGTTCTGGTTGTCCTTCCACGCGCGAAACAGCAGGCGCGGCATGCCCAGAAGCCCGGCCAGGACGAACGGGTACATGACCAGCACTGCCCGGGGCACCGAGCCAAGTCGGTTGTACAGCGCGAGACCCAAGGCAATGGCCAGCAAGCCGACCACACTGGCCTTGAAGATATTCCACAGGTCCGGGACGCTGGCGAAACGCCAGAGCCCCCGATACAGGCCGACCCACCAGAACACCAGGCCCTGCGCCAACACCACGATCGCCATTTCTGTCGACCAGAGTGGATAAGAAATGGGCTGGGGAAGCATGGCGTAGCGCAGGTGGTGCAAGGCCTGCCAGCAGATCCACACCATCAACAAGTCGTGCCCGACCACGGTCAAACGCGGCAGCAGTGCAGCCATTCGCTCACGCCATGAGATCACTGTTTCGTTTCCTTACTCATCGGGGCATCCCTGCGCATGCGCGCCCACAACAAAAAAGCGAATACATACCAGAGCAGACCCATCCAGGCTGCCGTAAACCATGACCAGCTTATTCCAGTCAGCATCAAGATCACACCCACTAGCGTGAATAGGGCATAAGCCACGGTCACCTTGACGTGACTTCCTTCCTGTTTTGCCCACACCTGGTAGGCATGGGTGACGTGGGGGGTCCACCAGCGCTCGCCTCGGAGCATGCGCGCGGCCAATGTGAAGCCTGCGTCTACAAGGAACGCCGCCACGGGCATCAGCAGGACCGGCCACGCTACCTGTGTCGTCGTAAAGGCCCAGCCAAGCAAGGTGGCCAGAAGGTAGCCCAATGCACCGCTGCCTACATCTCCCAGGAAGATCCGGGCTTTGGGAAAGTTGAAGGGCAGGAAGCCCATGCATGCCATCGCAAGGCCTGCAGCCAACCAGCCGAACATGCCGCCCGCAAGCATCAGCCCCAACCCACCCGCTACCAGGGCGGCCTGGCTGGTCGCCAGCCCGTCGATGCCATCCATGAAGTTCCACACGTTTACCAGCACCATCACCAGCAGGAAGGCGACTGCTGCAGGCAAGAGCGCGCCATGGGACACGTACAAGCCCCAGGCGAATACCAGTGCCGCCACTCCCTGTACTGCCAGCCGCGACCATGGGGAAAGAGGGCGGTGGTCGTCTAGCCAGCCTATGCCTGCCACCAGCACCAGTCCTGTAGCCATGCAGGACAGCAACAGCCGCTGTCCTGGCCAAGCCAAAAGCATCCAGCCAATCCCGAGCAGCACGGCAAGCACGATGGAAATGCCGCCACCACGCGGGGTGGCCACGGAATGGCTGCGACGGTCGCCCGGCTGATCAACCAGCTTTCGATGCAACGCGTAGCGTCGGGCCACCCAAGTGCAAAACACCGCCACTACGAAGTGCAGCAGCATCCATGCGATGAACGCCGTCATTACACGACCGCGTAATTCAACAGTGGCTTCACCGTTCCCCATTCCTTGCAACTGGGACATTGCCAATGGTGCGTGCGTGCACCGAAACCGCAACGCGTGCAGCGGTAGCTGGGATTGCGCACCAGCAGTTGGTCGGTGATGTGCTTGAGGTCATTCAAGGTCGCGGCGGGATCCGCACCTTCGGCCAGGGTCAGGTCGATCAATGCCGCCTCCCCGCGCACCGATGGACGGTCCTTGAGCTGCCTTGCCAAGTAGGCCCGGGCCGCCGCCACGCCTTCCTGTGCTTCGACCAGGCGGGTCAGTGCCAGCACGGGCGCGATGCCGCGGTAGTGTTCGCACATCTCCGAAAGAAAGGCACGCGCACCCGACAGGTCGCCGCCCAACTCGTAGTTGGCCATCAGGCTTGGAAGCACCTCGGGAAGGTAATCGCTGTCGTGGCGCGCCGCACGTTCGAAAGCCCGGATCGCGGCCTCGTGGTTGCCGGCGTCGGACTCGATCCTGCCCTCCAGGATCCCCGCACGCACCGATGTTGCGTCCGCCTGGTAGGCACGCGTGATGGCAGCGCGCGCCAGCTCGGGTTCATTGGCGGTGCGATGGCGTTCGGCCAATTCGCATTCGAACTGCGCGACCAGCTTGCCCATGGGTTCGCCACTGACTTCTTCGTAGCGCATGGCGTTGTCGATGGCTTTTTCCCAGTCGCGCTCGGTCTGGTAGATGCCGATCAGATGCTTCAATGCCTGTGGCGCGCGCTCATCGATGCGGGTCAGGTCGCTGAACACGGTTTCGGCGCGGTCCAGCAACCCCGAGCGCATGTAGTCTTCGCCCAAGGCCAGCAGCGCCTGCACTTTCTGCTGGTCATTGAGGTCGGCACGCTGCACCAGGCCCTGGTGCAGGCGGATGGCGCGATCCACTTCGCCGCGACGACGGAACAGATGGCCCAAGGCGACCTGTGTTTCGAAGGTTTCCTTGTCCAGCTCGGCGATGTGCAGGAACAACTCGATCGCCTTGTCAGGCTGCTCGTTCAACAAATAGTTCAAGCCACGGAAGTAGGTGCTCGACAGGCGGCTGACCTGGGTGTCGCCATGCCGCTGTCCGCCCCTGCGCCCGATGATCCAGCCACTCAAGGCAGCCAGTGGCAGGAACAGGAAGAACCAGAACCATTCGTTGAGGAATTGCATGCGCTATGCGTCCGTGTCGTCGCTCAGGGAGCCGTGCCAGGCGCCTGTGCGCCGACCTGCTTGTTGGCCTTGCGGAGTTTTGCGTACAAGGGCCACACCATGGTTGCCAGTACGATGGCGCCACCGATGAGTACGCCGGCCAGCAAGGACAGGATGATGGCAACCCCGGACGAGGTCTGTACCTGTGCGATGAAAGGCAGCTTGAGCAGGATCGGGTCCGTATTCATGACGCCAATCGCCAAGCCGATGACCAGGAAGACCAAGGCAACGATCAAGCGGAAAATATTCATCAGGCTGCTCCATGCATGGGAGCGCCTAGCTTAGCCGAGACAGCCGGCTCACACACAGCGGACGCGGCCGGTCATCCCCACGAACGACGAACGATCAGTCGCCGCTTTCCTCGATGGGGGTCACGCTGCTGACGCGTTCGCGCAGCTCCTTGCCAGGCTTGAAGTGCGGTACGTGCTTGGCGGGCAAGGCGACCGAATCACCCGTCTTGGGATTGCGTCCCAGGCGCGGCGGACGGTAATGCAGGGAAAAACTGCCGAATCCGCGGATCTCGATGCGCTCGCCATGGGCCAGTGCACCGCCCATCATTTCCAGCAGCGACTTCACTGCAAGATCTACGTCGTCGGCCTTCAGGTGCGGCTGGCGACGGCTCAGGATTTCGATGAGTTCGGATTTGGTCATCGTCACGACAATAGGCGAAATGCACCACTACCGGCCCGGGGTTGCCCGGGCCGGAGTGGATCGAGTGGCTTGCTTACTCGGACTTGTTGCCGTCCAACTGTGCGCGCAGCAGCGCGCCCAACTGGGTGGTGCCGCCCGAAGCGGACTGGTAGTCCTCCAGCACTTCACGCATTTCAGCATCGTCCTTGGCCTTGATCGACAGCTGCAGGGTGCGGCCCTTGCGGTCCATGCCCATGAAGCGTGCTTCGATCTTGTCGCCGACCTTCAGGTGCTGGCTGGCGTCGTCCACGCGCTCGGCGCTGATGTCGCGCGCCATCACGTAGCCTTCGATGCCTTCGGCCAGTTCGATGGTCGCGCCCTTGGCGTCCACTTCCTTGACCACGCCTTCCAGCTTGGAACCCTTCGGATTGGCCGCCATGAACTGGCCGAACGGATCCTGTTCCATCTGCTTGACGCCCAGGCTGATGCGCTCGCGTTCCGGGTCGACGGCCAGCACCACGGCTTCCAGCGTGTCGCCCTTCTTGTAGTTGCGCGCCACGTCTTCGCCAGTGGAGTTCCAGCTGATGTCGGACAGGTGGATAAGGCCGTCGATACCGCCGTCAAGGCCGATGAAGATGCCGAAGTCGGTGATCGACTTGATCTGGCCCGACACCTTGTCGTTCTTCTTGTGGATGGCAGCGAAGGTTTCCCACGGATTGGCGGCCACCTGCTTCATGCCCAGCGAGATGCGGCGACGCTCCTCGTCCACGTCCAGCACCATCACTTCAACGTCATCACCGACCTGCACGACCTTGGACGGGTTGACGTTCTTGTTGGTCCAGTCCATTTCGGACACGTGCACCAGGCCCTCGACGCCCGGCTCGATCTCGACGAACGCGCCGTAATCGGTGACGTTGGAGACCTTGCCGAACACGCGGCTGTTGGCCGGGTAACGACGGGCGATGTTGTCCCACGGATCCTCGCCCAGCTGCTTCAGGCCAAGGCTGACGCGGTTACGTTCGCGGTCGTACTTCAGCACGCGGACGTCCAGCTCTTGGCCGACTTCCACGACTTCGGACGGATGGCGCACGCGCTTCCAGGCCATGTCGGTGATGTGCAGCAGGCCGTCGATGCCGCCGAGGTCCACGAACGCGCCGTAATCGGTCAGGTTCTTGACCACGCCCTTCAGCACCACGCCTTCCTGCAGCTTGTCCATCAGCTGCTCGCGCTCTTCCGAATGCTCGCTCTCGACCACCGCGCGGCGGGAGACGACCACATTGTTGCGCTTGCGATCCAGCTTGATGAGCTTGAACTCGAGTTCCTTGCCTTCCAGGTAACCCGGGTCGCGCACGGGGCGCACGTCGACCAGCGAACCCGGCAGGAATGCGCGGACGTCCTTGATGTCGACGGTGAAGCCGCCCTTGACCTTGCCGCTGATGCGGCCGGTGATGGTGGCGTTGGCTTCCAGGGCTTCTTCCAGCTCGTCCCATACCATGGCGCGCTTGGCTTTCTCGCGCGACAGGACGGTTTCGCCAAAGCCATTCTCGAGCGAGTCGAGGGCGACCTTTACTTCGTCGCCGACGGCCACGGTGAGCGTGCCGTCGTCGTTACGGAACTGTTCGATCGGCACGATGCCTTCGGACTTCAGACCGGCATTGATCACCACCACGTCGTTGCGGACTTCGACCACGGTGCCCATGACGATGGAACCGGGCTTCAGCTTGGTGAGGTGGATCTGGCTCTGTTCAAACAGTTCTGCAAATGATTCGATCATTGAAAAAATCTCGGTTGATGACGCAGACCGGGCGCAGTTGCTGGCGCATCGGTCCACTCGTTGTCGGCCTGGGCGGGATGCCTGTGGCCGTGAGTGTTGAGGTGGATGAAAACCGCCGGCAGGATTGCCGACGGGACTGTTACTGCTGCGCTTGAACCGGGCCGGTCAGGTTTTCACCAGAGCCAGCACACGTTCCACGACCTGGTCGATATTCAGGCCGGTGGTATCGATCAGGACAGCATCTTCAGCCGGCCTGAGCGGGGCCACCGTGCGCTGGGCATCACGGGCGTCGCGGGCGAGGATCTCCCGTAGCAGACCGTCAAGTGTGACCGAAACTCCTTTGTCTTTCAACTGGTTATAGCGTCTTTCCGCCCTTTCCTCGGCGCTGGCGGTCAGGAAAACCTTGTACGGGGCGTCCTGGAAGATGACCGTACCCATGTCCCGTCCGTCCGCCACCAGCCCCGGCAGCTGCCGGAATGCCCGCTGCCGCTCCTTCAAGGCGGAGCGGACTTCCGGGAACGCCGCGATGGCCGAGGCCACGGCGCCGGTGGTTTCCAGGCGCAATTCGTCCGTGGCGTCCGAATCGTTGACCCAGACACGCAGGTCGCCGCTGGCGTTTTCCCTGAAGGTGACGGCCGTATCGAAGGTGCAGCGCACCAATGCCGCCGGATCCGAGACGTCCAGGTTGGCCCAGCTGGCGGCTACGCCGACCGCCCGGTACAGCGCCCCGGAATCCAGGTAGTGCCAGCCCAGTCGATGCGCCACGATCCGGCTCACCGTGCCCTTGCCAGCACCGGAGGGGCCGTCGATGGTCAGTACTGGAATGGTCTCTGGCATGCGTCAGCCCTCAGGTTTTCGAGCATTATGCCCCGCCACGCCGGCTGGCCACGACCACCAGTCCATTCGGCGAGGATGCAAGGGCTTGAACATGAAGGGAAATACCCGCTAGAATGCGCGGCTAATTTTGCTCCAGCCCATATACCAGAGGTGTTTCATGAAAGTCCTGTCCTCCCTTAAGTCGGCGAAGACCCGTCACCGCGACTGCAAGGTGGTCCGCCGCCGTGGCAAGGTCTTCGTGATCTGCAAGTCGAACCCGCGTTTCAAGGCGCGCCAGCGCTGAGAAGCAAGGGAACGCCCAAGGCGCGCCAGCGCCGAGCGGCGATCCACTGCGGATTCCCGGAAAACCGCCGCAAGGCGGTTTTTTGTTTTCCAGCCCGGCCTGCCCACACCCACGGCGAGCACCGACCTGCACCTAGCGACCCCGTGTGGTGGCACAACGGCTTTTTGACGGGCTCGTTTGCTATAAAGGCGCGTCCTTTGGGGAGTCACCGCCATGAAGCGTCGCATCCATGCCTTACCGCTGCTCGCCCTGCTCTGCCTTGCCGGTGCCGCCAGCGCCGACACCCTGCTGATCGAGCGTACCCAGCAACCCGCCGCCAGCGCCCTGCCCGCACGCGGACAAACCGCCGCCCAGGTGGAGGCGACCTTCGGCGCGCCCCAGCAGAAACTCGAACCACGCGGGGGACAACGCAGCCAGTGGCCAGTGATCAACCGCTGGGTGTACCCGGGCTTCACCGTGTATTTCGAAAAGAACCGCGTCATCGACGTGGTCGCCACCCAGGCCAGTCCAGAAGAAATCGGACCCAAGCCGCCGATCCGATAGAAGCCTAGATGACAGACGCTTTCCGTTTCCCCGCCGAATGGGAACCCCAATCCGCGGTCCTGATTGCTTGGCCGAACGCCGAGACCGACTGGGCCGAACGCCTGGGTGAGGTCGAGGAGACCTACGTCGCCCTGGTTGCAGCCATCACCCGTTTCCAGGCGGTGGTCATCTGTGCGGAAGACGAAGACCTGCAGACCTATGCCGAGGCACGCCTGCGTTCGGCACGCGTCGACATGTCGCGGGTGCGCTTCGTGCCGGCGGAATACGACGACACCTGGCTGCGTGATTCCGGCCCCATCACCTTGAGCGATGGCGACAATTTCCAGCTGCTGGACTTCCGTTTCACGGGCTGGGGCGGAAAATACGAGGCCAGCCGCGATGATCGCCTGGTGGGCGAGCTCGCCGGCATGGACCTGTTCCACGACTACTTCGTGCAGAGCATCAATTTCGCACTGGAAGGCGGCGCCATCGAGACGGATGGACGCGGAAGCTTGTTGACTACCTGGAAGTGCCTGCACGAACGCCACCCGCAGGCGAGTCGTGGAGAGTTGACCGAAAAACTGGCGGGCTGGCTGAAACAGGATCGCGTGCTGTGGCTGGACCACGGCTACCTGGAAGGCGACGACACCGACGCGCATATCGACACGCTGGCGCGATTCGCCGGGCCGGATGCCATCGTGTTCCAAGCCTGCGACGACGCCGAAGATTCGCACTTTGCCGAACTCGGTGCGATGGGCGAGGAAATAGCCGCGCTGCGCACGACGGATGGCAAGCCCTATCGCCTTTTCCCGTTGCCGTGGGCGCAGCCCATCCTGGATGAAGGCCGCCGACTGGCGGCGTCCTATGCCAATTTCCTCATCATCAATGGCGCCGTGCTGATGCCTGCGTACGGCGATGCTGCTGATGACGCGGCTGCCAGCGTACTGGCTGCTGCATTCCCGGATCGCGAAATCGTGCAGGTGCCATGCCGTTCGTTGATCTGGCAGAACGGCAGCCTGCATTGCATCACCATGCAGTTGCCGGAAGGCATCCTGGCTTAGCCGGATTCCACGGGCCAACCAAACCACTCCGCGGGACGAACCACGCCCTCCCGTCGCAAGGAATCCTCCGATGTCGAAGACCAACACGCTGCCTGTCGCCCTGATCCAGGAACAGAACCATGGCGATGCCGAAGCCAACCTGTCGGTGATCGAAAGCCGCGTGGCCGAAGCCGCCAAACGCGGCGCGCGCCTGGTGCTGCTGCAGGAACTGCACAACGGCGCCTACTTCTGCCAGCACGAATCGGTGGACGAGTTCGACCTGGCTGAGCCTATCCCCGGCCCCAGCACCGAGCGCCTGGGCAAGCTGGCCAAGCAACACGGCGTGGTACTGGTGAGCTCGCTGTTCGAACGGCGTGCGGCGGGCCTGTACCACAACACTGCCGTGGTCTTCGAGAAAGACGGCAGCGTGCTGGGCAAGTACCGCAAGATGCATATCCCGGACGATCCGGGTTTCTACGAAAAGTTCTATTTCACGCCGGGCGACATCGGCTTCAAGCCGATCGACACGTCCGTGGGCAGATTGGGCGTGCTGGTGTGCTGGGACCAGTGGTACCCGGAAGCCGCGCGCCTGATGGCGCTGGCCGGCGCCGACCTGCTGCTGTATCCGACGGCGATCGGTTGGGATCCGGACGATGCACAGGAGGAGAAGAATCGCCAGCGCGATGCGTGGATCCTCAGCCATCGCGGGCATGCTGTCGCCAATGGCCTGCCAGTGCTCTCCTGCAACCGTGTCGGCCATGAAGCTTCGCCGCTGGGTGCGTCCGGCATCCAGTTCTGGGGCAACAGCCACGTGCTGGGCCCGCAGGGTGAGTTCATCGCCGAGGCCGGCGCAGATGCAGAAATCCTGAGCGCCGAAGTCGACCTGGCCCGCAGCGAACACGTGCGCCGCATCTGGCCGTTCCTGCGTGACCGTCGCATCGATGCGTACGGCGACCTGCTCAAGCGCTACATCGACTGATCATCGCGATGAGCCTGAGCGGACGCTGCCTGTGTGGCCTGGTGCACTACCGCGTGGACGGTACGCCCAAGGCCATCCTCAACTGCCACTGCGACTTCTGCAGGCGCATGAGCGGCGCGCCGCTGTCCAGTTACGTGGTGGTGTTGGACAGGGAGCTCACGGTCATGCAAGGCGTCGACCAGCTGCGTGACTACGCGGCAACCGATAACGCCACGCGCTACTTCTGCGCAACCTGCAGCACCCCACTGTTCAACCGCAACATCGTCTATCCCGGCCTGGCCATGCTCTACCTGGGCGCACTCGACGACGGCCATGCACTCGCACCTACGCGCAACATCTACCGCGAAAGCAGGCTGCCATGGATCGACTCCGTCGCTGAACTCGTGCATTTCGAGCGCGAATTCGTGCGCACCCCATGACCCTGCGCGTGCGTGCCGCCACGCTTGCCGATGTGCCTGCCATCACCGCCCTGTACGCACGGGAAGTCCGCGAAGGCGTGGCCACCTACGAATACGACGCGCCTGGCGACATGGACATGGCGGCGCGGATGCAGGTCGTGACCGACAACGGCTTCCCCTACCTGGTCGCTGAACTCGACGGCGCCTTCGCCGGCTATGCCTACGCCAGCAGCTACCGCGGGCGTACGGGCTATCGCTGGACGATCGAAGACACGGTGTACGTCGTGCCGGAAGCAGGCGGACGCGGCATCGGAAGCGCCTTGCTGGCGCAGTTGATCGAGCAATGCGAGGACCGCGGTTTCCGCCAGATGATCGCGGTCATCGGCGAATCCGCCAATGGCGCGTCGGTGGCACTGCACGAAAAATTCGGCTTCAGGACGGTGGGCGTATTCCAGGGCTTGGGGCGCAAGCATGGCCGCTGGCTGGATACCGTGCAGATGCAACGCGCATTGGGCAGTGGAAACGATGATCCACCTTCCGACGACCTCCCCTGACAGTTTCTTTCGCGACTTGCGTCGCGCCTACAAATTTTTACTCCGAACCCCATCATGACGACTGACATTCCTTCTCCTTCAACCAACGACCCGCTTGCCGGGCAACCGCACCAGGTCGTGGAACGCGACGGCGTGCGCTATACCCTGCTGGGTACCGCGCATGTGTCGAAAACCAGCGTGGACACGGTGCGTGCGGCCATCGCCAGCGGCGCTTACGACACGGTGGCGATCGAACTGGACGCCGGGCGCCTGCAGTCGATGACCGACAGCGACGCGCTGGCCAAGCTTGACCTGGTCAAGGTGATACGCGAAGGCAAGACGCATCTGTTCGCGGTGAACCTGGCATTGGCTGCGTACCAGCGCCGACTGGCCGAACAACTCGGGGTCGAACCCGGCGCCGAATTGAAAGCCGCCGCGCTGGACGCACGCGAACGCAACTTGCCGTTACACCTCATTGACCGTGAAGTCGGCCTGACCTTCAAGCGTGCGATGGACCGGCTGGGCTGGTGGGCGCGGGCCAAGATCGGCGCAGGCATCATGATGGCGATGTTCGCGGACGACGAAGTCGGCGACGATGAAATCGAGAAGCTCAAGCAAGGCGACCTCCTGGAATCCAGCTTCGGGGACTTCGCCAACGAAAACCCGGCGTTGTACGAAAGCATCATCGATGAACGCGACCGCTACATGGCCGCCCGCTTGCGTGAATCAGTCACCTACGACAGCGGTGCGCGCGAGGTGCTGGTGGTGATTGGCGCCGGCCACCTGCAGGGCATGGCGGGATACCTCCGCACCACGGCCGAATCGCCAGCAACGATTCGCGCGTCGCTGGAAACCTTGCCAGTCAAGAGCAACATCCCGTGGTTCACCCTGGTTTTCTCGGCCTTCCTGATCGGCGGCTTCGCCTGGGGTTTCTGGCGTGGCGGCATCGACGTGGGTGCCGACCTCATCGTGCAGTGGGTGTTGGCGACCGGCATCATGGGCGCGATCGGCTGTGCGATTGCCGGCGGCCACCCGCTCAGCATCCTGGCCGCGTTCATCGCATCCCCGCTTACACCGCTGCACCCGGCATTGGCTTCAGGAACGGTCAGTGCGTTCGTGGAAGCCAACCTGCGCAAACCGACCTATGCCGACTTCATGGCGCTGCGCGATGACGTGCAGCACGTGCGTGGCTGGTGGACCAACGGCGTGGCGCGGATCCTGCTGAACTTCTTCCTGACCAGCATGGGCACGGCGATCGGTGTGTGGACGGGGGGTGCGCGGATTCTGGCGAGGCTGTTCTAGGCAGTTGTTGGTTGTTGGTTGTTGGTTGCTGGAAAGGTGCCTGATGTCATCGGGAACCGCATGCCTTGTATGCATTGGTGGGAGCGCCGTCCCGGCGCGAGCCCTTGGCCAGGTGATGCAGAAGACATCAACTCGATGCAGCAGCAAGAAGCTCGCGGCGGGACGCCGCTCCCACCCAGAGCCGTGGACAGTTGGTTGCCGGAAAGGAGCCTGCTGTCATCAGGACCCGTCTGCAGCTGATTTTTCCGACAACCAATAACCAAGAACCAACAACCGCCCTCACCCTTCGGCCAACGCCCCGTCCTTCAACACTTCCCCCTTGCGCAACTGCGCGCGGCGGATCAGGCGCGACGTGCCGCTGCGCAGGTCGTCCAGGATGGCGTAGATGGTCGGCAGGAACAGCAGGCTGACCACGGTCGAAAACGCCAGGCCACCCGCGATGGCGCGTGCCATCGGGTAGTACGGCGGGCCGTCACCACCCATCTGCGTGTTGCCCCATGCAATCGGCACCATGGCCAGGATCGCGGTGCCCATGGTCATCAGGATCGGACGCAGGCGTTCGCGGCTACCTTCCACCAGCGCATCCGTGCGCGACAGGCCGCGCCGGCGCAGGTTGTTGATGTGCTCGATCATCACGATGCCGTTGTTCACCACCACGCCCATCAGCACCAGGATGCCGATGAAGGCCATGATGTTGAATTCGGTGCCGGTCAGCCAGAACAGCCAGAACACGCCGAACACCGAGAACAGCACGCCGCTCATGATCGCCGCGGGGAACAGCAGTGACTCGAAGACCGCGGCCATCACGATGTAGATCAGCAGCAAGGCGATGATCAGGTTGGTGAACATCTGCTTGCCTGCGTCATCCTCGTCCTGGAACGCGCCGCCATCGAACGAATAGCTGTAGCCGGCCGGGAATGAAGCGGCCTTCAACGTGTC
This sequence comes from uncultured Lysobacteraceae bacterium, assembly GCA_937897645.1. Taxonomy (GTDB): domain Bacteria; phylum Pseudomonadota; class Gammaproteobacteria; order Xanthomonadales; family Xanthomonadaceae; genus Pseudoxanthomonas_A. Next base: position 70,051 of record CALCNV010000116.1, read on the forward strand.
CTCCATCGCCTTGCGCGCTTCCGGAACCGTGACCTTGTCGGCCAGGTTGGCCTGCACGCTGAGCGTGGTCTGGCGATTGGTGCGCGAAATCTGCGTGGCCGCGGGCGTCACGCCCACGTTGACCATGCTGAGCAACGGCACCGTGCGCCCGTCGGGCGCGCGCACCATGAACGTATCCAGGTCCTCGACGCCGTACTGTTCGGCACCGGCGAAACGCACCCATACCGGCACTTCGGTTTCGCCGCGGCGGAACTCGCGCAACGGCGCGCCGCGCAAGGCCACGCCGACGAAGTTGGCGACCTGCTCGGCAGTGAAGCCGAATGCCGCCGCGCGTTCCCGGTCCACCCGCACCGACAGCTCGCTGTTCTGGTCGCCGGCATTGACGCGCACGTCACGCAGTTCCTTGCGCTTGGCCAGTATCGGGATGATTTCATCGGCGATCTCGGCGAGCGTTTCAGTCGAGTCACCGACCAGCTGCACCTGCACGTTTTCGCCAGGCTGGCCACCACCACCGCCCGGGCCACCGCCGCCGTCACCGATGCCGACCGTGGCGCGCGCAGACTTGGGCAGCTCCTTGCGGATTTCCTCGATCAAGGCCTTGGTGTCGTCGTTGTCCAGCTTGGTCATGTCGAATTTGATGCGGGTACCGGCATCGCCCTGCTCGCTGTACCAGGAATAGATCTGCTCGACATGGAAGCGCTTGCGGTTGGCATCCATGAACTGCTCGACCTTCAACACTTCATCCGACATCTGGGCCAGGCTGTAGGAACCCTTCCACTGGTAGAAGATATTGGTCTCGCCGCCGTCTTCGCCGCCAAACATGTTCTTCTTGGTCAGCATCATCGGCACGATGCTGACCGCGATGATCAGCAGGATGCCCATGACACTCTTGCCGCGGTGCTCCAGCGTCCACCGCAACAGCTTGGCGTAGCGCGCCTGCAGGCGCGGGATGATGCCATTCTTGTTGCCCACGGCCGGCGGCGTCTTCATGCGCGCCGACAGCATCGGGATCAGGCTCACTGCCACCAGCCACGAGGCCAGCAGCGACACCGAAATGGTGATAGCGATCTGCGACAGGTAGATGCTCAGGAAGTTGCGCTCGCCGAAGAGGTTGGGCACGAACACGATGCAGTGGCACAGCGTGCCCGCCGACAGCGCGATGGCCACGTTGCGCGTGCCGATGATCGAGGCCAGCTTGGGCTGGTTGGGCATGCGCTCGCGTTCCTGGTAGATGCTTTCCACCACCACCACCGCGTTGTCCACCAGCATGCCGATGGCCAGTAGCAGGCCCATCATGGTGAGGATATTCAACGTCACCCCGGCGAAGTACATGAAGCCCAGGGTCATGATGAAACAGATCGGGATGGCCAGCGTCACCATCAGCGTGGAGGGCCAGTGGCGCAGGAAGAAATACAGGACCGCGATGGACAAAAGCAGGCCGATCGCGCCCGCTTCGGCCAGCTCGATCAGCGACGTGGTGACGTTGTCGCCCTGGTTCTCGATGATCTTGAACTGCAGGTCGTTGAGCGAAGGTTCCTTGCGGATCTCCTCCACTTCCTTCAATGCATTGCGCGACACTTCCACCAGGTTGGCATTGCGCTCCTTGAAGATGTCGATGCCCACCGCCTTGCGACCGTCCAGGCGCCGGCCGTACGGCATGCGCTGCTGCTTGAGGCGCACATCGGCGATATCGGCCAGGCGCACGCCACTGTCATTGATCACCAGGTCGCGCAACTGCTGCAGGTCGGCCAGTTCGCCAACCGGCTGCACGCGCAGGCGCTGGCCGCCGTCGGTGATGGTGCCGGCCGACACCGAGAAGTTGATCGACTGCAGGCGCGAGGTCAGGTCATTGAGGCCCAGGTTGTGCGCGGTCAGGCGATCCTGGCTGATCGCGATCTCCACTTCGTTGGCCGGTGCACCCGACACTTCCACGCGTGCCACGCCGGGGATGCGCTCCAACCGGCGCACGAATTCGCGCTCGATCATGTCGTAGGCGCCCGTGAGGTCGGTGTCGCTGGCCAGGCGCACGCGCAACACCGGCTGGTCGGTGGTGGAGAACTTCATCACCTGGTAACGCTGCAGGTCGTCCGGCAGGTCGTCGCGGATCGCATCGATGCGTTCGCGCGCCTCGGAGGCCGCGATGGCCACGTCGCGTTCCCAGTCGGAGAACTGGATGAACAACTGCGCGCCGTCGGCATTGGCGCTGGCATCGATGCGCTTGATGCCGGTCATGGTGGCCACGGCTTCTTCCACCGGCCGCAGCACCGTGCGCTCCACTTCATCCGGCGTGGAGCCGGCATACGGCACCTGGATGAAGATGAAGGGCGGCGAGACTTCGGGGAAGGCTTCCAGCGGCAAGCGGAAGGCCGCGATCAGGCCGATCACGGTCAGCGACACGAACAGCATGATGGTGCTGACCGGCCGCTTGATGCTGAGTTCGGCGATGCTCATGCCGGGTCGAGTCCTTCGTTGTCCACGTTGGCGCCCTGCTCCAGGCTGGCGCGATTCAGGCGGCCGCGACGTGCGTAGTGTTCATCCGGCTTGCGATCCAGCAGGTCGTACACCACCGGGATCACCAGCAGGGTCAGCAGCGTCGACACCAGCAGGCCACCGATCACGGTGATGGCCATCGGCGAACGCACTTCCGCGCCCTCACCGAACGCCAAGGCCAACGGCAGGAAGCCGAACAGCGTGCACAGCGTGGTCATGGTGATCGGGCGCAGGCGCGATTGTGCGCCCTGTATCAGCGCATCACGCTTGGCCACGCCGGCCTCGCGCAACTGGTTGACCTTGTCGATCAGGATGATGGCGTTCTTCACCACCAGGCCCACCAGCAGGATCAAGCCGATGAACACCACCACCGATACCGGCGAGCGGGTCAGCAACAGCGCCAGCACCGCGCCGACCATGGCCAGCGGGATGGTGAACAGGATCACGAACGGATGCAGCAGCGATTCGAACTGCGACGCCATCACCAGGTAGACCAGGAAGATGGCCAGGCCGAAGGCGAACAGCAGTGCCTTCACCGATTCCGCCAGTTCCTCGCCCTGCCCGCCGATGTGCATGCCCACGCCGGCACCCAGGTTGTCCGCGGCCACCATGTCGCGCACTTCCTTGACGGCGCCGCCCAGGTCGATGTTGCTGAGGTTGGCCGAGACGATGGCCACGCGCACCTGGTCGGCGCGGTGGATTTCGCTGGGTCCGGTGGTGGCCACGACGTCGGCCACCGATTCCAGCGTCACCGGACGCGAACTGCCCGGATTGACGATCAATTGGCGGATGCTTTGCACGGTGGCGCGATCGGATTCCTGCGCCCGCACCAGCACGTCGATCTTGCGGTCGCGGAAGCTGTAGCGCGTGGCCACGTCGCCGCGCACCTTCTTCACCACCACGTCGGCGATCTGCCGCGTGGTCAGGCCCAGCGCACCGGCACGGTCCTGGTCGAAACGGATCTGGATTTCGGGGAAACCCTCTTCCACCGTCGACTTGACGTCGGTGTAGTGCGGGTTCTCGCGCAGCATCGCCGCCATCTTCTGGCCCGCCCGCTCGATCGTGTCCAGGTCCGAGCCACGCAATTCGATTTCCAGCGGCGTGGAGAAACTGAAGAGCTCCGGACGGCGGAAATCGACCTGCGCGCCCGGATGCGCCTTCATGGTCGCGCGCATTTTCTCGGACTGTTCGGCTTCCAGTTCATCGCTGCCACCATTGGCCATGACGATGGAGAGCTTGCCGATGTTCTCGCCGCTTTCGGTGGGGCTGGCATCCAGCCGGGTGCCGCTGCCACTGACGCCGTACAGCGCGGTGATGCCTTCGTCCTTGGCATGCTTTTCCTGCAGCTCGCGCACCAGCGCATCGGTTTCGCGCAGTGGCGTGCCGGGCGGAAGTTTCACCGTCATCTCGAAACGGTCCTGGGCCAGCTGCGGGATCAGGTCGGAACCCAGCAACGGAACCGCAAACATGGTCAGCACGAAGGCCGCAGTCGCGAAGCCGATCACCAGCCACGGCTTTTTCAGCGACGCGGGCAGCAGCTTCATGTAGCCGCGTTCAGCCGCATCGTATGGAATCATCGCCAGGTCACTGGCCTTGCGCATGACCGGACCAACCACGGCCGCGATGCCGCGCCAGATGCGCACGAAGAACCAGGCAATGCCGAAGAAGAAACCACGCGCGCCCACGCCCAGGCCGCGGCTGGTCGCTGCGATGGGTTTTTGCCAGCGCGAGTCGGGCGTCCAGTCGGGATGCGGTGCCTCTTCCGGGAATGCCAGCGGCGGCCTGCCCTTCAGCGAACTCAGCATCGGGATCAGGGTCATCGACACCACCAGCGAGACGGCGATGGCGATCGCCACGGTCAGCGCCTGGTCGCGGAACAACTGCCCGGCGATGCCCTGCACGAACACCAGCGGCAGGAACACCGCGATGGTGGTCAAGGTGGAGGCGACCACGGCCATGCTGACTTCACGCGTGCCGACGATGGCCGATTCGAGTACCCCCAGCCCGCGTTCGCGCGCCTTGGCGATGCTTTCCAGCACCACGATGGAGTCGTCCACCACCAGGCCGGTCGCAAGCGCCAGGCCACCCAGCGACATCACGTTCAAGCTCAGGCCCAGCTGGTCCATGAAGAAGAACGTGGTGACGATGGACGCCGGCAGCGACAGCGCGACCACGAAGGTGCTCCAGCCGTCGCGCAGGAACAGGAAGATGACCAGGATGGCCAGCAGGCCACCGATCACCGCATCCAGCTTCACGTCGCTGATCGCGTGGTTGATGAAGGTCGACTGGTCTTCGATGGTGGCCAGTTCCACGTCCGGCGGAATCTGCGCCTTCATCTTTTCCAGCTGCGCCTTGATGGCGTCCGCCGTGGACACGGTATTGGCGTCGCCTTCCTTGTAGATCGCCAGTTCAACGGCCTCTTTGCCCGCCAAACGGATCACGCCTTCGCGTTCCTTGTAGCCCTGGCGCACGTCGGCGATGTCCTTCAGGCGCACCGGCATGCCGCCGGCGACGGCGCTGGAACCGCCCGCGGATGCGCTTTGTACCGACGCGGCGGCGGCCATGGTCGCCGCATCGCCACTGGACGCGGCAATCGCCGCCATCTGTTGCGCGGCGCTGGATGCATCACTGCCACCACCACTCTGGGTGGTGACCAGCATGTTGCGGATTTCCTCCACGGTGGCGAACTGGTTGACGGTACGCACCAGGTAACGCTGCGAACCCTGCTCCAGGCGTCCGCCGGATATGTTGATGTTCTCCTGCTGCAGGCGCTGGATCACGGTGTCGATGGGCAGGTTCAACTGCGCCAGTTTCTGCTGGTCGATATCGACCTGGATTTCATCCTCGAGGCCACCACCCACCTTGACCGCGGCCACGCCTTCCACCGGCTCCAGCTTCTTCTTCAGGTCATCGTCGGCATAGCGGCGCAGCTCGGTGAGCTGGCGGATGGAATCCGCATCGGTCTTGCCGGCGGTCTTGGACGACAGCGCCAGGCGGATGATCGGCTGCGTAGACGGGTTGAAGCGCAACAGCACCGGTGCCTTGGCTTCCAGCGGCAGTTGCAGCACTTCCATCTTGTCGCGGACTTCCAGGCTGGCCTGGTCCATGTCCGTGC
>CALCNV010000117.1 GCA_937897645.1 uncultured Lysobacteraceae bacterium
GCAGGCCGGGGATGGTCACCCCGAATGCACTCATGATCGCCTGGCCCACGAAGTAGGTGACCACGATGGTGATGGCGACATACAGCGTGGCGCGATTGGCCTGGCGGTTGCGCTCGCGATTGGGATAGCCCGCGGTCAAGCCAAGCAGCACCGCCGCGCTGGACAGCGGATTCGCGATCGGCAGCAGGCCGAACAGTGCGAACGCAAACAGGGTGGCGAAATCGCCCAGGCCGAACGTCATCAGCAGATACCGCTTGAAAACCGGCCGCAATGGTAGCAGCTGCCTCGCCGCCATCCGTGCGGATGGCCAGGTTTCACGGCGTTCGCAGCAGGTTCTGCTCAGTTTGGGGCAGAAAGCGCAGACCCACGCCCGGCTCGGTGGCGATGTAGCGCGGCGCGGCGGCGTCATCGCCAATCTTCTGCCGTAGTTTGCCGACGAGGATGCGCAGGTAATGCGTGTCGTGCTGGTGGGTCGGCCCCCACACGTCCTTGAGTATCTGCGGTTGAGTCACCACGCGTCCGGCATGACCCAGCAGCAGCGCGAGCAGCATGTATTCCTTGCGGGTCAGCGCCACGGGTTCACCGGACAGGTGCACTTCGCGACGTGACAGATCAATGCGCAAGCGACCATCATCGAAAACCGGAAGCGGCTCGTGGCTGTCGGCCGCATGCTGGCGCAGCAGTGCCCGCACGCGCGCCATCAATTCCTGCACGCCGAACGGCTTGGTGACGTAGTCGTTGGCGCCTGCATCGAGTGCAGCGACTTTTCCCGTTTCACCCGCACGCACCGTCAGCATGACCACCGGCACCTGTGACCATAGGCGCAGTTCCTTGAGTACCTCGTGGCCGTCCCTGTCGGGTAGCCCGATATCGAGAATGACCAGGTCTGCGCCTTGCGTGGCCAACGCGGTCAGTCCGTCGGCGCCATTCGCGGCGAGGATCACCTGGTAGCCCTGCGCACGCAGGCTGATATCCAGGAACTTGCGGATCTGCGGTTCGTCATCCACCACCAGCACGCGCGCGGGCGATGCGGATGCAGTCGGTTCAGTCGGGTTGGGCATCGCTGGCCTGCGGCAGTGGCTCGATCAACGGCAGGGTAATGCGGATGGTGGTGCCGCCGCCATCGCTGCCGGGAAGCGCCTCCACGCTGCCGCCGTGCGCGCCGACCATGCCCTGGCTGATGGTCAGCCCCAGACCGGTGCCGTTGCGCCCGCGGTCACCGCGCTCAACGCTGTAGAACATGTCGAAGATGCGTGCGCGTTCTTCTTCCGGTATGCCCGGCCCGTGGTCACGTACATCGATGCGCAACTTCCCTTCGAGCAGGCGCGCGTCGACTTCCACGGCTTGATCGGACGGCGAGAACTTCGCCGCATTTTCCAGCACGTTGAAGAGTGCCTGCTCAAGCAAGGCCGGGTGCACCCAGATCGGTTTGAGCCCTGGTTCCACGGTGATGCGCAGCTTCACTTCGGGCTGGTAGCGCAACAACCGGCCGGTCGCAGAGCCGATCAGCTCGTCCACTCCAATCCAGTCGCGATTCAACGTCAGTCCGGTGTGGCCCAGCCGGGTCATGTCCAGCAGGTTCTGGATGTAGCGATCCAGTCGTTCGCCTTCCATCTGGATGGTATCGAGCAGGCTCTTGCGGTCTTCCGCATCCATTGCGTCGGAATAGTTCGCAAGGCTGCTGGCGGAACCGATCATTGACGACAGCGGGGAACGCAGGTCGTGCGATACCGACGACAGCAGCGCCGAACGCAGGCGCTCGGTTTCGCCATTGACGCGCGCACTCTCCAGGTCGGAGACCAGGCGAGTGCGCAGCGCGGCCTGGCCGATGTCGTCGACCATGGCCTCGGCCAGTCGACGCTGTTCAAACGCCAGCCGCGGGTATCCGGTGGCGAAGCGCAGGCCGGCGACGCCGATGGTGTCGCGATCACTCTTCACCGGCAGGAACCACCACGGCGACCCAGCGAGCGTGTCGGTGTAGCGTCCGGTGGCCTGTCCGTGGCGCTGCGCCCATTCGGCCGCCGCCAGGTCGGTGGCACTGAGCGTGGCGCCTTCGCTGGAGGCAAGTCCATCACCGATGCGAATCCAGGCCGGTACGTCGAAGGTCGCCTGCAAGGCGACGCGTCCAGCGGCCAACACCTGCCCCAGGTCGGCAGCGCTGGCGAGTTGGCGACCCAGTTCCTGCAGCGACGTGGCGTGTGTGTTGGCGGCGCGCAAAGCGACGACCTGCATTCGCAATTTCGCGGCGAGCCGGCCCGCGACCAGTGCCGCGACCAGGAACAGGAACACCGTGGTCACGCCCTGGCGTGCGCCGATGTTGAAAGTGAAGCGCGGCGCGATGAAGAAGAAGTTGTAGGCAAGGAAACACAGCACAGCCGTGGCCACCGCGGCGGTCATGCGCGTGCGGGCAGCGACCAGCACCACGGCGACGATGAAGACCATGGACAGGTCGTCCAGCCCAACCCAGCGCTCGGCCAGCCATGCGATGGCCACCGCCAAGACGGTCGCCAGCAGCACCAGGGCGGAGTCATGGCGCGTGAACCCAAGACGCGTTGCGTGCGACTCGCGACGCGAACGTGCTCGGGCTTCCGGCGTATTGACGATGGTGAGTTCGAAATGCGCACCACGTTGCAACAGCTGTTGGGTCAGGGTGCGATTGAACATGCGCGCCACGGGCCGCTCGCGCGTGCGCCCCAGCACGATGGCGGAGACACCGGTGCGACCGGCGTGGTCGAGCAAGGCGTCGGCGATGCTTGTGCCATTCAGTACTTCGGTTTCCGCACCGAGCTTCCTTGCAAGGGCGAAGGCCTGGTCGAGTTCCTGCTGGCGGGCTTCATCGGCAACGCCGGTCTGCACGGTGACCACGACCCAGGGCGCATCGCGGCGTTCGGCCAGGCGCCGCGCGACGCGTACCAGGTATTCGGATTGGCCGAGTCCGTCGATGGCGACGAGCACGCGGCGACGTACGTTCATTCCGGAGAGGCCGCGTGCGGCATGGGTTTCGCGCAGGTCGCTGTCCACGCGGTCCGCCGCGGTCTGCATCGCCAGTTCGCGCAGCGCGATGAGGTTGGACGGGGAGAAGAACGTCTGCAATGCCTGCGCCGCCTGGTCTGGCACGTAGACCTTGCCCTGGCGCAAGCGTTCGATCAGTTCACGCGGCGGCAGGTCGACCAGCACGATGTCGCGCAGGCGATCAAAGACCGAGTCCGGCACGGTCTCGCTGACCCGCACCCCGGTGATGCGGAACACCACGTCGTTGAGGCTTTCCAGGTGCTGGATGTTGATGGTGGTATGGACGTCGATGCCGGCATCCAGCAATTCCACCACGTCCTGCCAGCGGCGCTCGTGGCGGCTGCCGGTGGCGTTCCGATGCGCGAGTTCGTCGACCAGCACGATGGCAGGCTTGCGCGCGAGGATCGCGTCGAGATCCATTTCCTCAAAGGTCCGCTCGCGATACTGCAGGCGCGCGCGCGGTATCAGCTCCAGGCCATCCAGCAGTGCGGCGGTTTCACTACGACCGTGGGTTTCGACGATGCCGACCACCACGTCGATGCTGTGCTTGTGCAGTTCGCGGGCGCGCGACAGCATGGCGTAGGTCTTTCCCACGCCAGGGGCGGCGCCAAGGAAAATAGTGAGCCGCCCGCTACCTTCGCGGCGGAGTTCGCCGATCAGGGCATCGGCCTGGTGGGTACGAGGGTCGATCATGCAATGATTGTGCGCCAATGATTGTCAACTTGCCGTTCTTGATCTTCTCGATCTTGACGCTGCCTTCGATTACTAATGATTCGGATCGTCATTCCCGCGAAGGCGGGAACCCAGGGACGTTGCTTTTAGAGCAATAACCTCGCGCAAATCCAAGTCGCTGGGTTCCCGCCTTCCCGGGAATGACGATCCCCTTTTTTTTACACACATCTATTGCTGCGCATCCAATGCCATATTCAGCTCCAAAACGTTGACGCGCTGCTGGCCAAGGAGCCCCAACTGTGGTCCACGTGTATGCGCCGCAACCATTTCCCTCACCCACTTCGGATCCAGGTTACGGACCAGTGCAACGCGCTCAATTTGCACTTCTGCACCAGCGGGCGATATGTCCGGATCCAGACCTCCACCAGATTGGGTCACCAGATCGGCTGGCACATCCCGCATGGCGATCCCATCGCGCTTGGCCACCGAGGCCGTGGCTTCATCGATGCGCTTTCGCAGCTCAGGATTTGTGCGTGCCTGGTTGCTGCCGGCAGCCGACATCGGGTCGTAGCCCGCGGCGGACGGGCGCGGCTGGAAGTAGCGCGGATCGGCGAACGGTTGTGCGACCAGCGATGAGCCGACGGCCTTGCCGTTGCGCATGACGATGCTGCCCGTGGCCTGTTGCGGAAACAGCGCACGACCGAGTGCCGTGCCGGCGAGCGAGTAGAGAAAGCCCATGCCGAGCAGGATGACCAGCGCGAAAGCGGCAGAGCCACGGAGCAGGCCGGCGTTTTTGTGCTGTAGTTGTGATGGTGTGGAGTTCATGTTTTTCCTCATACCCCGATCGTGGCGACCAGCGCCATGTCGATCAACTTGATGGCCACGAACGGCAGCACTATGCCGCCCACGCCGTACATCAGCATGTTCCTGCGCAACAAGACCGTGGCGCCTGCGGGTTTGAAGCGCACGCCACGCAATGCGAGTGGGATCAAAGCCGGGATGATCAACGCGTTGAAGATCAGCGCGGCCAGCACGGCATTGTTTGGGCTGGACAGGCGCATCACATTCAAGGCCGCCATGGACGGGATCGCCGCGGCGAACAGGGCCGGCAGGATCGCGAAATATTTCGACACGTCGTTGGCCAGCGAGAACGTGGTCAAGGCACCTCGCGTGATCAGCTGCTGCTTGCCGACTTCGACCACGGCAAGCAATTTGGCGGGATCGGAATCCAGGTCGACCATGTTGCCGGCTTCCTTCGCCGCCTGCGTGCCGGAGTTCATGGCCAGGCCTACGTCGGCCTGCGCCAACGCGGGTGCATCGTTGGTGCCGTCGCCGACCATGGCGACCAGGCTGCCACGTGACTGTTCCAGGCGTATGCGCGCCAGCTTGTCTTCCGGCGTGGCCTCAGCGATGTAGTCGTCCACGCCGGCCTCGGCCGCAATGGCCGCTGCCGTCAGCGGATTGTCGCCGGTGATCATGACCGTGCGCACGCCCATGGCCCGAAGCCGGGCGAACTTCTCCTTCACGCCGTGCTTGACCACATCGGACAGTTCGACCACGCCCAGCACATGCTTGCCTTCGCTGACCACCAAAGGCGTGGCACCACCACGTGCCACCTGCTCGATGCGCGCCGTGAGTTCGTTCGACGCGACGCTTCCCTGTGCTTCCACGTGGCGCTTGATCGCATCGCCGGCACCTTTCCGGATCGTACGGAGGTTGCCACGACCATCCTCCAGATCCACGCCGGACATGCGCGTCTGCGCTGTAAATTGCAGGTAATGGGCACGGGCGGGCTCCGGCGTGGTGCAGCCCTGCTCGCGGGCCAGCTTGACGATGGATTTCCCTTCGGGCGTCGGGTCCGCCAGCGAAGCCAGCAGCGCCGCTTCACGCAGCAGACCGGCATCCACGCCGGCCACCGGATGGAACACCGTCGCCTGCCGGTCGCCATGGGTAATCGTGCCGGTCTTGTCGAGCAGCAGCACGTCCACGTCGCCGGCAACTTCCACTGCCTTGCCGGACTTGGCGAGCACGTTCGCCGACAGCGCGCGGTTCATGCCGGCAATGCCGATCGCAGGCAGCAGGCCGCCAATCGTGGTCGGGATCAGGCACACCAACAGAGCGATCAGCAGCAGCGGCGCGACTTTCACATCGACGAAGGCACCGATGACCGGCAAGGTAGCGACCACGATCAGGAAGGTGAGCGTCATCGCCGCGAGCAACATGGTCAAGGCGATTTCGTTCGGGGTCTTCTGCCGGTTGGCGCCTTCGACCAGCGCGATCATGCGATCGAGGAAGCTGTGGCCAGGCTCGGCGGTGATGCGGATGATGATTTCATCCGACAGCACCTTGGTGCCGCCAATCACGCCGGAGCGGTCGGTGCCGGCTTCACGCAACACCGGCGCGGATTCGCCGGTGACGGCGGATTCGTTGATGGTCGCCAGGCCCTGGATGATCTCGCCATCGGCGGGAATCTGTTCGCCTGCACTGACGATCACCGTATCGCCGGGACGCAGTTCGGCGGCAGGCACGTTGCGCTCCGTACCGCCAACATCCTGCTTGCGCGCCACCAGGTCTTTGCGCGCACGTCGCAACGAGGACGCCTGGCCGCGACCACGCGCTTCGGCGATCGCTTCGGCGAAATTGCCGAACAGCACGGTGACCAACAGGATCACGGTGACCGACCAGCCGAAGCCCGGCGAAGCCTGCCCCGCCAAGGTGATGACGGCAGACAGCAGCGTACCCAGCAACACGATGGCCATGACCGGGCTTTTCAGCAGGTGTCGTGGCGACAACTTGACGAAGGCATCACGCGTCGCGATGCGCAGGGCAGCGGTGTCCACCAAGGCAGGTTGGCGCGGGCGTTTTTCCTGGAAAGTGATTTCGCTCATTTCAATATCCTCAGTGCGCCATAGTGCTCAGGGCGAGGTGATCGGCAATCGGCCCCAGCACCAGCGCAGGCAGGAACTGCAGCACGGTCAGCACCAGCACCACCGCAATCAGGGTCAACGCAAACGTGGGCGTTTCGATACGCAGGCTGCCGGCGCTTTCCGGAGTCGGACGCTTGCGCGCCATCAAGGCAGCGACCGCTAGTGGAACGATCAACGCGGGGTAGCGACCCAATACCAGTACCACGGTGGCGCTCAGGTTCCACCAGTACGTTGCATCGCCCAGTCCTTCGAAACCGGAACCGTTGTTGGCAAAGGCCGAGGTGTACTCGTAGAACACCTGGCTGATGCCATGGAAGCCGGGATTGGAGTTGCCCGTGATCGACGGGACCGCGAGCGTCACCGCGGTGAAGCCGAGTATGACCAGCGGCTGCAGCAGGATCAGCAGCGCCAGCAACTTTACTTCGGGTGCTTCGATCTTCCGACCGAATAGCTCCGGCGTGCGCCCGGTCATCAGGCCGGCGAGGAACACAGCCAGCAGCAGGTAGACCAGGAATTGCTGCAGTCCGCAACCAATGCCGCCCCAGATTGCATTCACCAGCATGTTGACCAGCGTATCCAGGCCGGTCAGCGGCGCGAGCGAATCGTGCATGGCGTTGACCGAGCCATTCGATGTCTGGGTCGTGACCGAAGCCCACAGCGCGGAAGCTTCGGCGCCGAAGCGCACCTCTTTTCCTTCCATCAAGGCCACGTCCACGGCGGTACTGGAGTGCGCTTCCGACCAGACGGCAAAGCCGGTCGACGCCGACGACATCAACATCATGCTGCCGAACACCAGCGCTGTTAGTTTCCTGCGTCCCACCAGCGGACCGACCATGAAGACGACGGCGATCGGTATCAGCACGATGCCGAGTACTTCCAGCAGGTTGGAAAGTGGCGTCGGGTTTTCCAACGGCACTGAACTGTTCGGCCCATACCAGCCGCCGCCGTTGGTACCGAGTTGCTTGGCCGCGACCATCGCCGCGACGGGACCGAGCGGGATTTTCTGTTCCGTCATCTGCGCGCTTGCGTCGATGGGCATCACGGTTGGACCTGAAGTCAAGGTTGCAGGAACCCCCTGCCAAGTCAGCAGCAACGACCACAGCAAGCACAGCGGCAGCATGAAACGCACGCTGGCGCGGGTGACGTCGGCCCAGTAATTGCCTACGTTGGCTTCGCCCGATTCCTGCGGATTTCGATGTGCGTTTCCGTCCGCACCGTGATCCTTGCCGCCAAACAGCGCGCGCAAAGTCGCCACCACCAGGGCTAGGCCCATCATCGGCGTCACCACCTGCAGGCCGACGATGCCGACCATTTGCGACAGGTAGGACAGCTGCGCCTGTCCGGAGTAATGCTGCTGGTTGGTGTTGGTGAGGAAGGACACCATGGTGTGCAGCGCCAGGTCCCAACGCATGTTGGGGATGGCATCGGGATTGAGCGGCAACCAGGCCTGGGTCATGAAAAGCACCCACACCAACACACCCACTGCGAAATTGCTGAGCAGGAATGCCTTCCCATATCCGCGCCAATCCATGCCGTGCCGCGGATCGGCGCCAAGCAGGCGATAGACCGGTTTTTCCAGCCAAGCGAACACGCGGTCGCCACGCATGGGCGCACCACGCATGACCTTGGCCAGATAGAGGCCCAAGGGCCAGCCCAGGCCGATGGCCAGCAGGAAGACGAGCAGGACTTCGATCATCGTCGCGGCCCGCTCAGAACTTTTCCGGACGCAGGATCACCAGCAGCAGGTACGCCGCCGACACGATCACCGCGATGCCACACACCAACGACAGCCAACCGGGCATTGCCGCACTCCTCATTGATTTCGAGGTGGTCAGTGTCAGGCGGGCTGGCGTAAAGACGCTAGGCGGCCACGGGAAGCAGCCGTAAATTCATCGTAAAAAATGCCGAGCGAACCCGGCTCTACAAGCCAATTCGACTCAGCCTTGGCCGGACTTCAAACTCTTGGCCGCTTCAAGACTTGCCTCATCCGGCGTGAACACCGGCGCCGCGAACGGATCCGGCCCCGGCGTGCGCCCGAACGTAATCGGACGGGTGACGCCGCGGTAACGGCCGATCACCGGATGTTCGATGTCGCCGACCATGTCTTCGGCCAGCACCTGCGGATGATCGAACATGTCTTCGACCCGGCGAGCAGCGGCACAGGGCACGTCATCGCCGAACACCTCTTCCCATTCCAGCGCACTGTGCTGCATGAGCGCCGCATGCAGGAGCGGGACGATCTCGTTGGCGTGGTGGGCGCGCTTACGCACCGTGTCGTAACGCTCGTTTTGCTCCAGCTCTTGCAGGCCAGTCTTGTCGCACAAGGCCTTCCAGAACCGCGGCGTGTTGGCGGAGATGTAGATATGTCCCTCGCGGGTGGGATGGATGCCGGTCACGCCACCGGAACGCATGTCGCGGCCGATATCGAGTGATTCGCCTTCGGCCCAGATCATGCGCGCGGACTGCATGGTCAGCGCGCTGCGTAGCAAGGACACGCCGACGAACTGGCCAAGGCCGCTGCGCTCGCGTTCGTACAGGGCCGACGACACGCCCGCGGCCACCAGCGCCGCCGCGTAGTAATCCACTACCGATCCGTAGATGATTTCCGGTGCGCCGCCGCGCTTGCCCTGCAGCGCGCACATGCCGGTCATGGTCTGCAGCACCTGGTCGTAGCCGGCCTTGTCCTTCATCGG